>NZ_AP038333.1:643676-965514 GCF_047159385.1 Alteromonas sp. D210916BOD_24
GCTATTAACTACCCTAACAGCCTGTGACGTAATCAATATAAACAGTCGTCAACCTGGCGAAATCCCCTTTAAATTGGTCGGCGTAGACGCCGGGGCGTGCCCCATGATCATGAGTATTGGTCAACAACGCTGGAACATCGACTACTTTGGTTTTTACCTGAGTAAACCGGAAGTTCGAATCGATGGAAAATGGCAGCGCGTTAAATTTAGACAAACAGAATGGCAAACCGCAGATGCTGCTTTATTAAAATTTCACTCATTGTGTAATGCCCCGAAAGACGCCAACGATAAAATCATTTTAGATGTGTCTGAAGAACTAATGAAACTGGCCACTAATTTACGTTTCACCATGGGACTGCCCTTCGACGTCAATCATGCAGACCCGCGTTCACAGCCGTCTCCTTTGAATGACTTAAGCATGTTTTACAATCGCCAAAATGGCCATCAGTTCCTCAGACTTGATGTTTCTCAAAACGGCGATGAAAACTATACTTGGTCTTATCACTTAGGCAGTGTGAATTGTCCATCCGAATCCAGTGAAGTGGCACCAGAGAAGTCCTGCGCATTTACGAATCGTGTAGAGTTTATCTTGCCGATGACCCAATTAGATACGCAGCTTGATTTAGATGTATCGGTGTCAAATATTGTTGCGCAAGTGGATATAAAGGATGCGCCAAGTTGCAAATTTGTTAGCCCAGAATTACCACCGTGTAACAAGTTAATCCAAAACTTGGTGCATCGTCCTTGGATAAAATGGCAATAATTAGTTAATTAACAGTGCAAAAAGTAGCGAAACTTTGCTCATTTAGTGTATTTTGTGGTTATACTTTGTACTTAGATATCAACCAAATGCTTATGTGCGGATTGTTAACATCGTGGTAAACTCTCGAGCTTCTATATTTTGTTAACAAAAAAATAATGCAGGTAAGCGGTCGCGGAGATGAGAATGACAGAAAAACCTTTTATTACGAGTGGTCGAAATACCATCATCCACAAAATAAGAAAATTAGATCTATTGATAATAAATGGTGATGAACACCCGCCAGTGCTTGTTACGTATAAAGGTCTCAAGCAGTATGAAGGTAAGGTTCCAGAAAATAAGCGTGAAGCGAAGATGATGGACATGGAACTTGTTGACGTGACCACAGGTGATGTATTTGGTGATGAAAAAACACTTTTGTTTATTCAGACACTGAATGGCAAAGAGTATAAAGTTGATTACTCAAAAATTGGCACAAGTATGTTTATTAAAATTCACCAAGATAGTTTCTTCTAAAGCTACCTTTTTAAAGTAAACTGCTATTATGGCGCCGAAGGGGTTAGGCAATCTGGCCCCTATTGTCATATTGCTATTGAATTAATCTTTCTGATTAATCCCCTTTTTTTACCCACTCCTCTTATTTGTCACGCTGGCTTACTGTGACTGGCCTTTTTGCACTATTACAATGATTCCACTTACCTATCTGTATGTGTTGACTGATATTAGATTTCAGTTGTTGCACAGACATGGATTCCCCATAACAGGTTTACAGTCTTAATCACGGAATGTTTCAAAATGTGTGTTAAGTACGATTAACAACAGTTTAGACCGTTTATTAAACCTCGCTATTTGGGTGCTTGTCGCAACATCGCAAATAGAGGCTTCTTAACGAATTTACAGCGTTACTTTAACAAGAATTCACTAATTTATTGGTGCGGGGCAAAAAGAGATAGCACCCGCTGACGAATACTTTCAGAGGAACTTGTTATGTTTATGTCATACCGCATCACTAAATTAGCTTTACTCAGTTTAACCCTGGCATTGGGCACTACATCGGCCAGTGCAAACAGCTACCCCAAGGAAATGGAAAAAGAATTGATCGCTGTGTGCAAAGCGGTAAAAAGCGATAGCCGATTAAGATTAAATTTCGCTGTGAAAGCCACCGGGCTGAGCATGCGAGATTTGCATAAAGGCTTAGTTTGCAATGGTGAAGATATGCTTGCCTTTGCTTCCACTCACGGGGCGACTAAAACCGGCGCATTAATAGCTAAGCGCGTAAAAATTGCGCCCGACGTACTGACCGCCAAGCGCTGATTGAATAGATTTAACCCTGGCCATTTTGGGCTACATGCCTTGTAGCCCCTTTTGTTGAAGTCATTAACAGGTTACGCGTTGTCGATAAGTAGCCAGAAATTGTTTCTGCGTTAGTAAAGGAATGCATATGATTGCGTTGGTTTTCTTAACGTCACTGTCGCGTCAAAAGGCGCTGGTAGAGATACTGAATAAGCTGGGTGTATTTACTCACGTATTTGAAGCGGAATCATCAGGCCATTGTTTGGCATTGGCTGAGAAATACCCCAACTCGATTGGTTTTTATTCGGTTGCACAATCCAGTAGAAACTTGGCTTCTCGCTACTGGGTAGCGGTAGGGGAGCACGCTCACGAAGCCCTTTTAGCATTCGAGCACAACGCATCCAGTTTTGTTATCCACCCGTTTTCTAATGAGCAGATAAGTCACGCGATCACGCGTGTTAAGCACCAATTTAGCTGTCATCAGCGGGAGATGCAGTTTGATTTACTGGTCCAAGGTTTGTGTAAACAATATGGAGTATCTGCTTCTGCACTGTTGGCTACGCTTCGGCGTCAACTGGCCATTCACAACTCACCCGCTGTTGTAGGGATCCGGTCTGAGAAAGGATGGTGTTGCCTTGATCCTGCTGACATCAAGTGGATTGAAGCAGCCGGCGACTATATGTGTGTACAAACCCTTTCTGAAAATATCATTGTCAGAACCACATTAAATGACCTCCTTAAACGACTACCAGAGCAATATTTTAAGCGCTGTAATCGATCTGTGGTGGTTAACCAGCGTCACGTCGCACACCTAGAACAAAAATGCAATCAACAACGGGTCATCATGCAGGGGGGAGAAGCCTTTAAAATCACCCATAAATACTATTTTCAGTTCTGGCAGTCACAATAGACGCTAAGACCATGGTCGCGCTGGTACAGCGCCCTCCAAATGGTTACACTCTCAGTTCAATAGGGTAAGCGTCTGTAACGGTGGAGATGTGCGAGCAGGGACAAATTATGTAGTCGGTGGCATTCTCGTTTTTGGTGCGTACTATTTGGGGCTGTATGTAACCCAATTGTTTGATTTACCTCTGCCTGGCCCATTGGCGGGTCTTCTTTTTTTACTGGTTTTCCTGTTTCTTTTCCCGCTTTACGAACGCCATGTTGCCGCTTTTGCTACGGCACCGCTAAAGCATATGTCGCTACTGTTTGTTCCGGCAGTATTGAGCGTGACCTTGTACTGGTCTGATATTCAACAAAACAGTGTCGCACTCTCAATTGCCATTGTGGTGACTACCGTTTTGAGCTTGGGAGTCACTGCGTGGTTGTCCCAAGCACTTTTTGCCAGCAAGCAATCGCCCGTGCATCCGTCAACGACCGACAATGCGCAAGACAATAAGGATGGGAGCAAGCCATGAAGGAAGCTTTGCTCAATGCCTTTACGCTGACTGGGGGAATGTGGTTGGCAATAACGCTTGTCAGTTACCTATTTGGACTTTATGTTCATCGACGTCTTCACAGCCACCCTCTTTCTCACCCCCTAATTACTACCGCAGTATTAGTGGGAGTTTGTTTGTATGCCGCTTCTGTACCTGTGCCTGACTATCAGCAGTATGCTGGCATTCTACATTGGCTATTGGGGCCTGTGACAGTGGCGCTCGCGTTGCCTATTTATCGGCAATGGCGTCAGTTGCACTTATATGGCTGGCGTCTTGCGGTCAGTATTGCATTTGGGGGAGTACTTGCGCCGGCTTTAGCGTGGCTTGCGGTTTATTTTTTTGATGCGCCTCTGGCTATCCAATTCACCATGTTAGCGAAATCAATTACCACCCCTTTGGCGATGGAAACCAGTGCTCAAATTGGCGGAATACCCCCTTTAGCTGCGGTTTTTGTTATTGTCACCGGAGTAGTAGGCGCAATATTTGCCAGTGGAATTTTTACCTTGTTGAACGTCACCAATAGGCAGGCGCAAGGAATAGCCCTCGGTACAGTTGCTCATGCCGTAGGTACGGCAAAAGCAATTCACATGGGTGATGACGTGGCCGCGATGGCCACGTTAGGGCTGTGTGTTAATGGAATTTTTACTGCGATTGTGCTTCCGTTAATTTTTACGTTAGCGGCGTAGATAAATTGCCATTGGCTGGCAAAATTCTCCAAAAGTGCTATTTCTTAGTGAAGTGTTTCGTATCACTATATACGTCATGGATAAATCGTCACTTCAGTTCCACGCAGGAATGCCGATAAGTGCTATTGATTGAAAATTTCAGCGAAAGCTGGTTTCAAAAACTAGGTGGTAATAAAGCTCAATGTTTTCTGTACTCGTCTGCGATGACTCATTAGTTGCGCGTAAGCAAGTGGCCAAATGCCTTCCTCAAGACTGGGAAGTCGCGGTTCATTTTGCTAAAAATGGCCAAGAAGCACTGTCAGCACTGGCTGAAGGAAAGGGAGATTTGCTTCTTCTCGATCTCAATATGCCAATTCTGGATGGATATGGCACTTTGGAAGCGATTAAACAGCAAGGCCTTAAAACAAAAGTCATTGTTATTTCAGGTGATATTCAACCAGAAGCGCATCAACGAGTTACCTCTTTAGGTGCCTTGGATTTTATTAGAAAACCAGTAGATCCTCAGACGCTGTCAGGGGTGTTAGACAAATACAACATATTACATACTGAAAAAGAGGTGGAAGAAGAAGCGCCGCCGCTAGATCCTGATATTAGAGACTGTTATCAAGAGATAACCAATATTGCCATGGGGCAGGCGGGCGATCACCTTGCTCGTATCATGAACGTTTTTGTCGAACTGCCTATTCCTAACGTAAACCTCATTGAAGTGTCAGAGCTTCATATGATGCTGTCAGATATCGAGAGTCACGAGCAAGTTACAGCGGTATGCCAAGGCTTTTTAGGGCCGGGTGTCAGTGGTGAAGCACTGTGTATTTTAAGTGATTCGAGTTTTGACGATGTTGCGAAAATTCTCAATGTTGAAGGTGATGTTGACGATCAGTTGCAGCTTGAATTGCTTATGGACGCAGCAAGTATCCTAATTGGGACGTGCCTGACAGGGCTTGCCAATCAAATGGATATCAATTTCAGTCAAGGTCACCCCATAGTGCTAGGCCAGCATCGGGCCATTACAGAAATTATCAGCATGAATCAAATAAAGTGGAAGCGCACCTTGGCCATTGAGTTGAGTTACGGTTTAGAGGGCTACAACGTGCAGTGCGATTTGGTCTTATTGTTCACCGAAGAGTCAATGAAGATGATGAATTCAAAACTCGCCCATTTGTTGGAGGACTTTTAATGAGCCAGCATTTAGATGAGTTGCAAGAATTCCATTGGATGATGGATATGCTCCAATCAGTGGATGTGGGCATAGTGGTACTGGATCGCAACTTCACGGTAAAAGTGTGGAATGGCTTTATGGAAAGCCACAGTGGGCTGTTACCCAGTGAGGTAAGAGACAAGTCGCTGTTCTCTCTTTTCCCTTCCATCAAGCAGGATTGGTTTGTAAAAAAAGCCAAACCTGTGTTCGACTTAAAAACCCGGGCGTTTATGACATGGGAACAACGTCCTTACTTATTCAAGTTTCCTAACTACCGGCCGATTACTGGAAGTGAGTCTTTCATGTATCAAAACATTACACTGTCGCCTTTAACGTCAACGACAGGCAAAGTGGATTATATCAGCATGATGATTTACGACATGACCGATGTGGCTGTAGGTAAGAAACAACTCGAAGCATTACAAGTAATGATTTCTGAGCAACAAGAAGCGAAATCAATGCGATAAAAAAAGGGGGCAGCGCGTCCCCTTGTGCTCCTTTCTCCGCTACAGGCAAGTGTCATTTTTTTCAGATTATTTTCAGTGCGTTTATGCAATCCTTGCGATGGGAGTTATTATGCAAACAAGCCCCTTTTCAACTTACCACTTTTTAGCAAAGATGTTAGTGCGCTGCGCAGTCATCGTAGGGCTAATGGCACTCACTGTTGCGTGTGGCGGCGGGGGAGGCTCAAGTGATGGAGAGGTGGCCCCGAGTCGTCTGGTCGTTAATGCCGGACCTGATGCAACGGTAACGGAAGGCGCAACATATACATTCAATGCTCAGGTAAGCGGGGGAGACGGAAGCTACAGTTTTAATTGGAGTGTTTCGCCCTCGCTGTCAATTACCCATGCAGATACCAGCCAATCGAGCGCCAGCTTTGTTGCGCCTGAAGTAAATTCGTCTACCCAATATACCTTTACCCTAACGGTAAACGATCAAAGTGGAAACACGGCAAGTGATGAAACGGTTATTACGGTTGCACCTGTGAACCTTGCTCCTTTAGCCAATATAGACCTGCCCCAGTGGGAAGGTCTTCCTAGTAACACCTTTCCAGGCGGTGTTGAAATAGTACTGGACGGCACTGCAAGTACTGATCCCGACGCCAGTTCAACGCCTGGTATTGTCAGCTATAATTGGTCTCAAACCAGTGGCACAAATGTTATTACCGGCGTGGCCACTGACCTTGCCACTTTAACCATCACTACCCCTATCACCAATGATCCCCAAGTATTAACTTTTCAGTTGGAAGTGACCGATAGTGAGGGGGCCACTGACACAATGGACGCTTCGCTATCGGTACAATCGGCTACTGATACGCTACCCGTTGTGGATGCTGGTTTTTCCCAAGGCGTATTCAGTGGCGAGATTGTTATTTTGTCAGGCCAAGCCAGTACGTCAGTACCCAGTGCTCGCCCGCTTAACTTTCGCTGGGAAAGAAGTGGCAATGTGGTAAGCCCTACGCAACAAGATTTTGACAGGCAAACCAATAGTGTAGTGGACGATGACGATGCCCTGTCTACATTTGCAATAGCGCCAGCTGTCGCCTCTACGTCGGTTGTGGTTTATACCCTCACTGTTACTGATGCCAACGGCAATCAGGTAGAAGATGCGATTAACGTGCGTGTCAGACCCATGCCAACCCCGTTAATAAACGATACAGGCTTTTTACAGCAAGCGACAAATACGGCACTGACCCAAGCCCAACAAAATGATTTTCCCGGTCAAGATGGTCAACGAGGCGCTGATGTCATTGAAAAAAATGGCTTGATTGAGAAAGCTGGTAGAGGAAAAGCTGGGTTTGATTTCACCCGGCTCAATGCCAACGGGGACGAGCAGGACGCCAGTGCAACCACTTGGTCGTGTGTGAGAGACAATGTGACAGGATTAATATGGGAAGTGAAAACTGACGACGGTACGTTTCAAGACAAAGACTATACCTATGCCTGGTATAGCGATGAAGTAAACGGTGGGTTCGAAGGTGATGTATTGGGGAGTAATGCCAGTTGCCTGCTGACTAACTGCAACACGTCCGCTTATGTAGAAGCCGTAAACGCGCAGGGACTGTGTGGATTCTACGACTGGCGGATGCCTACTCATCACGAGTTGTTTTCATTGATGCACATGGGGGTTGCCGATAGTGTGGCAATCGACGAAGACTACTTTCCGCATACTGGACCAGTCAGCGCTTCTCCCTTGTGGTATTGGACATCTGTGCCCAGTGCGGATGGTGTGAATAACGATGATGCGCGCAATGCGTGGGCATTAGACTTTTTATCTGGAGTGGACAATTTTCTCAACAAGTCTACTGCAGCACGAGTTCGTTTAGTGAGAGCGGGACGATAAGCATGAAAAACGCAATATTTTCGAAAAAAACAGTAGCCGTGGGGCTAGTATCGGTATGCCTGTCTAGCCTTTCTACAGTGCTTAGCGCACAAGAGTGCTTGTCTGATGGACTGGAGACTACCCCTACCAGCTCTTTTTCGTCCATTACCTCTGACTCCATGCTCGATACCACTACTGATTTAGTCTGGCGTCGTTGTGCACAAGGACAAACCTGGAATGGAGCAACCTGTTCAGGTGAGGCGGTTAAGTATACCTGGCAACAGGCATTACAACTGGCACATCAGGCCAGTAATGAAGATTTGTTGGGGTGGCGTTTACCGAATGTGAAAGAGCTTGCTACGCTTACTGAACGTGATTGTGTTCGTCCTGCTATTAATCAAAGTGTTTTTCCTGCTACACCGCCTGATGATTTTTGGACTTCTACGCCCTCGGCCAGTGACCCCGATCGGGCATGGGTAGTGGCCTTTTTCAACGCCAGTCATTCCATTAAGGAGAAAAACCGATTTGTGTATGTGCGATTGGTACGCACCTATACAAACGAGTAAGCAATTAAGGAAAATTAACCTTTTTCGCTACGTGTGTCGTAGTTAAGGCAGCGTTAGAGGGTAAGCGCGAAAGGTAACCGTTAACTTATCCTTTAGTCTAATGGAGAAGGGTGGTACTTTCACTGGTCAAGGCGCGTATTATAATACGCGCGTCACTTTTTTAAGACGTTATTTTGTGTGCAATGATAAGCACTACTTAACGAGTTAACGTGTGTTATCGTCAGATTCAACCTGATTTTTAGCACGTTAGACTCATGACGGCTTTTTATTTTGCAGTAAGCTAGCCACAATATCAGTATGAAAATAAATTCGCGCCTTAAGGCTGCACTTTTTACAATATTTCTGTGGGCTGGGTTTAACGCTTCAGCACAGGCAGAATATACCTGTAACATCGACTTTGCTTATGGTATTGCGGTGAACGATGACCAAATTCGCGTCATGGATAAAACCCGTACCGTAGTGCAAATCAATCATCAATCTCAGCTTTTTGTTGGCGGACGCTTACAAGATCTGTCGGCGGAGCAACGCCAGTGGTTAGCTGACTATTCAATTGGGTTACATTACGTAGTTCCTAAAATGATTGTGTTGGCAACAGAAGGGGTTGACCTTGCCATTGATACTATCGAACACGTTTATCTGGGGTTGGTCGGTAGTGACCACGACAGTTACGAACGCTTAAATACGGCTATGAAGCGGGTGCAAAACCGCGTGAAAGACAAATTCAGACACGCCAGTAACCACTATTTTATCGGCCCTGGGTCGTTAGAGAGTGTGGATGAATTTGTCGACAGTGAAATTGAAGCGCAACTGGAAGAAGCAATTTCCACATCAGTGGGGGGAATACTCTCTGCAATCAGCGGTATTAATACCGGAAATGGTGAAGTCAACCAAGAGAAAGTGGCTGAAATTACGCGTCAATTAAGCACGGTGGGAGAACATTTTGACGTAGGTGACAAGGCCACCACACTGCGCAAAAAAGCGGAGTGGTTTTGCGAAAAACTCAAACGCCTAGATGTCGCAGAAGAGCAGTTACGCGCTAGTGTCCCTGCCTTTGAATCTTTTAATATCATTACCGTACAAACTAGAAAGCCCGATTAACTCGGGCTTGTGCTTTACCGCGATCGCTTTCACCTACTACTTGAGATACCTCAGTTAAACAAAGCAGGACAACAATGAATTGAGATATCGACGGCCTTTGGCGGAGACTTGCCAGTACCTGTCAGTGATATGCAATAACCCCTGTTTTTCAGCATCACTTAACGCATTGTGTACATCCTTATCAATGGCTATTCCAGTCAATGCTGTAAAGTCATCAATGGGGCAAGGCTCAACAAGGCGAAACCGATTCATAAAAAACTCAAAGGGCAAGTCTTGCGCTTCAACTTGGTTTTCCGTGTCTAAATAGGGGCGACTTATCTCCATGTAGCCACGAGGGTGTTTTACTTTGACGGTGCGGTGAATAGTACCGTTCTGCGTATCGGTAATTTTGCCATGTGCCCCACAACCAATGCCTATATAGTCACCAAAACGCCAGTAATTCAAGTTATGACGGCACTGATGTCCGGCCTTGGCGTAACCGGATATTTCATACTGATGATAACCCGCCGCTTCCAGTAACGCGTGGCCCTGCTCCTGAATTTCCCACAAAATATCATCCTCGGGTAACTCAGGTGGGCGAGAGTAAAACGGAGTGTTGGGCTCGATAGTCAGTTGATACCACGACAGGTGATAAGGGTTTAACGCGATCCCTTGCTTTAAATCGGCAATTGCATTGGCCACACTTTGCTCGGGTAATCCGTGCATCAGATCCAAATTAAACGTCGGCAAGCCAACACTGTGTGCTTGTTTTACCGCGTTTTCAGCCTGCCTTTCGTTGTGGATACGACCCAGTACCTTTAAATGCTGTGGCTGAAAGCTTTGAATACCCACCGATATTCGGTTTACGCCCGCTTGATAAAAGCCTGCAAACTTACCCGCTTCAACCGTGCCCGGGTTCGCTTCCATGGTTATCTCTGCATCAGTTGCAAGATTAACCCGCTCTTTTACACCAGTAAGAATGTCGGCCATGGCCTCGGCAGAGAATAAACTGGGTGTACCGCCACCGATAAAAATAGTGTCTACTTGCCTATCACCTACCCGTTTAGCGTCTATAGCTAAGTCGTCCAGTAAGTGCGCTACATATTCTTTCTCGGGTAGGGCAGATTTAAGCCCGTGGGAGTTAAAGTCACAATACGGGCATTTCTGTACACACCAGGGGATATGGATGTAGAGGGCTAACGGAGGGTTATGCAAAAGTCTCTCTCATGGTGTTCAATAAAAGGCGAAGGGCGTTTCCGCGGTGACTAATCTGATTTTTCTCGACTTTATCAAGTTCTGCGGCAGTGCAGCCATGGGTAGGGACATGAAATACAGGATCGTAACCAAAACCGCCGTTACCAGAACGAGCATTTAATATCTCACCTTGCCACTTTCCTTGCGCAACTAGAGGGACAGGATCGTCTGCATGGCGCATAAATACGAGTGTACAGAAGAAGTGAGCCTTGCGCTGGGTTTCACCTTCAAGCTCACTTAATAGCTTGTCGATATTACTGTCATCCGTGGCATCAGCACCGGCGTAGCGGGCCGAATATATACCAGGCGCGCCGCCAAGGGCATCAACCACTAAACCTGAATCATCCGCAATAGCGGGTAAGCCAGTAACTTGTGCCGCATGACGGGCTTTAATGATGGCATTTTCCACAAAGGTTGTGCCCGTTTCAGGGACATCTGATACCCCCAATTCTTTTTGTGCAACAACGTCTACACCGTATTCGGCAAATAAAGACGCAAACTCACGGACCTTACCTTGGTTACCTGTGGCTAGAACAATTTTTTCCGGAAATGTCATAGTACTCTCTTTTGAATTGGCAGTGAGGCCGCGCAATGAACTGCGGCTGCAAGTGGGGGATTGCTTCCACAAACACGCTGTAAACACGTCCGTGTGCGCTCCGCTGCCGCATCCATGCGGCAGAGGGTTTGCTCCAGCAATACCCCACCCACATCCTTGTTTATTGCGCGACCTCGCTCAGCTTTCTTTGTACTGCAAAGAGTCAGGGCACGCATTAAATGGAAAATAGGCCTCTATCAGCACTTACTCCCTATCACCCACTCCACGATTTCTGTCAGATCACTTACGCTTTTTCGGCTTTGTTTTGGACTTAGCTTTATCTTTAGCTTTGACTTTCTTCTTTTTAGGGCCAATTTTAGGCGCTTTGTTTTTAGGGCGTAACTCGTCGATAACGCGGGCTTTCAATGGCTCGCCCATATAGCGTGCAGCTTTGGCCACCATTTCGAAGTCGTGCGCTTCTACCAAAGATATCGCGGTGCCTTTTGCGCCTGCGCGACCAGTTCGTCCAATACGGTGTACATATACGTCGGCTTTACGCGGCATGTCGAAGTTAATAACATGGCTTACGTTTGGTACGTCGATACCACGGGCAGCAACATCAGTGGCTAGTAAGATAGGCACTTCACCACTTTTAAAGCGCGCCAACGCAGCATTGCGTTTATCTTGTGGCATTTCACCTTGTAGCCAGCAAACCTGGATGTCTTTTGATGCCAAAAAGTCTTTCAACATTTGCAGACGGTCTCGGGTTTTAACAAACACCACAGCACTGGTGGTGGTAGGCTGTTTTAGAATATGAACCAACAACGCTTGTTTGTGTGCCATATCATCAGCAAGGTGATACCACTGGTGAATTTTGTTCTTCTCTTTGCGCGACGGATTCGCTTCAATCACTTCTGGATTGTTAAGAATTTCATGGGCAAAGTTGCGTACACCAGCGCCTTCTAAGGTAGCCGAGAATAACAGGTTTTGTTTACGCCAACGGGCTTCAGCAGCAATTTGGTTAACCACAGTGGAAAAGCCCATGTCTAGCATGCGGTCGGCTTCATCGAGGATCAAACACTCAATATCGCGGCAATCGGCGGCTTCTTTTTCAATATGCTCAAGCAAGCGACCTGGCGTTGCCACCAGAATATCGAGGTTTTTGCTCAAGGTTTCTTTGTCGGTACCATAGTTAATACCTCCAGTGATCACGCCACACACAATTTGCGTGTGCTTGGTAATAGCCACTGCCTGCTCGTATACCTGTAGTGCTAGCTCGCGGGTAGGCGTTAAGATTAAGATACGTGTCGCACCGGGTTGTCTGCGCGGGTAATCTAATAAAAACTGGCACGCAGGCAACAAAAATGCCGCTGTCTTGCCTGTACCTGTCGGTGCAGATGCTAGGATATCGCGCCCGTCTAAGGCGTGAGGGATCACCAGCTCTTGAATGCTGGTGGGAGTTTCAAACCCCATATCGGCAACTGCGTGACACAGTGCTTCGTCTAATTCGAGTTCTTCGAAAGTCATAGTATAAAAAACGCTCTAAATGAATGGGGCGTATTGTAGCATTGCTACATCAAAACATAGAGAAAAACTGCGGTTAAATTCGCTCTCCTTAGGTAAATACACATTCTATTGCCAGTGGGTGAGTACCATTAGCATTTAACAGGTGTAACTGAGTTAGATTGAGTTCACTGATTTTGTCTTCACTAAGAGCGCGAGAAATTACTCGCGTAGCGACGCTATGGCGTTGAGTTTAGCTTGGTTCAATGCTTTTTTTATTTCAGGGCCTTTAACACCTGTAGCAATAATGTCTTGCACATTCACTTGATTGGCTACTGCAAGAGCTTGTTGAATGTGTTTACTTTGACGCGACCAATCGATGTTTTTGGCACGGGCGTAGGGTGCAAATGCAGTGAGTAATAGTGAAAATCGTTCACCTCTTCGCCACGCATCACAACCGTTAAAAAGGTCGAGCAGGTCGTTTGGCGTATTGTCCGTCTTGATCAACACCCCTTTAAACTTACAGGCAAGGAGCACAATCTCGCTTACCTGATTTTGCACTTTTAATCGCGTGCACAAACTCTTGGCTTCGTCGTCGGTTAAGTGCGAAAGCATGGCGGTGAACCTTGTGGTGAGAGTTGTGTTTGCATCAGCGTTTTCGTTTGAAGTGCTTGTTAAGTCCACCGCTGCCTTTAACGTAGCGATTGGGGTTTGAATGTCACGTTCAATCTCAGTAAACCAGTCACTCAGGCCGTGCACTTCATTGAGCACAGTAAAAAACACGTCGGGAGTTTGCTCCAGTAAACTGCGCTTGGTTTCTTGCCATACCCGTTCTGCAGTCAGCGCTTTAAGTTCACCACTTGTGGCCATATTTTGCATTAACGCAAGGGTTTCATCGGCAATAGTAAACCCTAAATAAGCGTAACGGGTGGCAAACCGCGCTACGCGAAATACTCGAAGGGGATCTTCGCTAAACGCCTCAGATACATGGCGTAACACCCGACTTTCAAGATCAGATTGCCCGTGATAGGGGTCAATAATATTGCCGTGTTCATCCTGAGCCATGGCATTCACGGTGAGATCCCTGCGCATTAAGTCTTCTTTAAGAGTAACAGAACTGGAAGCATCACAAATAAACCCGGTGTAACCCGTACCTGACTTGCGCTCAGTCCTGGCGAGTGCATATTCCTCCCCGGTTTTGGGGTGAAGGAATACCGGAAAATCCTTTCCTACTTGTGTGTAGCCTTTATCCAGCATAGCTTGTGGCGTCGCGCCTACCACCACGTAGTCGCGTTCCGTTACAACTCGGTTTAGCAGGGCGTCGCGTACCGCACCGCCGACTAAATATACTTGCATGCTACCTCGTTTTTGTTCTGTACTGACTTGCTTAGGCACGCAGTATAGCAATGTTACAATTAAATTCGCAGGTCGGGCGTCATACGCTTTCACTTAAGGGTGGCCTCTGGTAGTTTAATTGTCGTTTTTCAATGATCAGTAGCAAATAGCATGTATTTGAATTATTTCGGGCTAAGCGACAACCCTTTTTCCATCGCGCCCAATCCCGATTATTTGTATATGAGTCCCAGGCACAAAGAGGCGCTGGCGCATTTGACCTTTGGCCTTAGGGAAAGTGGCGGGTTTGTAATGCTGACCGGCGAAGTGGGTACGGGGAAAACCACAGTCTCACGAAAACTTCTGCAACAACTGCCCGACAATACTCAGGTGGCAGTGATACTCAACCCCACGCTGTCTGCCCTTGAGCTATTGGCGACGGTATGTGACGAGTTAGGCTTGGAATACGCGGCCAGTAAGGGAAGCCTTAAATATTTTACTGATCTTATTTTGGCGAAATTGGCGGAAAACCATCAAGCGGGTATGAATACAGTACTCATGGTGGATGAAGCGCAGCATTTACTACCCGAAGTGTTAGAGCAGCTTCGTTTGCTCACTAATTTAGAAACTAACCGTGAAAAACTGCTCAAGGTAGTGTTAATTGGCCAGCCAGAGCTTCAGCAATTACTAAAACGCAACGAACTCCGGCAGCTTGCCCAACGCATAACTGCGCGTTATCACCTATTGCCCCTTACTGCACCAGAGGTGAATGCCTATATCGCACATCGTTTGAGTGTGGCTGACGGTGATATCAGTATTTTTAGCCAATCGACATTACGCGCCGTTCACCAAATTACCGGAGGGATCCCTCGGGTGATTAACCTGTTATGCGATCGCGCGCTCACCTTGTCCTTTACCAAGCAACACGCTGTGGTGAATAAGCCTATTTTTCTTGCAGCAGCAGGGCAGATTTTAGGTGAGGATGTAGTAACACAACGTCTACAGCAAAGCAGAAAATGGCATTTGGCTATCGCCTTTCTTATTGCGTTAATCAGCGGTTATGGCATAGGGAGTTTATATGTCTGAGTTAGTCGCAATTGCTGATGTAAAGCCCGGTATGGTGATTGTGCAAATTACCCAGCAAAACGGTCCGGTGAAAATTAGAAAAGCAGGGTTGGTAAGTAGCGAAGCCATGGTTCAGGGGCTGATGGAAATGGGGGTACAGGAAGTGGAAATAGACCCCGAGCAAACGGTAGAGATTGCTACGACGTCCCATCAACACACTCAGACCCAAGCGTTGTTAAGAGGCAAACATGATACCGCAGCCAAGGCAGATAAATCGCTGAATGAACAGTTCAATCGAAGCCTTTTCTTACCCACAGTGGAGAGTTTACCGTCCACTTGGCGCTGGTATAGCCGCCAGCTGTGGCCTTTCGCGCTTGTCGTATTAATGGGACTTGTTGTCGGCTTTATTGTGGCGACCTCGACTCGCTGGTGGCCCGCAGTAAAACAAACAGCAGAGGTAACCGTTAGCACCAAGGCTTCAGATGGCGAAGTAGAGCAAACAACAACTTCCCAATCTGACGAACAGGGAACAATACAGCTAACGCAAGGTAAACCAGTCACAGGCGAAACGGCGGCCATTGAAACCACTGCGCCTTCACAAACCTTGCCGATTAGTTCAGGTGAGAACACTGCCCCCCAGGGTGCAAGAGTGCCAACCTCACAGACAAATAAAACGGTAGATGATGTAAAACAGTTAGCACAGAATCTTTCACAGGGGCGTGAAGCCAATGCGCCTTCGTCTTCTGACAGTCAAGAGCAAACCACGGCTGACACTAATTATGAAGGGACAGTGCTCAACGAACCTCAAGATGGGGCAAACGTATCTGTGTCGCCTGAGTTAATGGCAAAATTCAACGAGGCGGTAAAAGCGCTGGATACACAAGCAGAAGTAGGGCAGGACGAATACAAGCCTTCTGTTTCAGTACACGATGATATTATACGGGTGGATCAATTACCTGTGCGTCTGTTGACGCGCTTACCTACCATGAACTTTAGTGCTCACATGTATGCTTCGCATCCTAACGACCGCTGGGTAAGAGTGAACGGCCGTCAGTTATCTGAGGGCGATTGGATAGCGGATAAGGTCAAGATCGTCAATATTGAGGCGCAACGGGTTATATTGTCATTTGAAGGTGAAGTTTTCAGTATGGCGGCGCTGACTGATTGGTAACCATAAAGCGCAATAAAAAAGACCCTAACGGGTCTTTTGGGCTTTACTAACTCATTTAGATTGGCATTTGGTTGATAAATACGTCTTTGAAGAATTTGGGAAGGTTCAAATTAAATTCTTCTGGCCTTACCCCTGACACGATTTCATCGTCATACTGACTTAAGTCGATGCGTTTAACTTCATTAAAGTGTTGAGAGGTGACGCTGTAGAAGGTCATCACATGAGGGCTGACCGGATCTTTAGGGTTGGCTCTACTGACAATACCTAATTTACCACTTTTCAACCTGACTAATGAGCCCACTGGATGGACACCAATACACTGGATAAACTTTTTGACCAAAGATTGGTCCAAGTTTTCTGATGCGGTTAGGCGTTTAAGCGCTTGAGTGGGGGTAATGCTTTTCTTATGCACGCGGTTTGAGGTCATGGCGTCGTAGGCATCTATTATCGCAGCAATTCGTGCAAATTCAGAGATTTCGTCGCATTTTAATCCTTTGGGATAGCCACTTCCGTCGGTACGCTCGTGGTGTTGCTCAATAATCTTAAGCGACAGGTCGGAAATGTCGCCACACTGCTCCACAAGTCCAACGCCAAGTTCTACATGGGTTTTCATTACTTCCCAGTCGTCACTTGAAAACTCGCCTTCGTGATTGCGAATCTCGTCGGGCAGCGAAGACATCCCTATGTCCATTAATAAGGTGCCAAGACTCACTTGTTCAATGGTGTCTCTGTCAAAGCCTAAATATTCGCAGAAAATACCGCTCAATACACTGCAGTTTATAGAGTGTTCCAGCAGATATTGATCGGTTTCTTTAATCATGGTGAGACAACTCAACGCATCTTTGTTGTCAAAAACGCTTTCGATCAGGCTCTGAGAAAGAGACTCCATAGGGCTTAAATCTTTAACCGCACCATTTTTAAGCCCTTTCAAAAAGCTGCTTTGTATTGCTACCGCACTTTCATAGAGTTCGCTGGCTTCATTGATCGAATCTCTACCGACTGGTTTAGCAATGGCTTGGGTCGTGACTTTGTCGTTATTGGTTTCAGGATCAGAAGGCGGCGCTTTCGCTTTTGGTAATTTCGACTTGGCCATATCGATTTCTAACAACAAAATACCTTTGGCCTTCAGGCTATCTATAATGGCTTGCGTCTTAACAATACCTTTTGAGCGCATTTTAAGTGAGCCCTTTTGCTCAAGTACTTGATTGACGTACATCCCTGGCTGCAAATCATCAATGGGTACCTGTTCTAGCATTATTTCTCCTGTAAGGCATGTTTAAGCCAACAAACTGACGTTGAAAAGGAATTCTACGATAATCTTTAACAAAAAGTGAATGATTTATTGTGCTTTAGTATAAGATTAAAAAAGCGAAGTTATTAGATTTATTAACTTCGCTTTTAATTACGTTTTTTAAAAAGACTTGATTGCCCTAATTCACTTTAGAGCCAGGCAGGCTGTTTTTGCTCAAACGCCTCAATGGTCTCGCTAAGTGCCAAGGTTTGCCCTATGGCATCTAAGCCTTTAATAAGGTTGTTTTTGTGATGCGCTGCAATATCAAAGCTAACACTATTATCGTTAAAGCTGACGGTTTGTGCTGGTAAATCCACAGTAATTTCAACCGCCGGGTTTGCGTTTACTGCGGCAAATAGTGCATCCATTTGTTCACTGAGCAAGGTTACAGGCACCAACTGGTTGTTAATACAGTTACCGTAAAAAATATCAGCGAAGCTGGTGGCAATAACCGCTTTAAAGCCAAAGTCGGCTAATGCCCACGGCGCATGTTCACGACTTGAGCCACAACCAAAGTTCTCTCGAGCTAGCAGAATACTTGCGCCTTTGTGCTCAGGCTTGTTAAGCGAAAACGCCGGATTTGGCTCTTTTTCTTCCAAATCTAAATAACGCCAATCGTGGAACAAATGCTTGCCATAACCTGCACGGGTAACGCCTGTTAAAAATTGCTTTGGAATGATTTGGTCAGTATCGACATTGGCCTGATCTAATGGCGCAGCAATGCCTGTATGTTGTGTAAAACCTTGTTCAGCCATTACTTACTCCTGATAATCTCGTACGTCGGCAAAGCGACCAGTGATGGCCGCGGCGGCAGCCATTGCCGGACTAACTAAATGAGTGCGTGCACCACGTCCCTGACGACCTTCAAAGTTACGGTTGCTGGTAGAGGCACACCTATCGCCCGCCACTAGTTTGTCGTCATTCATGCCAAGGCACATAGAGCAGCCCGGTAAACGCCACTCAAAGCCCGCATCGATGAAGATTTTATCGAGTCCTTCTGCCTCTGCCTGACGTTTCACGTTACCAGACCCGGGTACTACGATGGCGGTTACTGAATCGGCGACCTTACCGCGCTTGGCAATTTGTGCCGCTGCGCGCATATCTTCAATACGTCCGTTTGTGCACGAGCCAATAAAAACGTGGTTTACTGCAACGTCAGCTAACCTTTCTCCTGGATTTAAACCCATATAGGCCAGTGCCTTTTTAGCACTTTCTTTTTCTATTGGATCGCTGAAATCTTCAGGTGAAGGTACAGGGGAGTTCACACCAATAACTTGTCCCGGATTTGTGCCCCAGGTGACCTGAGGTGCAATATCAGCCGCTTCAAGTTCAACCACAGTATCAAAGGTGGCCCCTTCATCCGTGTATAGGGTTTTCCAATAGGCTACGGCGTCTTCCCATACTTGCCCTTTGGGCGCGTATTCACGCCCTTTAAGGTAAGCAAAAGTTTTCTCATCAGGTGCCACAAGGCCGGCTTTAGCGCCCGCTTCAATGCTCATGTTGCACACTGTCATACGTTCTTCCATGCTTAAGCCGCGAATCGCTTCACCCGCGTATTCAATAACATGGCCTGTTGCGCCGGCATGACCAATTTTACCAATGATGGCTAGAATGATGTCTTTGGCAGTGATACCCACAGGCAATTTGCCGTTTACATTGATTAGCATGCTTTTCGCGCGGCTTTGTTTCAGGGTTTGCGTGGCAAGCACGTGCTCTACCTGAGAGGTACCAATACCAAACGCTAATGCGCCGAATGCACCGTGAGTGGCGGTATGAGAGTCACCACACACCACCGTCATACCAGGCTGGATCAAGCCCAACTCTGGTCCCATAACGTGAACAATTCCCTGTTTTTGGTGACCGACAGGGAATAATTGAATGCCGTGCTCTTCACAGTTTTTTGCCAGGGTTTGTAGCTGAAGCGCGTTGGCTGGGCCACACGCATCAATGGCTAATGAGCGGGTTGATATGCTGTGATCCATGGTGCCGATAGTACGATCCGGACGGCGTACCTTACGGCCCTTTTCATTGAGGCCAGCAAAAGCCTGTGGTGAGGTCACTTCGTGAATTAAATGACGATCGATATAGATTAGACTGTCTTCACCGATTTGGTCGATTATGTGGGCTTGCCACACTTTGTCGTATAAGGTCTTGGCCATGAGGTTTTTTACTCCTGCGCCATTAATTGTTTTACTATTTCATCGCCTACTTGCGACGTGCTTGCCGCTTGACTACGTTTGTCTGCAGGGAGTAACTCGCCTGTAAGTACACCTGCTTCTAACGTTGCGACTACCGCTTTTTCAATAGCGTCTGCAGCATTACCTAAGTTCATGCTAAAACGTAGCATCATGGCGGCAGAGAGTATTTGTGCGATGGGGTTGGCGATACCTTGGCCTGCAATGTCAGGGGCCGATCCGCCCGCCGGCTCATACAAACCAAAGCCGTCTTCATTCATGCTTGCTGAAGGCAACAAGCCCATAGAGCCGGTCATCATGGCGCATTCATCTGATACAATGTCACCAAATAGGTTTGAACACAGCATCACGTCAAACTGCGCCGGGTTTTTCATAATTTGCATGGTGGCGTTATCGATGTAGATATGATCAAGCGCGACATCGGGATAGTCTTTGGCCACTTCTTCTGCAATTTCGCGCCACAAACGGCTGGTCACCAGTACGTTGGCTTTATCTACTGAAGTAACCTTGCCACGACGCTTTTGCGCTGCTTCAAACGCAGCAATAGCAATGCGACGAATTTCTCGCTTACTGTAGCGCATGGTATCGAATGCGAATTCTTCTTCGCCTTCACCTTCGCGACCTTTTGGCTGACCAAAGTAGATGCCACTGGTGAGTTCGCGAACCACTAAAACGTCAACACCCGATTTAGCAATGTCTTCACGAAGGGGCGACAAGCTCTCAAGGCCAGGGTAAATACGGGCAGGGCGTAAGTTGCTGAACAAGTCAAAGTGACTGCGAAGAGTCAGCAGTGCAGCACGTTCTGGGCGTTGTTCTAACGGTAAGGTGTCCCATTTTGGGCCGCCAATACTGCCAAATAAGATGGCATCGGCTTGTTCGCAGCCCAACAAGGTTTTTGAGGGCAGTGCTTCACCCTCAGTATCAATGGCATAACCCCCTACAGGATATGCAGTTCTATTTAGCGTGACATTAAATTTCTTTTCAACCGCATCTAAAACCTTATTGGCTTCCTGCATAACTTCTGGGCCGATACCGTCTCCGGCTAATACGGCAATTGAATACTGGCTCATTTATACTCCTGCAACGCGTTCTTGTTGATTTTTTTGCTGATCAATCTGATCGGCCAAATAGGTGTTGTTTAATACAAATATCAAAGCTTTAACACCGGCTTCTACAATATCTGTAGCCAGGCCTATGCCGTGAAAGCGACGGCCTTTATAAGTGGCGATAACGCTGACTTGTGCTAGAGCGTCTGCGCCTTCGCCTTTTGAGTCTAGTTTGAAATCCACGACTTCTAAGTCTTCATGGCCCAAAATGGACATAATGGCTTTGTATGCCGCATCGACTGGGCCATTCCCAATACTGGCCTGGGTGATTTCTTCACTACCTACTTTCATTTTAACGGTAGCGCTTGGAATAATTTCGCGACCTGAATTAGCCTGTAGATAAAGCAGCTGATAATGCGCCTGATCGTGCTTTTGTTTATCGAAGAACAATAATGCTTCTAGGTCATAGTCATACACCTGACCTTTCTTGTCGGCCAATTTCAAGAAGGCGTCATAGACGGCTTCTAAATCGTAGTCTTCCGATTTGTAACCTAACTCTGTTAAGCGGTGCTTAATGACATGACGGCCCGAGCGCGATGTAAGATTGAGATTATTTTTATTAATCCCCACGCTCTCTGGGGTCATAATTTCATAGGTATTTTGTGCTTTTAAGACACCATCCTGGTGAATGCCCGACGAATGGCTAAATGCATTCGCCCCCACAATGGCTTTGTTGGCCTGTACTGGCATATTACAAAGCTGACTGACTAACTTAGAGGTGCGTGAAATCTCGGTTGAATTAATATTGGTTTCAAAGCCCAACATGTTCTTACGGGTCTGTAAGATCATGGCAATTTCTTCAAGCGATGCGTTACCGGCGCGCTCGCCAATGCCATTGATAGTACATTCGACTTGTCGTGCGCCTTGTTCAACGGCGGCCAGTGAATTGGCCACCGCCAAACCTAAGTCATTGTGGCAATGCACTGAGATGGTGGCTTTGTCGATATTAGGTACGCGATTAAACAATTGCTGAATAATACCGCCGAATTCCGTGGGTGTTGTGTAACCTACGGTATCGGGAATATTCACCGTACTCGCGCCAGCATTGATGGCAGCTTCGACCATACGGCAAAGGTAATCGATGTGGGTACGCCCCGCGTCTTCACAAGAAAACTCCACATCATCGGTATATTTTCTGGCGTGTTTGACGGCGGCGACGGCCATGTCCACAATTTCATCTTGTGATTTACGTAGCTTAGCACCGACGTGAATTTCAGACGTTGCAATAAAGGTATGAATACGAAATTGTTCAGCGACACCAAGGGCTTGTCCACAGGCATCGATATCACCGGGTAACGCACGGGAAAGCCCGCAGACAACCGCGTTTTTCACTTCTTTAGCGATCATTTGTACAGAGCGAAAGTCTCCCGGAGAAGAAACTGGGAAACCGGCTTCAATAATATCGACGCCTAGACGTTCAAGTGCCAGAGCAATCTGTAACTTCTCTTTGGCACTTAGGCTTGCAGGTAAGGCCTGCTCACCGTCTCGCAATGTGGTATCAAAGATCTTCACTTGATTTGTCATGACACTCTCTCTGTTTAAAGATTAAAAAAAAACCCGTGCTTGGCACGGGTTTTTGTGAAATTAAATCGCTGGTCGCAATCTACCCGTGCAGTCTGGCTGCCATAAGGAGTAGAGATAGAAGAAGAAAACGAATGCGCATGTGCTGTTTGTTTCTTTGCTGACCAAGTTGATAGCGACAATGTACCCATGTGCAGCAAAGAGGTCAACCTTTGTTTATGATACTGACTATATTTTTCGTGTATAAGAAGCAAAATTTTATTATTTAGGATGTTTGTCCTAATTTGATCGGCTTCTTCTTCGTTGCACAGTGTGTTTTTAGTGTTTTGTACCGTTGATGTACCGGTGTTTTATTTTTATTAGGATAAATGTACTAAAATTGCGGGGTCGTTGGGGTTTGTTCTTTTTGTGCTTTTATTCTTTTTATGTGAATTTATATGCAGTTTTTTAAAGGTGTTACTTTTTTACTAAAGTGAAATTCTTCCAGTTGATTTGTGTTGATAAACGCATTTCTCTGAGTGTGAGCGACCGAGGTGAACGCTTAGATTTGAAACTCCACGTATGGCCACAGCACGCACTCGTCATTATAGATTTAACCGGCCTGAGGAGTATTTTGTTTTCCATCGAAAGGGCACATGAGTTTACTTCATCCTCAGCTATCGCATTTGAGTGAATAAAATCACCTGTATTAGAAAACCACCCACATTTATTCAGATGCAGTTGCGTATTGTTTTGATTGACCATATCGATGGAATCGAGCTCTATGTGCGCCCCTTCCATATTTAAGACTAAAACCGGCACAACAAGTCCGTATTCAGCGTACTTTTTATACCAAGCTTCCCGTTTATCCATGTCATCTAAATGATTAATGCCGGGACATTTAGAGGGTTGTTTGGCGTACCAGCTGCCGTTGTGCGTATCAGATTCAAGCGGTGAGGGATTTATTGATGTCGTGCTGTCTACCATATATCTTGCAATGGCCTTTACGTGATAGGGGAGGCCACCCATCCTACGCTTCAATAAAGATAGATTTTTGATCTCACTGTGAGCTAGAGCAATGAGCTCTCTTTCGTACAAAGCCGTGCATATTTCAGTAAACTGAGGGTGGCTACCACCGAGTTCTCCGGCGTCACTAAAAAAGCCAACTTGGGCGTTGGGAATAGAGTGGGGAAGTTTGTCGCCTGCAGCCATTTACATTTACATATTGCTAACTATTGTTCACTAACCCTAGCAAGAATCGACGTTTGATGCCATCACGATAAAAAAGAGGCACTAAAAAGCCGCTTTTTGAAGTGACCCCATAAAGTTGGACTCATTTCTAAGCGGCTGCCAAGGCCTGATTTCGATATTGTATCGGACTCAGGCCTTTTAGTTTCAGCTTTATGCGCTCGTTGTTGTAATAGTCGATGTATTCTTTTATGTTTTCAATGAGTTCGTCAGCGTCTTTGAACGTCTCGTTGTGATACATCTCCGTTTTTAAGATGCCGAAGAAGTTCTCCGCAACGGCATTGTCTAAACAGTTTCCTTTCCTCGACATACTTTGACGTAACCCGTTTTCCCGAAGGTGATTTTGGTACTGTTTATTCTGATACTGCCAACCCTGATCCGAGTGGATAAGTGGTTTTTCATCTTGTTTTAGCTTACTTGTCGCGGCTTTAAGCATATCGGTGACCAATGGTAATGTAACTGAGGTTCGTACCTCATAACTGACAACTTCCTGATTAAACAGGTCAATTATCGGTGACAGATAAACTTTCTGGTCTTTAATCTTAAACTCTGTCACATCGGTCACCCATTTTTGATTAGGCTTCTCCGCCGTAAATTCCCGATTGAGCGTATTGTCTGCGATTCTGCCGACTTCTCCTTTGTAGGACTTATAACGTTTGGCTCTGACCTTTGACTTTAAACCAAGCTCGTTCATCAAGCGTTGTACGCGCTTGTGATTAATCACAAGCCCCATCGTTCTCAGGGCTGAGGTAATTCTACGATAGCCATATCGCCCTTTATGTTTATGATAAATATTATGTATTTTGGCGCATAAACCAGTATCGGGACACAACCGTTCCAGCGTATTACGATGATAGTAATAAACACTCTTTGGTAGTCCTGTGATTTTCAATAGATTTTGTAAGCTATAAATGGCCTTGAGCTCTTCGACGACTATCGTTTTGTCTTTGCTTTTTTCTTTCTGGCTTGAGCCAAGGCTTCCAACTTTTTTAGAACAGCATTCTCAGCACGTAAATAGTCCAACTCTTCTCTGAGTTCTTTTTCCGTCATTTCAGATGATGGTTTGGGCGTAGAAGAGTCGTTTTTCACGCGGGGTTTTCCTTTTTTCTTTGGTTTCAGACCTGAGATGCCGTCACGAGCATATAGCTTTTGCCATTGAAATAGAATCCCGGGGGACGATAAATCGAAGAAAGCACTGGTATACCCGAGTGACCAGTTGTTAGCTGCCATTATTCTCAACACTTCTATTTTAAATGCTTGATAATAAGGTTTGTGAACAGACCTGAAACTTTCAGCGCCATGAATTCGATAAACAGCGGTCCAGTAACGGACCTGTCGTTCTGTGACATTGAATCTGTCACCTGCGGCCAAAGAGCTTTCAGATAAAGCAAACTCTGCTACTTTGAGCTTAAGAGTTCGATGATGTTTAGACATAAAAAGACCCCCAGTAATTGGAATGTCCAACTATTGGGGGTCACTTCATTTAAAGCGGCTTTTTTAATGAAGCAAGGGCACTTAATTACTGGCCTTTGATTTCGCTACGACCTTTGTAAATAGCAGCATTACCAAGTGCTTCTTCAATGCGAAGAAGTTGGTTGTACTTAGCAACACGGTCAGAACGACATAGTGAACCAGTCTTGATTTGACCCGCCGCTGTACCTACTGCAAGGTCAGCAATAGTCGCGTCTTCAGTTTCACCAGAACGGTGAGAGATAACGGCGGTAAAGCCCGCATCTTTCGCCATCTTAATCGCGTTAAGGGTTTCAGTCAGTGAACCAATTTGGTTGAACTTGATAAGGATTGAGTTACCAATACCGTTATCAATACCGCGCTTAAGAATTTTAGTGTTCGTTACAAACAAGTCGTCACCAACTAGCTGTACTTTGTCACCAATCTTCTTAGTTAGGCTTGCCCATCCGTCCCAGTCGCTTTCGTCTAGGCCGTCTTCAATAGATACAATTGGGTACTGTGAAGAAAGGTCAGCAAGGTAGTCGCCAAATGCTTCTGAGTCGAAGCTTTTGTCTTCGCCAGACAGTACGTATTTACCTTCTTTGTAGAATTCAGACGCCGCGCAGTCTAGTGCAAGGGTAATGTCTTCATTCATTTTGTAGCCCGCGTTTTCCACCGCTTCAACGATAACCGCTAGGGCTTCAGCGTTTGAGCTAAGGTTTGGTGCAAAACCACCTTCGTCACCAACCGCTGTGTTAAGGCCTTTAGCAGAAAGTACTTTCTTAAGAGCGTGGAAGATTTCTGCACCCATACGTAGTGCTTCTTTGAAGCTCTTCGCACCAACTGGCTGAACCATGAACTCTTGAATGTCTACGTTGTTATCAGCGTGCTCACCACCGTTGATGATGTTCATCATAGGGACCGGCATTGAGTACTGACCTGATGTACCGTTTAGGTCTGCAATGTGCTCGTATAGGGCTACGCCTTTTTCAGTCGCCGCAGCTTTCGCTACTGCAAGTGAAACAGCCAAAATGGCGTTTGCACCTAGTGTTTCTTTGTTCTCAGTACCATCAAGGTCAATCATGATGCCGTCGATATCCGCTTGCGCTAATGCGTCTTTGCCGATAAGTGCTGGCGCGATAGTGTCGTTAACGGCTGCAACTGCCTTTGTTACACCTTTACCTAAGTAACGAGACTTGTCGCCGTCGCGTAGTTCTAGTGCTTCGCGGCTACCCGTAGAGGCTCCAGATGGTGCAGCAGCACGACCCATAACGCCAGACTCTAAATAAACATCTGCTTCTACAGTAGGATTACCGCGTGAATCCAAGATTTCGCGTCCAATAATGCGACTAATTTTCGCCATGTTTTTTCCTCAACAATTGATTGGAGCGCAACGGGAGAGAGCGCTCCTTATTAGAAATTAGTGATTTTCTTTCTGGTATTTTCCTGCCGCGGCAACGAAACCAGTGAATAGTGGGTGTCCATCCCGAGGGGTTGAAGTAAACTCAGGGTGGAATTGACCCGCAATGAACCAAGGATGATCAGGGATTTCGACAACTTCTACAAGTCGCTTATCAGTGGACAAACCACTTACCTTTAACCCTGCTGCTTCTATTTGGTCACGCAAGTTATTGTTTACTTCGTAGCGGTGACGATGACGCTCGTATATTTCTGCACTGCCGTACATTTCGTGTACTTTGGTGCCTTCAATAAGGTGGCAAAGCTGGCTGCCCAAACGCATGGTGCCGCCAAGATCTGAATTTTCAGTACGGGTTTCTGTCGTACCCGCGGCATCTAGCCATTCAGTGATAAGACCTACTACAGGGTATGGCGTTTCAGGATCGAATTCGGTGCTGTTAGCGTTTTCCATTCCCGCGACATTGCGGGCGTATTCGATTAGCGCAACTTGCATACCCAAACAAATACCCAAATAAGGGACTTTGTTTTCACGGGCATAACGGGCAGCCGCAATTTTGCCTTCAACTCCACGCTCGCCAAAGCCGCCAGGTACCAAAATAGCGTCGAGCTTTTCGAGGATTTGAGTGCCTTTACTTTCAATATCTTGCGAATCGATATAGTGAATATTTACGGTTAGGCGGTTTTTTAATCCAGCGTGCTTGAGGGCTTCATTCACCGACTTATAGGCATCAGGTAGTTCTACGTACTTACCGACCATACCGATATTAACTTCAGCCGTTGGGTTCGATTCTGCGTAAAGTACTTGTTCCCATTCCGACAAATCGGCTTCTTTGCAATCTAGCCCAAAGCGGTCAACCACAAGCTGATCCATACCTTGCGCTTTAAGTGCAGCAGGAATGCGGTAAATGCTGTCGACGTCTTTTAGTGAGATAACCGCTTTGTCAGCTACGTTAGTGAATAAGGCAATTTTAGAACGTTCGCTGGCAGGTAATGCGCCGACTGAACGACAGACAAGAATATCTGGCTGAATACCAATCGAGCGAAGCTCTTTAACCGAGTGCTGAGTCGGCTTGGTTTTTACTTCGCCTGATGCTGGCATGTATGGCACCAATGTTAAGTGCATAAACATGGCGCGTTCACGGCCTACTTCAGTGCCAAGTTGACGAATAGCTTCTAAGAAAGGTTGAGACTCGATGTCTCCTACCGTACCACCCACTTCAACAATAGCCACGTCATGACCTTCAGCACCTTCAATTACGCGGCGCTTAATTTCATTAGTAATATGCGGAATAACCTGAATGGTGGCACCGAGGTAATCACCACGTCGCTCACGCTTAAGTACTTCTTCGTACACGCGGCCAGTAGTGAAGTTATTGCGCTTAGTCATGCGGGTGCGAATAAAACGCTCATAGTGACCAAGATCGAGGTCGGTCTCAGCGCCGTCATCGGTAACAAATACTTCACCATGCTGGATGGGGCTCATCGTGCCCGGATCGACATTGATGTAAGGGTCGAGTTTTAACATGGTTACGGTGAGACCGCGAGCTTCCAGAATTGCGGCTAACGATGCTGCAGCAATACCTTTACCTAGCGATGAAACTACACCACCTGTGACGAAAATATAATTTGTCATGCGAAACCTAGAACGTTTGGGTTGTATGGTAAATATAGGCTGGGTTTAGAACAAAACCACCTACACTTTGGACGGGACAGTAGTATACGCAAATTCATGTGGGCAGACAATCAATTTGCCCACATGATGTGCAATTTATACGCGCTTAAGCTTGGTTTAAGATTGGCTCAGGCGCTTGAGGGTATAGATAAGGTCTAGCGCTTGGCGCGGTGATAACTCATCGGGTGATAAGTTTTCAAGGGCTTCTACAACCGGGTGTGGCTTATCAGGGAATAGCATTTCAGCTTGGCCTTTGGTATTTGATGTGACTTTACCTGGTCCGCTCGTTTTATTTACACCTTTTACCGAGCTCTTCGCTACAAAAGACTCATCGTTGGCTTTCGCTGATCCATCTTCCGTGCTGGTCATAAGGTGTGATGATTCCAACACCGCAAGCTTTTGTTGCGCCGCTTTTATTACCGCCTTGGGTACGCCTGCAAGTTGGGCTACTTGTAAACCGAAGCTTTTGCTCGCAGCACCTTCAGACACGGTGTGCATAAAGCGAATGGTATCTTCATATTCCATGGCATCTAAATGCACGTTGACTACACCAGCTTGCGTGTCTGGAAGCTCAGTAAGCTCAAAGTAGTGGGTGGCAAACAGGGTATAGGCATTAAGCTGTTTGGCTAAATAACTGGCGCAGGCCCACGCCAGTGATAAACCGTCATAGGTGCTGGTACCACGGCCAATCTCATCCATTAACACCAGAGAGTTTTCAGTCGCGTTATTGAGAATATTCGCCGTTTCTGTCATTTCCACCATAAAGGTAGAGCGGCCTGAGGCTAAATCGTCGGAAGCGCCAATACGGGTGAAAATGCGGTCTAGCTTGCCAATATGGGCATTTTCAGCGGGCACAAAGCTGCCAATGCATGCTAACAAAGCAATCAGCGCTGTTTGACGCATATAGGTTGATTTACCGCCCATGTTAGGGCCGGTAATAATTAGCATCCGACGCTCGGTATCTAACTGTAATGGATTGGCGATGAAGGGGTCTTTCATCACGTTTTCTACTACGGGGTGGCGACCGGCGTCATACGTAAGCGCGCATTCCTGGCTCAAATGCGGGCGATACCAGTCGAGGGATATGGCGCGTTCGGCAAAACAGCACAACACATCAAGCTTGGCCAGTGCTGCTGCGGTTTCAATTAAGTTGTTTAGGTATGGCGCAAAGTTGTCGAACAGTGCTTCGTAAAGCTGCTTTTCAAGAGCAAGGGCGGCACCTTGGCTGCTAAGTACCTTGTCTTCGTGTTCTTTGAGTTCAGGTGTAATGTAGCGCTCGGTATTCTTCAGGGTTTGTCTGCGAATATATTCCGCTGGTGCCAAGGCGCTATTAGCCCGACTAATTTCTATAAAGAACCCGTGTACTTTGTTGTAGCCCACTTTAAGCGTAGAAATACCTGTACGCTCGCGCTCACGTTGCTCCATGGCGTCTAAGTAATCGGTAGCGCCTTGTGACAACTTGCGCAGCTCATCAAGCTCGGCGTTATAGCCCTCGGCAATCACGCCACCATCGCGTATAACCACAGGTGGGTTATCAATAATGGCCTCGTTTAGCAGCGCTTGTAGCTCAGGGTAAGTGCCAATAGTTTCGCTAATACTTCTTACTTGCCCGGTTTCAAAACGGCCAAGGGCGTCTTGTAAGTCAGGTAAAGCGTTAAAGGCATTTTTTAACCGGGCAAAATCACGTGGCCGTGCAGAGCGAAGGGCTAAGCGCGCCATAATGCGCTCAATGTCACCAATGTGTTTGAGCGCTGCGCGAATATCATCGGGGTTGTCGTTGATGAAGGTTTCAACTGCGTCCAGTCGGCTGTGCAGCTCATGTTGGTCGGTCAGTGGCGAGTGAATAACCCGCTGTAACATACGGCTACCCATGGCTGTGGTAGTGGTATCCATTACGCTAAACAGGGTATTTTCCTGTCCACCCGACAAATTATGGGTGAGTTCTAGGTTTCTGCGGGTGGCGGCATCAAGCTGCACGCGACTGTCTTGTTGTTCTGTCTGTATACGACGAATGTGGGGCAGGGCAGTGCGCTGAGTATCTTTTACATACTGAAGGACACACCCCGCAGCACCTAAACCTTTAGTAACTCCTTTAATACCAAAACCATCTAATGTTTTGGTTTCAAACTGTGCGTTAAGCTGTTCGCTAGCGGTGTCTATGTCGAATTCCCATTCAGGGCGGCGTCTAAGCCCTTTGCGGTTTTCAACAAGTGATAAGCTTTCAAACCCTTCTGGATAGAGTAGTTCTGCCGGGTTAATGCGCTGAATTTCGGCGAGTAAACTTTCATCGCTATCACATTCAAACACCACAAAGCGGCCACTGGTGACATCTAACGTTGCTAAACCGTAATGCATACTGTGACCGCACACAGCGGCAAGAATATTATCGCGACGCTCTTCTAATAGCGCCTCGTCTGTAACCGTACCAGGAGTAACAATACGTTGTACGGCGCGTTCAACGGGCCCTTTGCTAGTAGCGGGGTCACCTACTTGTTCGCAAATTGCCACTGACTCGCCCATTTTGACCAAACGGGATAAGTAGCTTTCTACCGCATGGTAGGGGACACCCGCCATTGGAATGGGTTCACCACCAGATTTGCCACGTGCGGTGAGTGATATGTCCAACAACTCAGCTGCTTTTTTGGCATCGTCATAAAACAACTCGTAAAAGTCACCCATGCGATAAAACAGTAAAATATTCGGATGCTGCGCCTTAATTGTAAGGTACTGGCGCATCATAGGAGTATGTGATTCCAAAAAATGCCTCTGTGAATTTGTTGCTGGATTTAATGCCTGTTATGGGGAACAGATGATAAACTCACCCCCACTAAGATCAAGAGCAGATCTTAAGAAGCGCAACAGGTGTAACCAGGTATAACTACATGAACTCGACATTTTCAACTGAATTGCCAGTAAACGCTACCCCTTTACAGCTTGATAGTGCATTAACTGCACAAGTCATAACGTTGGGTAATGCGCTAAAGGCAAAAGGCTGGACAGTATCCTCAGCCGAATCGTGCACAGGCGGGGGCGTTGCCTTTGTTTTTACGAGCGTATCGGGCAGTTCTGACTGGTTTAATCAGTCTTGGGTGACCTATTCCAATGAAGCAAAGCGCACTGTGTTAGGTGTTAATGAAAATACCCTTACACAATATGGCGCGGTGTCTCAGCAAACGGTTGAGGAGATGGCGCGTGGTGTTCGCCGCAATAGTGGAGCGGAGCTTGTCGTAACGGTAAGCGGTATAGCAGGGCCGAGTGGTGGCAGTGCGGATAAACCTGTTGGTACTGTGTGGTTTGGTTTTCTATGTGGTGAGCAGTCAGAACAGATAAAACAGGTATTTAGTGGTAATCGCGAACAGGTGCGAAGTGCGGCAATTACCTTTGCAGTGAACCATTTAGTAAAAATGTTGAGTGAAAATTAAAAACACGGGTTGAAACTGTATGCTTGTACAGTATAGAATGCCATCATCATTTGGTAACGTTACTTAACGGGTATATGCCTGTGTATTTACCAAAACAGAATTTAACCGCAAATCCTAGAGGATACATACGTGGACGATAACAAATCAAAAGCTTTAACTGCCGCAGTAGGCCAAATTGAAAAGCAATTTGGTAAGGGCGCTATCATGCGCTTGGGTGACAACCAAGCCATGGATATTGAAGCGATTTCTACTGGCTCACTTACCATTGATATTGCTCTAGGTATAGGCGGTTTACCGTGCGGCCGTGTGGTAGAAATATACGGGCCTGAATCATCAGGTAAAACCACGCTAACACTTCAAGTTATTGCTGAAGCCCAGAAAAAAGGTAAAACCTGTGCCTTCGTTGATGCCGAGCACGCGCTAGACCCAGTATACGCTGAAAAGCTTGGCGTAAATATTGACGAGTTATTGGTATCTCAGCCTGATACTGGTGAACAAGCGCTTGAAATTTGCGACATGCTGGTTCGCTCTGGTGCGGTAGATGTTGTTATTGTTGACTCGGTAGCTGCACTTACGCCTAAAGCGGAAATTGAAGGTGACATGGGTGACTCTCACGTTGGTCTTCAGGCACGTCTAATGTCACAAGCCCTGCGTAAGCTAACTGGTAATATTAAACGCTCAAATACATTGTGTATCTTCATTAACCAAATTCGTATGAAGATTGGTGTAATGTTTGGTAACCCGGAAACCACGACAGGTGGTAACGCGCTTAAGTTCTATTCTTCAGTTCGCTTAGACATCCGCCGCATTGGTGCGGTTAAAGAAGGCGATGAGGTAGTGGGTAACGAAACTCGCGTGAAGGTAGTGAAGAACAAAGTTGCACCGCCGTTTAAACAAGCTGAATTTATGATCCGCTACGGCGAAGGTATCAGCAAAGAAGCTGAGCTTATCGACCTTGGCGTTAAGCAGAAACTGGTTGATAAGGCCGGTGCATGGTACAGCTACAAGGGCGATCGCATTGGTCAAGGTAAAGCGAATGTAATGAAGTTCCTTAAAGATAATCCAGATATTGCCAATGAGATTGAACAAAAAATTCGCGCCGAATTGTTGCTGTCTAAAACGGTAAAAGTGGAAGAGCCGGTTCCACAAGCCGATGATGTATTACCTGAGTAAGTAATACGGTCATCCTTTTTTAAAAAGTCCGCTTTTTGTGAAATGCCAGCCAGTTAACTACTGACTGGCATTTTTTGTAGGTGATTTTTCTTCATTCAAGGGAAACCACTTAGTATTGTGAACGGATCATGTACCCGTTTACGCGATGCTTCTTCTCTCCCTTCTTACATATTTACTAACACTTATTATGCGAACGTGGCTTGTTTAACAAATAAAAAGCAGGAATGCTGTAATAAAGTCAGGCATTGACAGACTGTTAACAACAAGATTTGCCGAACAGGTTATTCATTATGTTGGATCATCAGACATTGTTGACTGAACAGATGTAATAACTGTAGGCAAAAGTTATGTAAGAACAAAAACAGAGAATATGACTAAGAGGGAAGATGATGATTGAAATATCGGGTCTCGCTAAACGCTTTGAGGTGGAAAACCCTAAAAAGCTCAGTGAGCAAGAGAAAAAGGATCCAAGACTGAAAGGTCGCTATTTTCAGTCGGTCAGAAATGTATCATTTACGTGTGACAAAGGACAGGTATTGGGGCTGCTTGGCCCCAATGGTGCTGGGAAAACGACAACGTTACGCATGTTGTCAACGGCGCTTAGGCCCGATAGTGGGCAAGTACTTATTGGTGGTGAGGACGTGCTTGCTAATCCCAATATAGCGCGCAAAAAGATAGGCTTTTTGTCTAGCTCAACGGGTCTTTACGGTCGATTAAGTGGACGGGAAAATATCAGCTACTTTGGCGAACTTCACGGTTTGTCAAAAGATGTAATAAATGCGCGAATTGAAGAAATGGCTGATCTGCTCGATATGCAGACCTTTTTAGACAGACGTGCAGAAAACTTCTCTTCAGGTATGAAACAAAAAGTCTCCATTGCACGAGCGGTGATCCACGAGCCTGCCTTAGTGGTGTTAGATGAACCGACGACAGGCCTGGATATCATGGCGACCAGTACGGTTATGGAGTTTATCCAGCGCCTTAAAGATAAGGGGACGCCCGTTATTTTCTCTACTCATCACCTCGATGAAGTGCAAGCCCTTTGCGACAAGGTTACCGTTATCAATAAAGGGGAAACGGTATTTAACGATTCACTTACTGCCTTTAGTGATTTATCTGGTGGGCAGATGCATAAGAGTTTCTTAACAACACTTTCAATGGATAGCAGGGAGAGCAGCAATGTGGTTAATCTTTAAGAAGGAATTTAAGGAGCTGTTACGAGATAAAAAAACCATCATTTTTATGATTGGATTACCGCTTCTTTTATTTCCTGCAATATTTGGTGTGGCCTTTTTCTTTATGAGTACTGCTGCCGACGAAGCGGAAAACAAAGTGCTGAAATATGCCATAGTAGGAGAGGCCTATGCGCCAGCTATTGCACAGTCTTTTGCCAACACACCTGACAAATTTGAAATGGTATCCATTGGTGGTGAGTCGGATTATGCCAAACTCATTAAAAATGAAACACTCGATTTTGTATTGGTGATCCCTGAGACCTTTAACAGTGATGTTCTTACCTCTGGACAACACAAGATACAGCTTTATCTAAACGACGCTGGATTAAATAAAGTAGTAGGACGGGTGTCAGAAATTATTGATGAGTTTGCCCATGCATACCAACAGCAGGCTTTTGAAACGCTAGACTTAAGTGAGACTCAGCAAGCGGCTTTACTCAATCCTATTGAAATTGAAAAACAGAACGTCGCAGATGAAAGAGAGGTGTGGGGTGAGCGTTTAGGCGGTGCACTACCTTATTTCATTTTCATATTGTGTTTACAAGGTGCAATGGCCCCCGCTGCAGATTTAGGTGCTGGAGAAAAAGAACGCGGCACGCTGGAAACCTTGCTTATTTCACCTATGGATCGCTACAAACTAGTGCTGGGTAAATTTTTTACTATCAGTTGTGCCGGTATTATCACCGCACTAATCACGGTGTCGTCTATGGCCATTTGGGGGCTAGTGTTGTCCCAAGGAATGGCAGTGGAGTTCGTAGTGGAAATTATGTCAATGATAGGCATCGTCGATTTTGTACTTATCTTTCTTATGCTTGTGCCCGTGGTTGCCGTGTTTGCTTCGGTTTTACTATCCCTATCAATTTATGCGCGCTCATTTAAAGAAGCACAAAGTTATATGGGCTCGCTCATTATGGTGGTGATCTTCCCGGTAATTATTGCCATGATGCCAGGGGTCGAACTTAAAGGTGGGTGGATTTGGGTGCCGTTAACTAACGTAGCGTTGGCAATGAAAGAGTTGTTTAAAGGTACGATGGACTACTTTGCTTTGTTCGGCATTTTCACGTCTACCGCCGTTATTGCGGCGGGCTTAATCATGTTTTGTATACACTGGTTCAACAAAGAAAAAGTGTTGTTTAGATAGACTCATCACCAACGCGTTGAACAATTTTAGAAAGCCCGATTCCCGGGCTTTCTTTTTACGTATTGTTAGCGATATTAATAAAGGTATGGTGCTGCGAAGTAGGTTATTGAGGGTAACGCAGCACAAACCTGGCACCACCCAACTGACTTTTTTTCACCGAGGCTGAGCCGTGATGCCAATGCTGGATGCGTTGAACAATAGCAAGTCCTAAGCCTGCACCACCTGCATAACGAACTCGGCTGTTATCGGGACGGTAAAATGGCTCGAAAATTCGTTGTGCAAGTGCTGGTTCGACACCGGCACCATCGTCGTTGACTTCGATACAAATTGCGTTGTTGAATGCGCATATCTCTACCAAAACTTGTGAATTGGCATGCCGAATGGCATTAGTGAGAAGATTTGAAATGGCCCTTTCGATAAAGTGCCCGTCGCCTCTTATAATAAGGTTTTCCCCTTTCACCGTCAGCGATTTATCGGTGGTAAGTGAAAGTTGCTTCACTAGGTTTTCGCACATTTCCCTGGTAGGAATATCCGATATACTCAACTCAGGAGTTACTGCATCATATTGAGTGTAATCTAACATTTCCTGTACCAGACCTTCCAATTCATCGATATCTGCCTGAATGCCTCTCCAGGTATCACTGTCAGGTTCGGGGTTCATTTCTAGCGCAAATTTAAGTCTGGCAATAGGGGTTCTAAATTCGTGTGCGACCGCGCCAGTCAATTCTCTTTGATCGCGTAATAAATTGTGCACTCGCTCACTTAGCATATTGAGTTTGTTGGCAATAGGCTGCATGATTGAACGCTTCTTTAACGCGATGGAAAGTCCCGAGGAATCCTGCCCAAGGTGACCGACTGTGCGAGTGATATAAGACAAGTCCCGCCATAATGGCCACAGCCATAGCGCCATAGCCACCCCTAGCAGCACGAGAAAAATAAGTAGATAGACGACCAGGTAAGGGGTGGATATAGCGTCGTAAGGCAGTGTAATAGCCACGACTTCTTTATTGTTAATCGGTGCGTAGAGGTATCTGGCACTGTCATCGTAGAGTGTAATAACTTGCTGTTCAGCGAAGGCGTTTAATTCGCTTTGAGACCATCCACTGGCTGCAATATTTTTTACTTCGTAAGCGATATCGTGTTGTGCGAGTCTGTGAAGTAATTCTGGGGCATTCACACTGGCTAGCGGTAAAACTTCCTGCAACAAGGCAAACTCTTTTGTATGACCGGGGCTGTCACTTGGCCATATAAATTCAAGACTGCTACTGATAACCACCAGGGAAATGGCCACAAAAAGGTAGAAGCTGATAAACAAACGCGTCATGGTTTATCCCACGCGTCACTGACGAAGAAGAAGCCTTTTCCCCAAATAGTCTTGATCCTAAATGGGTTTTGAGGATTGTCTTTTAACTTTTTACGCAGGCGTGACACTCGCACATCTGCTGAACGATCCAGGCCATCGTATTCACGCCCAATAAGCTCCTTATAAAGTGTCACTCTGGATACCACAGTAGAAGCATTGTCGGCCAAAAGGCACAGCAAATCGAATTCATGGCTGGTCAAGCTAATATCTTCACCGCCTAAATTAACTCTTCGGGATGCTTTGTCGATACTCAGTTTGCCAAATTGAAGCGTATGTCCTGTTTGAATGGGGGCGATATTACCCGACATTCGGCGCAATAATGCGTGAATTCGCGCTAGTAATACACGGGGCTCTACCGGCTTAACCACATAGTCATCAGCGCCAAGCTCAAGCCCGATAACCTGATCAAAGTCCTCGTTTTTGGCGGTCATAAATAACAGGGGGCCAGTATAAAAATGACGTAGTTGATTACATAATGCGAAGCCATCTTCACCAGGTAACATGACATCCAAAATGACAATGTCCGGTGTCTTACTTTTTACCCGCTCAATTAACCCATCGCCATTGGCAAGACGTGTGACATTGAACCCATTGCTCTGTAAATATTGATTAACCAACGCCGCTAATCTTTCGTCGTCTTCAACTAAAATGAGCTCTTTCATCAGAATAAACTCCACGGGTTTCTCACGCGTCGCCTGTGTGTAGTTGCTTCTCGGTAACGTAAATTTAATTCAACCGAAGCGCGTTTTTCGCCTTCGCTATCACGAAGGACAAGGGTAGCATCAGTGTCTAATTGCACATCCATCGAAGCGGGAAGTTTGTTAGCGGGCCAGCAACCTAACGCGCTATCATCAAGTGACAAACAGTAACTATTGGCAGAGAGCGAAGTATAAAGAAGGCTTAACGACATCACACATGTATCTCCTTTTTTAGCCGCAATGCACTCATTGGGGTTTACCGTAAATGACAGCTCCTCTGCCTGTATTTCTATACTTAACATGAACATTGCTACTATCGCGAACTGAAATAAGCGCATCATGCCACCCTAAAACCGATAGCCAATGCCAACAAACGCATTAACGATGTGGCGTTTAGATACCAGAGGGCTGTCGCTCATCCCACTGTCGAAGGCTGTAATTTGTAGTCTGGTAAGCCATCGCCATTGTGCGTTAATGGGCTTACTCGCAAAAAGACCGGTGCTGACTTGAAAAGAATGGGGGGCTTGATACCAAAGTGACTCATCATCAGTATCGCTTTGGTCAATGCCGTAGTAGTAATTGATGAGGCGGTTATTTTTATACGTTACCATCACATTTGCAGCTAGTCGCCAGTCGCCCCAATGAAAGTAATGTTGGTATTGGCCTTCAATTGAATAACCACTGTATACACCCAACGCATCGTGAGCCAGGGTAAGTGACCAATCGCTGCTGTCTCTTACCCAGGACACTCTCACACCAGTATCCAGTGTCCAGTCTCTATGACTTATCTCATCAAGTGAAATATAGCGAGGTTCATTGCCCTGTTCACCATCGGGGGGATAGGGTGTTGAAGGAGGGACATTACCATCACTTATCGCCGCTGAGGGTATTAATATATTGGCGGGATCCCAAAAGGAAAAAAATGCGCGTTCTACACTTGGACGTAAAAAAAGCGATGTGGTGGTATGGCTCTTTGTGTTCCATTGGTAGCCCAATTCCCCGTTATCAAAATACACGTGTTCATCATAGAAGGCCAAATCAGGAAGCAGTACCAAAGGAATTGAATTACCGTCGACTAATGGATTGGTTCGCGCTCCCACACCTATCGCTATTCCTACCGACCATTTGGCTTCCTCTATACACGCTGCTTCATTATCACAGGCTAATGCCCAGCTTGGGAAAAGCACAAAGATAAATAAAAACAATAGATAACGGGTAATCACACAAAATCTCACGGTGTAGAGTAATGGAAGGTAAGATTAGCAAACTGTTTACGGCAACACAGCTACCGGTTACAAATTGTCACACTTATAATCAGATTGGATCTGATTGAAAGCCATCTCCCTTCTACAATTAATTCACCCTTTCAATTACAGAGGATGTGAATGATGAACCGGCCAATAGAACCCGATACTTTGTGGCAAGGTCTCGCCATAATAATATTTTCAACTTGTGTTATTACCGCTTGTAGTCAAGACAGTGACGATGATCTAATACTCGTTACCAGTCCTCCTACACTTTCTTATACGACGACGTCGAGTTCGCCCCTTGGTCATTCGTCTGACATTAGCGCGAGTCACTATGTTAAAAACGGGTTGTATTTAATGTACACCTCAGAACCCCCTGTACCGAGTGAAGCGCCTGTCGGGCCAGAAATGTCTGACAGTGACAATTTTTCTTCGACCAATACTCAAGTTGAAGGTGTCGATGAAGCGGATCGCATGGAGTATAACGGTCAATTCATTTTCGCCGCTGATGTACCTGTATGGAATGAAGATACCGGACAAACAGTAAATCAGGTTCGCGTAATGGAAAGGCAGTCAGATTATAGTCTTGCGCAAGTGTCCAGTATTCCGCTTACCTCGGATGTAGAAGTGGCGGGTTTATATCTGTATAACGATGTGCTTGGGGTAGTGAGTCACTCTTATCAGTATTATCTGATGTACGATATCTTCAGCCTGACAAGTCCTTGGCAACAATCAGATAACTATACCTTTGTAGATGTGGTTAATGTGGCTAGCCCTACTGCGCCTGACACTGACGCCAGAATTCAAATCGACGGTGGATTGATAAGTTCACGGCGTATTGATAACGAACTCTATTTGGCTATGCAATATGTGCCGCATGTCCAAAGCCTTCCCGCCGTCGATGGTACAGATGTAAGCCTGGTCAATTTGTACAATGTCTTAAGTAAAACAGATAATGAGCTGTTGACTCCTTCAATTACCATAAATGGTCAAACTTCCTCTTTATTTGAACTGGACAATTGCTTAATACCGGAAAATGCCACAAGTCAGAATGGGCATGTACAAATGGTCAGTATGGTGAAAATAGATCTCAACACTCCCACTAACTACATTGCGCTTTGTATGCTCGTGCAAGCGGACGGGCTATATATGTCAAATGACAATGTGTACCTGCATGCATCAGAGGGCAGCGATACTATCATCCACAAAGTTGCACTGAGTGATGGCATTGCTTATCAAGCTTCAGGTCGAGTGCCTGGTGAACTAGGCTGGCGCAGTAACCCGCAGTTTAAAATGTCAGAGCAGGACGGTCACTTTGTTGTCATCACTTCGCAATTTACCGGTGTTGACGGGCCTACCCATGTTATGCACGTATTAGCTCAGCAAGGCCGTACCCTCGCGCAAGCTGCGACACTTCCCAATGAAAATGAGTCAGCGCCTATCGGTAAACCCGGTGAAGATATTTACGCGGTTCGCTTTTTTGCTGACAAAGCGTATGTAGTAACCTTTGAACGAATTGACCCGTTATATGTGATTGACCTATCTGATGTACTCGCGCCGCATATAGAAGGTGAACTTAATATCCCCGGTTTTTCGAGCTATTTACATCCGATGGAAAACGGACTGTTATTGGGAGTTGGTCAACAAGTCAGTGTTGAAAATTTGCCCGAAACGGGCACGCAACCACAGGTTACGCCCGTAGTAGAAGGTATGAAAGTCAGTTTGTTTGATGTGTTAGATCCGGCCAACCCCATCGTCCTTGATGAGTTAGTATGGTCAGACGCATACACACCCGTTGAGTATGAACATCGTGCGTTGTCAGTATTAAAAACCGAGGGAGGCTATCGTTTCGCTATCCCCTCTGAAACATGGTCAACTGATGAAGAGAACTGGTATCTTTCTTATTCACTGAATTTGCTACAAGTAGATAGCGCGCAACGTAGCTTGTCACTGATAAATGGGATGAAACCGACACTCGATCAGGCGATGTATTTCACCAGCTACTCTGACCGCAGTATTTTGCATGGAGACCATGTTTATTACTTAAGAGGAAATGCCATTTTTCATGCTTTGTGGCAGGAAGGGGCGCTGGTTAATGGGCCTTACTGAAAACACTATATTGTAAAATCAATGCGTTTAATAATGCCTTCCCAGCCAGGGGGGATTTTGCCCTGTAAAACGTATGAATAGGCCAACAACTCGGCAATCACAAAATAGAGCGATTCAGGAATATCTTGACCTACATCTAAAGTGGCTAGTACTTCGCTAAGATAGGGATCTTCATGGATGAGGATCCCCGTTTCTTCGGCCATGGCAATAATCGCTTCTGCAAGATCGCCATAGCCTTTCGCCACCACTTTGGGTGTGTTTTTTTTGTCACCACCTTCGTATCTCAGGCCTATGGCGCGTTTTGCTTTTTGGGTATCAGTCATACGCGAGTCTCAAAAATTTGGTGGGGTCGAGAGTTGAGTGTATCGGGAATATGGCCGCGCTGAAAACTCGATTTTTTGATGGTTAATCCTAATTCTGATAAGCGACGAGTAAGATATCCCATGCTGTCGCCAAGACGCTGAAGAATAACCTCATTTGACGCGTAAAGATCAAGGGTGATCACGTCGTTGTCAATTTTTGTTTTGGCCAGAACTTGACCACTGTCAGCGATATCCAGCTTCATGGTGACATTCCATACACCGCGTTTAGCCTGGGGGGCGGATTGATTTCCTCCTTTTTGATGTTCTCGTTTAATGAGCAGCTCCACAGGGGATTGGTGTGATGAAAGCGCCGGTAGCAAGTAGTAGAAGCTATCCTGACCTTGGATACGACTATCCACACTACTCACCTTGCTTTGTTGATGATTGGCTAACAGGGTTTTGAGTTGAGACAGGACTTGTTGCTTGCTGTCTAGTTGTGCAAGTTCTTGGCTTACTCTACTGGGTGGTGCAGTTGAACCAACTTGAGATAAACTTTTGGTGACAAATGAATCCGGAGCGTCTAACTGTTGTTTCAGGTTCGGTTGTCGTTGTAACGCTCTCCCCGCTAAAGCGAGCTGTAGCAGTGCAACTAGCCCCTGAACAAAATTGGACGACGATACGGGACTAGTAAGATTAACAGGTGTTGTGACAAGCGCGCTGCTATTCAGTAGATGTTGAATTCGTTGCGACAGACCTTGCTCGCTGGGATCGGAATTACTTCGCTTAATGGGGGCGTCCCCCCCTTCCTGAGAGGGGATATTGGGAGTCGTGTTTTCGACATCGATTGCTAGCCCGCTACCTTGTGATGAGCCGTCAACTTTGGATTTACCCGTCAGCAATTGCTGTAATAAATTATTTGATGCCACTTTCGCCTGAGAGGTAAGGGCGGCGGCTAGTGAGGCTAAGTTTGCTTTATTTTCAGTGGGCGACTGTGCTTTTTCCTTTGCGCTAGTATTGTCATCAACAAGACCTGCGTCCTTGGAAACTGAGTCATTAGTGGAAGATGGTGACTGTCCAGACACTGAAGTATTGCCCGTTTTTGGGTTTGATAAAGGCTGTGACGGTTTACTTGCCATTACATCTAGACTTTTGAGCTGTTGTGCCAGCTTGTCGAATGTTTCACTTAACGTGTTTGGCACCAGCTTGTCGTGTGCAGAGCCGCTAGCGCGATTTTCTAATATTGACAGTAGTTGGGTAAGTGCTTGATTGGTATTCCCAGTTTGACTGAGTAATAACCTTGAAAGTGTCGTTATTGCGTGATGAACATCACTACCTTTAATGTGCCTGGGGAGTGTATTGTCACTGGCGTCAATATTGGGTAAACCCGTGGCGGAAGTAGATGGTTTGGATACATCATGGCGCTGTGTTGTATTGCCAGTTAGCGTGTTTGTCTCTCCAGCTCCCCCTGATAGTGGCGCTATTTTCCCTTGTGCTAACTGATTGAGGTTAAGCTGTGCTACCTGACCTTCAGTAAGCGATGGCAGTGTATGCTGGCTGAGTGGGAAAGTGAACATGGCTCGGCTTTGCGCGGTATTGAGCGAAAGGCGACTTTGCCCTTGCGCATTTTCTGTCAAGCGAAGGGTGACTACCGATTTGAGTATATTTTCCGATTTGACTAATGCTTCAGGTAAAACACCTTTTAGTTTGGACGCGTTACCTGAATGTAGGTCAACCGCGATACTCCCTTGTTTCGCCGCAACTTCAATCAATTGGCCGCGCAACGAGACACTGGCAGCATTGAGAGAAACCTGCACAGCGGATGACGGAGTGGCTTTATCTGAGCCTGGGCCGATGGGTGTTATGGCAAGGGAAATACCGCTACCGTTTCGCAGCAATTGAATGGTGACGGCCTGTCCAAGCAATTTATTCAGTGTTTGCTTACTGCTTTCACTATCCACAGGCAGCGTGATAACACCGCCTGAGGTACGTTGACTGTCACTACCGATGTGAGTATTTGTATTTAATCCAATCTGACCATTGGGTAGCGAAACAATTGTGCCCTTTAGCGAAATTGCAGTGCCCTCTGATGTCGCTGCCTGGGCAAGGGCTTTAAATAAATCACCACGCTCTGCTGGGGAGAGAGCTTTATGGTGTTGCGCTAATTGGGTGGAGATAAACACTGCAGTGGCAGCCGTTCCATCATTTGCGCTTTTAGAAGCAGGCAGTAATGCTGCTTGACCTGCTTTGGGTATTTGCTGACTTAGGTTGTCGGGTAATATGAGGGAGGTGCTTTGGCTGGTATTGCCATTGGCATTACTGGTGCGTAGCGACAGTATTTGTTCAGGTAAACGAACTAATGTCACTTTAGCTGCGTTGCTTAAGGCTACCGCTTGCGAAATAGCCAACGAGGTTGATACAGCGCTAGTTGACTGCGCAGCACTGTGCCCATTGCTGCTTGAGGGCAATGAACTAACCGAAGCTTGGCTGGCTGCATTAGCCAGGAAAGATGAAAGTGGCGTTGTCATACTTAGCTTATCGGCCTAGTAAGGTCATTCCTTATTGTGTTTTTAAACTAAATGCCTATAAATACAAGCGTATCAGCTGGGTATATAGCAAGTCGAAGATTGATTTAGAGTAATGGCAACACAGTTGGGTGGATGCAAAAAGCTTTGTCATTGAAGTAAATCATATTTAATTGGAATTCGCGACTGCGAATAAGCCCTGTTGTGGTAAACTAGCGCCGATTTATAGATGCTATTGGGTAAGTTGAGGTGTGTAGGCTGTGTTAGAGGCGTGCAGTTTAACGTGCAATAAACGCGACAGGATCCTATTTGAAGGGCTTTCCCTGCTAGTTAAGGCAGGTGAATTGCTGTATTTACGCGGACCTAATGGCGCTGGCAAAACCAGTTTGCTTCGTATACTTACTGGATTAAGTGCACCTGAGAGCGGCAGTGTGAAGTTCGATGGGTGTGACATTGCCTTGCAGCACCAGGCGTTTCATCAACAACTTATCTATCTGGGCCACAAAGGCGGTACGAATAGCAGCCTTTCAGCATTCGACAACTTAACATTTTGGCTTGCCCAGCATGGCATAAGTCGTGGCAGCAATGAAATCTATGATGTGTTGATGCAGATGGGATTAGTCGGATTGGAAGATGTGCTTGTGAGGCATTTATCAGCCGGTCAGCAACGTCGTGTAGCGCTCGCCCGTCTATGGCTAAAGCCCGCCAAAGTATGGATATTAGATGAGCCTTTTACTGCACTTGATACAACAGGTATTCATTTGATAGAGAGTGCCATGAAGTCTCACGTTGAAAAAGGTGGGATAGTGGTCACAACGTCTCATCAGTCTTTGTCGTCCTGCGCTGGTGAGCACCGTATTTATGATTTGGAGTATCGCTTTTAATGGCTTTATATCGCGGTATCTTTAAACGAGATATGCACCTTGCATTTAAACAACGCGCTGAGCTTATTCAGCCGCTCATGTTTTTAACCATGGTGGTAACGCTCTTTCCTCTTGGCGTTAGTCCTTCTCCGGACACCTTGCAGCGCATAGGTCCTGGAGTAATTTGGATAGCAGCTATTTTATCTTCGTTGATGGCAATGGAGCGGTTATTCCGCGACGATTTTCAAGACGGCTCCCTTGAGCAATATATGTTATCAGGAATGCCATTACCTGCGATTAGTGCGGTAAAGGTTGCGGCGCATTGGTTAGTGAGTTTTGTGCCATTACTACTGTTATCACCCTTATTGGCACTGTTTTTAAACTTAACCTTTGATATGTATATCGCCTTGATACTTACATTGTTGGTAGGTACGCCATTATTATCTTTAATTGGCGCGATAGCGGTGGGGTTAACCGTGGGGTTACATAAAGGCGGTGTGTTGTTAGCCTTGTTACTTATCCCCGTATTTATTCCGTTACTGATATTTGCCACGTCTGCCGTGGATTCTGCCGCACTCCAATTACCTTATCATCCGCAACTTGCTATTATCGCTGCAATGTTATTACTGGCTGCGGCATTGGCACCGTTTGCGATAGCGTATTCCTTGAAAGTGAGTCAAAACTAATGTGGAAGTGGTTACACCCTTACGCGAAAACTGAGCGGGCTTATCAGCTCTGTTTAACATTACAGCCGTGGTTGTGGGCAGGGGCATTGATTTGCCTGAGCATCGGCACGGTCTGGGGACTGGCTTTTGCCCCACAGGATTACCAGCAAGGTGATTCGTTTCGCATCATATACATCCATGTTCCTAGCGCAATTTTGTCTATGGGCACCTATGTCGCGATGGCGGTTGCTGCGTTAGTGGGGATGGTGTGGCAATGGCGCACTGCATACATGAGCATGATTGCTATGGCACCGGTCGGTGCGGTAATGACCTTTGTTGCTTTATTTACCGGTGCGGCCTGGGGTAAGCCCATGTGGGGCGCATGGTGGGTGTGGGATGCACGACTGACTTCAGAGCTTATTTTGTTGTTTCTTTACTTTGGTGTCATCGCGTTATATGGCGCCTTTGAAGATAAACAACAAGCGGGCAAAGCAGCGGGAGTAATGGCCTTGGTAGGCGTCGTTAATATCCCTATTATCCATTACTCCGTGGAGTGGTGGAACACCTTACACCAAGGTGCAACAATCAGTAAGTTCGATAACCCGTCTATTGCGCCTGAAATGTTATGGCCGTTGTTAATTAATTTATTGGGTTTTGCTTTATTTATTGGGGCCGTCACTACCGTGCGATTGCGCAACGAAATAGTACTCAGGGAAATACACAGGCCTTGGGTGCAAGCGTTGGCAAAAAACACGTTGGCAGGAAAGTAATATGCAGTTTGAGTCCTTTAGCGATTTTATCAATATGGGTGGTTACGCCTTTTATGTCTGGTTGTCGTTTGGTATTACCTTTGCCTCGATGGCTGTTATTGCCTTGCAAAGCTATGTGAAACAACGGTGGCTGTTAAAGGCCGTTGTGTCAGAGCAAGCGCGTAGAGCACGTATAAAAAAGGCGCGCCAGCAGGGGCAAAACGATGAGGGGCATGTCTGATACCCTTGTATCGCTGCTTCATCTGTAATTTTTAGAGGGAATACGAGGTCGTATTCTATTAGTGTTTTCTAGTTTTCGAAGTGAGATAGTTGCATGAACCCAAGACGTAAACAGCGATTAGCCGTCGTAGGAATTGTCGGTTTGTTGGTTGTCAGTGCAATTGGATTAATGCTGTATGCATTAAATGACAGTATAGATCTTTTCTACACCCCAAGTGAAATAGTGGAAGGAAAGCAGGGGCAGAAACCTCAGATAGGCCAGCGCCTTCGTATAGGTGGTATGGTGGTACCTGGCAGTGTTAAAAGGGACAATGAAAGTTTAGCAGTTAGCTTTGAACTTATTGATACTGGTCCGACGGTTCGGGTGACGTATACAGGCATTTTACCTGATTTATTTCGTGAAGGTCAGGGCATTGTCGCCACTGGCATATTGACTGAGCCACTTCATATTAAAGCCCAGGAAGTACTGGCGAAGCACGACGAAGAATATATGCCACCAGAGCTAGCTGAAAAAATGAAAGGTATTAAGCACGTGAAGCCTGACAACATGCCAGACTATGATGCGTCAAAAAAACAATCTGAAAAAGACAACACCGGCGGAGGATACTAAGTCGTGGTTCCTGAGATTGGAAATATCGCGCTTACGCTGGCGTTAGTGCTTTCTATTTTACTTGCCGTATACCCACTTTGGGGAGCGCATCGTCAACACGAAACCCTAATGGCGACGGCAAAACCATTAGCCATAGGGCTGTTTACATTTACCTTGATTGCATACCTGTGCTTAACCTACGCCTTTGTCACTGACGATTTTAGTGTGGCGTACGTTGCGCAACACTCCAACAGTCGCCTACCTATTTATTACAAAATAACGGCGGTTTGGGGAGGTCATGAAGGTTCATTTCTTCTCTGGGTACTGATGCTTTCTATCTGGACTGTGGCTGTGGCCATATTTAGCAAAGGCATTCCCCTTGCAATGGTTGCCCGGGTTTTATCGGTGTTAGGTATGGTGGGCATTGGCTTTTACCTGTTTATGTTACTGACTTCTAACCCGTTTAATAGCATGTTGCCGTTTTTCCCAGTCGACGGACGGGATCTCAACCCTTTACTGCAGGATTTCGGCATGATCATTCATCCGCCTATGTTGTATATGGGGTATGTAGGGTTTTCTGTGGCCTTTGCGTTTGCCATCTCAGCATTGATTTCGGGTCAATTAGATTCGACGTGGGCGCGATGGTCAAGACCCTGGGTAATTGCCGCGTGGGCTTTTCTTACGGTAGGCATTGCCCTAGGAAGTTGGTGGGCTTATTACGAATTGGGCTGGGGAGGCTGGTGGTTTTGGGATCCAGTGGAAAATGCCTCCTTTATGCCATGGTTGGTGGGCACGGCACTTATGCATTCATTAGCTGTGACTGAAAAGCGCAAGGTTTTTAAATCGTGGACTGTGTTACTTGCTATTGCTGCCTTTAGTTTAAGCCTGCTAGGGACATTCTTAGTGCGTTCGGGGGTGATTGTCTCGGTACACTCTTTTGCCAGTGATCCCACGCGGGGCCTGTTTATATTGGGTATCCTTATTGTGTTGAGCGGGTTTGGTTTATTACTTTACGCGCTAAGAGCGGCCTCATTGAAAAGCCCCGGGCGCTATCAAGCGTTTTCCCGCGAAGTCTTACTCATGGGTAACAATGTATTTTTGTGTGCTGCCACTCTCGTGGTCTTATTAGGCACTCTGCTTCCCCTTGTTCACAAAGAGTTGGGATTGGGAAGTATTTCCGTAGGCGCGCCTTTCTTTAACCAAATGTTTACTCTGTTAATTGTGCCCTTTGTACTTATTTTGGGGTTGGGACCACTGACGCGATGGAAGCAGCAAAAAGCCAGTGAGCTTAAAACGCAATTGTTGGTGGCAGCGGGTATTGCCTTAAGCGCGGGGATTTTGGTTAATTTCGCCTACGATGCGCCTACTTATATGGGCGTGTTAGGTATGATCTTGGTGTTTTGGATCTTAGTCACCACAGTTCAAGAAGTGCTGCAACGGCTATCTTCCATGCCAAATGGCACATCCACTCAGTCAGGTGTGTTGACTAAATTGCGCAAGCTCACCCCTAGTCATTGGGGGATGGTATTGGGGCACGTGGGATTTGCCATCAGCATTATCGGCATTACGCTGGTGTCTAATTATGAGTTAGAGCGCGATGTGCGCATGGACGTTGGTGACACGGTATCCCTCGGTGGCTATGCGTTTAAGTTTGTCGATGTGCGAAAAGTCCAAGGGCCTAACTATGAGGCTGATGTAGGTGTATTTGATGTAACGCGAAACAGCGTGCCTATAGCCCTCCTAACGCCTGAAAAGCGTTTGTATATTGTTCAGCGTATGCCAATGACAGAAGCCGCTATCCACTCAACCATTACTCGTGATTTGTTTATCGCGATGGGCGAGCCACTGGACAATGGCGCATGGGCTATTCGCATCTACATCAAACCCTTTGTGGTCTGGTTGTGGGCGGGGGCCGTGGTGATGGCAATAGGTGGCGTATTATCTATCAGCGATAAACGCTATCGCATGGCTAAAGTGAAAGTGGCGAAACAGGTACTTAATAAATTCAATGGCGCGACACAACGTGATTCCGGCGGTTCTAACAGCGCAACTGATAACGCTAGCACGGTGTCTACTGCACCTGTTAAAGGAGGAGCGTGATGAAAAAAGCGCCATTGGTTGCTATTCCACTCATTTTGTTTTCGCTTTTGGTGGTGTTCCTTTTCAAAGGATTGTTTTCCGATCCACGGGAATTGGATTCTCAGGTGAAAGATAAAACCCTTCCCGCGTTTTCATTGCCCGATTTGATGCAGCCTGAAGTACTCTACACTCCGGCTGATTTTAAAGGTCAAGTCACTATTTTGAATGTGTGGGGGGTATGGTGTGTTACGTGTGCAGTGGAAATGCCCTATTTAACCCAACTCAGAAAAGAACACAACGTACGTATTGTCGGTTTGTACTTTGATCAGGATCTCGACCCTGATTTTGGTACAAAAACACTTAGTCGCGTTCAGCAAGAAGTTGTGGACATGTTAAGTCGTTATGGCAATCCCTATGCGTTTAATATTTTCGATGTTTATCGCGATACATCCCTTGACCTTGGCGTTACAGGAGCGCCGGAACACTTTGTTATCGATAGGCAAGGCATCATTCGTATGCACCACATCGGCGATATAAACGAGCGGGTGTGGAACAATAAAATTGGTCCGCTTTACACCAAGCTGGTGGCACAACAAGGCCTCGAACAGGCTAATGAAGACCGAACCAATAACGATGCTTCAGATAGAGGCAGTAAGTAATGAGTTTCTTTGCTTCCCCTCAATCACCCGTCACCTCATTTTCAGTAACCGTGTTTCGTCGTTTACAGTACTTGGTTTTTGTTGTCGCTGCACTCTTGTCACTGTGCTTGGCGTTTGAAAGCGTTAGCGCAGAGGATAAATTTGCTTTTGATACCCCCCAACAAAGAGAGCGCTTTTTACGCTTGACCGCTGAACTGCGCTGTCCCATGTGTCAAAATCAAAATATCGCCGATAGCGACGCGATGATTGCTCATGATATGCGTCGAAAAGTGTATAGCCTGCTTAAGCAGGGCAAATCAGAACAGGAAGTGATCGACTTCATGAAATCTCGTTATGGCGATTTTGTCCACTATCAACCGCCAGTAACGGTCGCAACGTTTTGGCTATGGGCGGGGCCTATTTTGTTCATCGTTATCGCGCTACTTGTGGTGGTGAGACGCAAAGCTGTGACTCCGCCTGAAGATATGGCCGCAAAACTCGCAAAAGCAGACGCAATGTTGGAGCAAGAAAAAGAATGAGTTGGGCTGAATTTTACCTTGTAGTATCGGGGCTTATTACGCTGGTATTACTCATTATCGCTTTTCCTTGGTTACGCCGTAAGGATCATGCCAAACACGATAGCTTAAGCAATACACAAATTGTTAAACAGCGCCTTGCTGAACTTGAACGAGAAGTACAAGAAGGGCTGATTAGTGAGCACGATAAACGCCAGGCCGTGGATGAACTCAAGCTTGCCTTAGTCGATGAGAGTGCTTTTCAGGCTCACAAAACGGGTAATGCAACATTACCCTTATTAATTTGCGGTATTATTGCGCTAGCAAGCGGTGCATGGGTTTATTTCTACGTTAATCAAATGGAAAAAGTGGCGCAAGGGGCGGACGCCATTAGCGCGCTTCCTCAATTAAGTCAGCAATTGGCCAACGGTAATGCAAGCAACCTTACCCAACAAGACATTGTGCAATTAGCACTTGCTATCAGACAGCGCCTGCGCCAAGCACCAGACGATGATACAGGTTGGATGTATTTTGGGCGATTAATGTTGAGTTTAGGGCAAGAGATCCAGGCCATTGAAGCTATGGATAAAGCCGTGAGTTTGTCACCGGACAAATCGGCTAACCGCATCACTCTGGCGCAAGCATTAATGACAACCGCCGATGTTAATAATCTCAAACGCGCGCAGGGGTTATTACTGGGGTTGTTAAATGACAATCCGCAAAATGACAATTTGGCGTTAATGATGGCAGTGGTGTCTGCTCAGTTAGGCGACTTGAATAATACCAAGCGTTTTTACTCGCAGGTAGAAGGGAAACTGCCTTCCGATAGCGATGTGGCTAAGCGTTTAGTGTCACGCATTGAAGAGCTTGAGCAGCAGTCGATCACAGTGGGTGCGCAAACTGAACAACCGGCTAGCCAATTAAGTCAGGTTAATCAAAAACGCGCCGAGAATGCTAGCGATGCACTGACCGGGTTTACCGTATCGGTATCCTTATCAGAAGACGCATTAGCCCATGCGCCGACGGAAGGTTTTTTAATTGTTTTTGCGCAGGACGCAAACTCGCAGAACAAAATGCCTGCGGCGGTAGTGAAAATGCCTATCCAAGGTTTCCCTGTATCAGTAGAGTTAACGACTCGCAATGCGATGATGCCTCAATATACTCTGGCTTCTCTTTCTCAAGTCACGATTACTGCCAGACTCTCGATAGATGGTGACGTGGCGCCTGCCAAAGGGGAATGGCAGGGCAATACTCAAGTCGCTGTAAGACAAGGCGATCTGACCTCAATAAGCGTTATTATCGATAAGGAACTGTAGTTATGGAAATTTCTAAATCACTCATTGCTGGTTTGATCATTGCCAGTAGCTTTTTGAGTGGTGGGTGTGCGAGCAATAATGCACAGGAACAACTGTCGACGTCTACAACCAATAACGCTAGCGTAGATAACTCAGACCCAAGAGATCCCCTTGAGCCAATAAACCGCATCATGTGGGATTTTAACTGGGAACTGCTTGATGCCTACTTTTTGCGCCCTGTAACAGTAGGTTATGTCACTGTGATGCCTCAGTTTGCGCGAACCGGTTTAGTCAATGCTGCACAAAACCTGCAAGAGCCAGCCAATTTTATGAATAACCTATTTCAGGGAAAGATAGATGATGGGTTAGATAGCCTCGCGCGTTTCGTACTTAATTCTACAGTAGGAATATTTGGAACAATTGATGTTGCGTCTCATATAGGTATTGCACGCAAAGAAGAAGAGTTCGGTGAAACCTTGGGGACATGGGGAGTGAACACTGGACCCTTCCTCATGTTACCCGTACTTGGCCCTAATGACCCACGTAGCTTTTCCGGTGAAGTCGTCGATGGAATGGTATACCCCATGGCGGTTATCGATGGCGGATTGGCAATAGCCCGTTATGTGGTTTCTCTTCTTGAAACCCGTGCTCAGCTAATGGATCAGGAAGCGCAATTAGAGCAAGCTGTTGATGACTATGCGTTTGTTAAAAATGCTTATTTCGAAAATTTGGCCTTTAAAGTATCGGATGGAAAAAGTAGCGATAAGGCAATAGAGCAAGAACAGCTTGATGATTTTGCTGACTTTGAGGCAATGCTAGAGGGAACCGACTTTGAATACATTGATGAACAAACAAACGACGAGCAACAGAACGATCAAAAAGAGAAAGAAAACGAGTTAGAGTAAATCGATAACTTAACCCAGATACACAGGAAGAACTTTGTTGCAGCGATTTGTGAGCGTATAGATAAGGCCGGTGTTTTGATTTAAGCCCCTAGAATTCACTTATTGAGGGTTAATTTCAATTGAATAATCTACTGTGTAAGGCCCCGACAAGGTGATATCGCTTACCAACGAGAAGGAACCGTATACGGTAAGTGAAAATTCAGCGCCATTGCCTTTTACTTCGGCGCTCACCGGTTGGTTTTCGTAAAGATAAATAGTTCCCCCTTTGGCACCTGTTAATTCAGCCAAGGGGGTAAAAGTAAGGGCGCTATTGGTGCTCCCTTTTAGAATGACCTCCACAGTTCCTTTACGGGGTAAATCTGTCACCGTAATTTGACCCACAGATATTTCTCCATCGCTGGCGTCACATGCGCCTGAAATAACGCCGTATTGCGACATGGCACAACTTAATCCCAGTTGGCCTGAGACAGAGCCAAAATGAACTGGTGACACTTCAATGAGGGTAATGGCAGATACGGGAGAAACAACAAAAACAAACAGGAAATAAGTAAGAAAAGAGAACTTCACGAAAGACTGCACGGTTTTATTATTTTTTTCTTATGCTAACTAACAAGTAGCGCGGTGGATATTAGTCAAAAGTCGAGAGTGGCTAACACCCCCGACCTCAGTATGAGCTTTCTCAGGAAATCAGTTTTTTGGGTATCCCATAGGATTTTGAGATTGCCAATTCCATGTATCGGCACACATCGCATCAAGGCCTTTTTCAGCATGCCAGTTAAGCTCTGTAGCGGCTTTGGTAGGGTCTGCATAGCACGCAGCTACATCGCCACTTCTGCGAGGCGCAAATGTATAGGGAATGGTTTTTCCAGAGCCTTTTTCAAATGCTTTCACCATTTCAAGCACCGAATAGCCTTGGCCCGTACCCAAGTTGTATTTATCCAGACCCATGTTGAGCGCAAGTCTATCTAGGGCTTTTAAATGGCCATTAGCTAAGTCGACAACATGAATATAATCGCGCACACCTGTTCCATCCTGTGTATCGTAATCATTGCCAAACACACTTAACTGAGTAAGCTTTCCGGTGGCAACTTGCGAAATATAAGGCATAAGATTGTTAGGTATACCGTTGGGATCTTCACCAATTTGACCTGATTCATGGGCGCCGACTGGATTAAAGTAGCGCAACAGAACGATATTCCACTCGTTATCGGATACGTAGAGATCATTGAGCATGTGCTCCACCATCAGTTTGGACATGCCATAAGGGTTGGTGGGGTGTCCGGTTGCCATATCTTCCCGTAAGGGTAATGCAGCAGGGTCGCCATATACAGTGGCGGATGAGCTAAACACGATATTTTTGACGTTGTGCTTTTGCATTGCTTTGCATAAGGTCAACGTACCGTATACATTATTTTCGTAATAGGAAAGCGGTTTTTGGACAGATTCGCCTACGGCTTTGAGGCCGGCAAAGTGAATGACAGCAAAGATACTGTGTTCACTGAAAATATCGTCCAACACAGCAGTATCACGAATGTCGCCTTGCACAAAGGTTACTGATTTACCCGTCAAAGATTCAACCCGACGCAAAGACTCTGCACTTGCATTTGCCAGGTTGTCTAGTACCACCACGCCGTAATTTTGTTCGAGCAGTTGTAAAACAGTGTGGCTACCAATATAGCCTGCACCACCAGTGACTAAGATGGTCTTCATGCATTCTCCTTGCTTGACGGTTGCGCGATATATTTGGCACAAATGGAATATTGAATAGGTTTAATGATCAGAGGGTACAACAAAAATACCACACCAGCCCAAAGTAATGAGGTCCAATTTGATGCAGTTTGTAAAATCAACGCGAACACAGGCACAAAGACCAGAAGTTTTAAAATATTCAGAAGCGTTTTTTCGGGTACGCTCAACTGCTTAGCGGCGTTGTCCAAGCGCTTGACGCGCTCAGTTAGAGGAAGGCCCTGTAAACCTGGGATATGTCTCGTTGAAAAGTAAAACTTCATAAGGTGCTCTTAATAAAAAACCGCCGGAACGATGCGTTGCGGCGGTTATTGTAGGGGAATCTATCAGCGGTTAAAACACACTGACGATAAATTATGCTTTGCTTTCGATGCCCGCTTTTTCCCAGAAGCGAGATTTCACACTGAACAGTGCAATAACAATACCTACTGCAATACTGAAAAGCGCAATTTGTAGATACAGGTTTGGCATCTCTTGGACGTTTTCTGGGTCAAAGTTTCCAGATAACAGACCAGCAATAATGTTACCGATTGAGTATGTGAGTACAAATACGCCCATCATTTGACCAGCATAGCGCTTAGGCGATAGCTTGCTCACTGCACTTAACGCTACAGGGCTTAGGCAAAGTTCACCAACCGTATGCAGGAAGTAGGTAGTCACCAACCACATTGGAGCAACTTTAAGACCTTGCGCTGCATACTGTGAAGCCATAAACATCACCAAGAAACCCGTCGCCATGATGACGATACCAACCGCACACTTGATAGTGTAAGAAGGGTCAATCATACGTTTAGCTAGATTTATCCAAAGCGCTGCGAAAAACGGAGATAGCACAATGATAAATAATGCGTTTGATAGCTGGAACCACACGGTAGGAATAGTGTCCATGCCAAACCACGAGGTAAGCAGAGAACCACTCTGTAAGACACGGTCCGTGTAATTCTGCGCAAACAGGTTAAGTGAAGAGCCTGCTTGTTCGAAACCAGACCAGAAACACGCTGAGGCAACACAGACCAAGAACAATGCCCACATCCGCTTTTTCTCGTTGTCAGAAAGCTTGCCGCCAAAGTATATAAGTGCGAAGTAAGCGAAAAAGATAATGGTAAATATAATCGCCACTTGTTGTGCCAATGCAACAGGCTCAATAACAATGGTACCCATATGGGCAAGAATGATAACCACTACCGCTATGGCGAGGACTGCATATACCCCCATCCAAGCGCGCTGACGTGCTGCGCCTTCATACGGGTTAGCAGGTGCGACAGACTCATCGGAAAGCGAGCGATTACTAAAATAGTATTGAATAAGGCCAATCGCCATACCAATTGCGGCCGCACCAAATGCGTAGTGCCAGCCCCAGTTTTCCTGTAAGTAGCCCGTAACTAAATAGGCGATAAGAGAACCAATATTAATGCCCATGTAATAAAGGGCATATCCACTATCGCGACGGCCATCGTCGTCACCGTATTGCTGACCGACCATGGCAGAGATATTGGGTTTTAATAAACCGGTACCAGTGGCGACCAGTATAAGGCCGACAAAGAACAGGTTTTGCAAATCAATGGCCAATACCACGTGACCGGCAAAAATGATTAAGCCACCATACCAAACCGCTTTTTTACCGCCAATAAGTCGGTCGGCTAGCCATCCACCAGGTAAACCAAGGAAATAAACAGCACCTGTATATAGGCCGTAGATGGCACCCGCAGTCGCCACGGTAAAACCGAGTCCTTGAGTTTGCAGGCTGGCAGTCATAAATAACACGAGTAGCGCGCGCATACCGTAGTAACTCATGCGCTCCCACATTTCAGTGAAAAACAGCGTTCTCAGGCCCCCTGGATGGCCAAAAAAGCTGGTATCGTTAGATGGTTTCATAATTATACTTAAATTCCATATTGCTTATGGTTGTTATTGTCGAGCGCTTGTAAAGAATGGCTCTTACGGTCCTTAGACGGATAGACTCTTATACTAGAGCTTGGTTAAAGACACAAGATTTCGGCGACAAACTTCATTAAAGCTGTGTCAACTGGCCAAGGATTAATCACTTGGCCGTTGGGATTGATTACTTCACTACAACTCACGGATGGTGGCCACCACAATGCGTACAATACCGTAGATCAGTAGTAGGCATACGGCAAACAACACTAAATTGTAGATTATGGTGGGGTATGCATTGTCATCAGGTAGGGTAGGTGACTCTATTGTCACAAGGTGTTGCAGCTTTTGATATGCCTCAACCCGCGCATTTTCCAGTGTGATTAAAGACGAAGAATAGGCCTGAATTGCCAATTGTAGCTGCACTTGCAAGTTACTGTATTGCGCCATTAATTCACTGACCGAAAGCGTTGTATTTTCCCCCTCGCCTGTACTAATGCGTTCTTTTTGCTTCTCAACTTCTTTTTGCAGCGCTGATATTTCTCTTTTTATATTGATGATTTCGGGCGCCGCGTCGGACATCATGGTTGACATGGTGCTGAGCTGCGCTTTTTTCTGAGCAAGGGTGGCCTCTAGTGAAAACGCAATCTGTTGAAATGCTGCGCCTTCGGCGGTTGGGTCAAGCACGTTGTATTTTGACTGAAAGCCCAGAATGTCCGTTTTAGCTTGTTGTAACTTTTGCTCTACAATCTCGTGTTCGCCTTTGGCAAAAGTGAGTTTGGATTTCGCCAAATCATTATTGATTGTGTTAATAAACTCCTCTGCTTTTTGTACAATAGCTTTGTTGATTACTTGAGCAAACTCAGAGGTGAATGCACGGGTGCGAAGGGTAATAACTGACGAAGCTGAGTCAACACTTACCTCCACGTGTTGCAGGTAAAAACGGTAAAAGTCTTCCTGCTTGTGCGAAGAAGAAAGTCGGCTAAAAAAATCAGCGTCGTCTGAAAGGTAGTGATCTCTAAGTGAAATAGTATTATCAAGATATTTGATCATGTCAGCAGAACGAATGTAGGCTTCTACAAGCTGACTGTCAAAACTTGAACCCGTTCCAGGTACACCTGCGGCCCCAAGTAAGGATGATGGATCAAAACTACTGCCACCGTCACTTGATTTCACTATTAACTGGCTTTGACTTTCATACTGGGGGGCAGCCCACACTACCAGATAAAATGCGTATAATGCCCATGGTAGGACGAGTAGAAGTAGCTTGTTCTTCTTAAGAAGGGCAATGAGCTGTGTAAGTGATTTTTCCACTGTAGTTAAACCTATTTAAGAGATTTCTTATTGTTTGCATCCTGAGTGTATACATCGATGCCTTCTTCTAGATCGCGATAATATGTAAGTCGCCCATCGTTGATGATTACAGCGGATGTACAAAATTCGCGGATTTGGTCAAGTTCGTGACTTACCATGATAACGCTAGCTTGTTCACTTTTTTCCTTAAGCGATAGACGTGCCTTTTTTCTAAATATGGGGTCACCCACAGAGGTGGCTTCGTCGATAAGATAAATATCAAAATTGATATTCATACAACACGCGAAGACTAGCTTGGCACGCATGCCTGATGAGTAGGTGCGTACGGGTAAATCAAATTGTGTACCGAGTTCGGCGAATTCTTGTACTCGTTCTTCATAATCAAGCAAAGACTTTACATTATTTATGCGACCAATAAAGCGGGTGTTTTCTCTACCTGTCATTTGAGGGTGAACACCAGTTTGTAAGGCAACCGGCCACGACATTGATTTGTTAGTGAGTACTCGCCCTTTATCGGGATACTCACTTTTTGCCAGCATCCGAAAAAGTGTGGACTTACCCGCCCCGTTTTTGCCGAGTATGGCGACGTTATTTTCTGTGGGAAAGTCGAAGTTAAGATTTTTAAAAATATATTGAATCCCAATTTTACTGGGATAACTCTTTGTTACATTGTCTAATTTGATCATCGTGACAATACTCTCTTCCACGTTATGTGGTAAAGCGACAGACTTAAGAAGACTGTTACAGTAGTCACTCCAATAATAAAGTTTAGCGATACGCCCTTGTGCCCATAGGACTCAAAACAAGCATAGCGAGCGAGTTCGTTAAAATGCACCAGCGGATTCCAGGTGAGGTAAGGCCAAATCTCCTCAGGTAAATCCTGCAAGCTAAAAAAAACACAGGAGATAAACATTAAAGGCCTAGTTAACACTGATTTAATTTTGTCTACTTCAGGTACAAAAGCGGCTGCAATCCCAAATATAAGCCCTAGGGAAATGGAGAAAAGCCACAATAAGAAGAATAAGAAAATTAAAAATAATGGATCATTGATTTCAAAAGTGTCGCCCATTAAAAATAGACCCAAAATTAATAGAATAACTACAACCACTTTAATTGAACATTCTAAAAAGCCCGCAGTGACCACAGCGGAAATGGGCTGAACTTGTCTAAACGCGTAAAGAGGCTTGTTACGCTGAATAGAAGTTGAAACTGATTGAAGTCCTGATGTTAGTGATTGCAGTCCAACCATGCCTATCATCATAAAAATAAACAGTGGGATGGAATGAATGTCATCGCCACTAATTAACCCACGTAAATATGACAACACAAAAATGAATGCGAAAGGTTCGAGAAAGGCCCATCCTAGACCAAATTTGTCGTTGAACTTACTCTGTAATTCACGTAGGAAAAGCGCAAATATCACGCTTCTCCACGCATAGAGTTGCTCTTTAAACGTAATCATAGTTAATTGGTGGCGACATTTGCTGCAACAGCAATCTGGTAGATAATTTGCGTGATGTCTTTAACCGCCTGGAGCACTTTGGTGTCTATCGCTGGTAACACAATAATTTGATCACCCGGCTCTAGCTTACTGTTGTTGCTGGCAAGCAACCCGCTGTCGATACTGGTGAAGGTGACGTTACCATTTTTGCGCAATACTAAAATACGTTCGTCTTCAGCGCGTTCAGTAAATCCACCCGCCCACGCAATATAATCTTCTGCGGTGGCATCAGGGTTAAATACCACTGACTGGGGTAATAAAACTTCTCCGCCAACATGAACTAAATCGGTGACTTCAGGGATCACAATAGTGTCGTTAGGCTCTAGCAAAATATTCGCAATTTCACCGTTCTCAGATACCACCACGCGACCCTGAGGCTCGACTTGTCTTGCACGAGCGATAAAATCTGCCACCAATTGTGCTTCCTGAGTACGGATAGCGCCTTCGCCAGTTGAGCTAATGGGAGCGGTATACATACTGCGCTCAAGCCGTTGCAGACCTTCTTCAATAATTTCTTTTTGTTTTTGCGCTACGCTTTCTCTCAGCAAATAAATATTCTGCGTGTCAGAAAGTTTTTCATCGGCTTCTATATGGTCAAGCACGTCAATAAGACGCGTACCTTTGTCCACCATCACTTGTGACGCACCGGCAAAAGCGCCAGCCACATTGATACGGTATATTTGGGGTTCGTGGTCGGCAATGTATTCCACGGTATCACCAGCGCGCAATGGCAGATCACCGAATTCATCTATTGTTAGGTAACGTGCAAATTGCTTATTGTTGCGGATCCCCGCCACTGATGCATGAGAAGCAAACTCTCCGGGACGAGCAAAGTAATTGACCACACTGCCATTGAGTTCTTCATTTAAAAATTCGAAGGTAAAACTGTTCCTCGCACCCGTTTCAACCACAATAGTGTTGCCAATTGGGTGCACTAATATGGTGTCGCCATCTTTAAATGACATTTCAGGAAGCTTACCGTTGCGGAAAAAGGCATAGAGATCTGCAGATGCGACAATGTTTCCATTTCTCACCACATCGATTTGACGAAAACTTCCCCGCTGGAAATCAATGCCACCGGCTCGCTTGAGGTAATAGAGGACACTATCAGAAGCAAGCCCGGCATATTGACCTGGACGCAGCACAGGGCCAGAAACGAAAACAGAAACCGGAGTCGAGGTGAGTAAGTTAACATAGACATTGACGTCGTTTGTATAAACTTGGCGAATTTTGCTGGTGACAGTCTGGTTTACGCTACCAGCTGGCGTATTGGCAACGCGAATAGGACCGATGTTAGGAATAAAAATGTTGCCTTGATTATCAACAGTGACCACATTAGAGAAATTCACTGCTCCCCATAACCATATGGAAATTTTATCGCCGGGGGCGACCAGATAATTGTCGTTAAGGCCTGTCACTCTTTCAGATTCAAATCCACCAATAAAGAGATTGGCGGCGAAAGGAGGGTTCTCCATCGGCTCTTGAACAGGGAACACTGTGTCAATAGTAGGTTCACCTGGAAGCTGCACACCACTTCGAGGCTGAGTGGCAAACTGCCCCATTGTGTCTACGGTGTTGGCCGCACCTGGAAGCGTCCTTTGACTTGAAATGTCAAGGGGGGAAACTGCTGTATTGGTACCAGTCGGGTTATCGGTTTGTTGTGCGCGTTGTCGAAGTTGATGCAACTGCTCTATCGTTTGAGCAGATGAAAATAACGAAAAGGTACTGAGTGTCGATATAAGACAAACGGCATTCAATAACACAGTAAAAGACTTTTTATTTATCTTCATCAGTTATTCACTCTCAACACTGGATGATGCAACTAGCGGTGCAACAACTCGCCATTGCCCGTCTCGTTGGCATGTGGTCAATTTCTCGTTGGTATCTGTCGACATAGTGTCATGTGATGCCAACAAAAAGCGAATGCATTTATTACCGGTGGCAGAGACATAATGTTTTACCGCATCATATTGGTGACCGTTGAAGTGCACAGATATGGAATCTTGTGTATCATGCGCAAGATTTGCATTTGGAATATTTATTGCAAGCTCTCTATCAGGCGTTAATGAATATGCAAGGGATGAGTGCACGAGAGGGATATCTGCACGGGTTGCGGTAGGAGTCGTCGTGCAACCAGATGCACCTATCATACACAGGATAGGGAGACAAAGACGCGTAATTTTTTTCAACATTTGCTTTCATATCCGTATAGCGATTTGGCGCTAGGATACCATAAGTTTTGATAAATGCATGAGTACATTGAGCGTCTTCTTTTCACAAGACTTTTTGGCGTTTTCACGGTCTGAAGTGCTCAAGTGGCAGTGAATCGTTTGAACTTTAAAGTATTGAGTTGCAGTGGTTTGCGTTCGAAAAACGTATCTTGAGATGTGGCGAGTGAGCGAAAAAGAGATGATTAGTTGAACGGTTTTCTATCACGCTAGGTAATAGAATGAGAAAAAGCGGATAAAGTGTTATAAAAATAGAATTTTAAGCCTTTTCTAGGGTGGCTAGTTTAGGCATTGTTATATATCATACGCGCTAGTCCGGTTTGTCGTTAACTTTTAGAGATTTTCTTTTAGTAAAAGGAAAATGGAAGTTTTGTATAAATGGAACTGAAAAAAAGAATTTTAATACATCGTTTTGGTTCACGAACTGAAATAAAACCATTCAGTATACGTGATTTGGGGTCGTGCGTTTTATGATAGCTTATCTGCAGTTTGTTCCTTTATTTACTGCATTTATTGTTGCGTTAATATTGTTAGTTGTAATGACGCCGCTTGCACATCAATTCGGCCTTGTAGATCAGCCAACAGCGAGAAAACGCCATTCTGGGATTGTCCCTCTTACTGGTGGCGTTGCTATTTTTATGGCGGTATTGGTTGCCAGTATCGCTACCGACGTGTGGATGAAAAACAATCCTCTCTTCTTTACCGCTTCTGCCTTTATCGTTCTTTTAGGCATGTTAGATGACCGGTTCGATTTAAGTGCGAAAGGGCGTTTAATGTGTCAGTTTGGGGTTGCTGCCATCATGGCGTGGAGCGCACAAAACTACATTACTTCTCTGGGCAATATTTTCGGGACTGGTGACGTCATACTCGGGTTAGGGGGATACTTCTTTACCATTATTTGCGTGGTTGGTGTTATCAATGCGTTTAATATGATTGATGGTATAGACGGACTCGCGGGCGGCATGAGTTTAGTGATACTGCTAACTGTATCGGGCTTTTTACTGTCCACGGGGAATGGCGCCTCGATTATGGAGCCATTGATAATCGTTGCCGCTATTGTTCCGTTTCTGGCTTTCAATCTGAGCTGGAAAGGGTTTAAAGGGAATAAAATTTTTATGGGTGACTCCGGCAGTATGTTTGTGGGTCTCACCATTGTTTGGCTATTGGTCGACCATACACAGGGCGATAAAGCTGCGTTTAGGCCGATTACGGCAGTATGGTTAGTAGGTCTGCCGTTAATGGACATGGCGGCTATTATGTATCGCCGTGCTCGTAAAGGGCAGTCTATGCTCAGACCTGATCGCCAACACTTGCACAACATCTTTATGCGTGCTGGTTTAAATAGCAGGCAGTCGTTAGTGGCTATATTGATGCTGGGAGCATTTTACTGTTCCATCGGCATTTTGGGAGAGATTTATCAAGTATCAGAAGCTGTCATGTTTTGGGGGTTTATGTGTTTACTTGTAGTATATAGCCTTGTGATCCAGAACATTTGGAATGTTTTACGATTTGTGAAATCGCTAACTGGTCGAGCGCAACAACCATTTATAAGAAAGCCGTAATCGCTCAGTCGTGCACATTTGCAATTCATCAATTTACTTTTGTGTTACCTGTGTAGCGTAAAAGTGTCAGTTAGTGACGGTACGACCACTTGAAAAATCAATTTTCTATACTCGATAACAACTATGCAAAAAAAGAGGTGGAAACCGTAGTCGCGTTGGCGGTCTATCAAGCCGATAACGCAGTGTGGTTAAAACAATCTGTCGAAAGTATATTAACTCAATCCTATAAGTCTTTTGTGTTCGTCATTGTTATAGACGGGCCAATTCCTCAAAACTTGCTAGCGATCCTCACCGATGCAGTAAGAAGCGATTCTCGCGTTATACTTGCGCAACATAGCGAGAATAAAGGATTGGCAGGTGCCATGAATAACGCGATTGATTATACAAGTCAGTACAATCCTTCCTTTTTCGTACGTATGGATGCTGATGACGTATCTGAACAGAATCGCCTACACAAACAGATAAACTTTCTTAAACGACACAAGACAGTATCGGTATTGGGCTCTGCCCTTACCGAAATTAACGAGTATGGAAAAAAGGTTGGGGCGAGAGTTATGCCGACTACCCATAAACGCATTGTCTCAATGCTTCCGCGTCGTTGCTCTATGAATCACCCCACTGTGGCGATACGTTTTGACGTTTTTCGGGATGGTCATCGATACGATGAAAGTCTGCGAAACACGCAAGATTACTTTTTATGGATCCTTTTGGCATCGAAAGGGTATATCTTTAGAAATCTATCTGACAGATTGTTGAAATTTCGTCGGGTGAATGACTTCTATAAACGAAGGGGGTATGGTAAATCGCTCAATGAGTTTAAAGCACGGCTTTACGCCATTAACAAACTCAAGCAGTATTCGCCTCACAACTTTGTGTACGCATGTGGCGTGCTGATGCTTAGGTTGATGCCAAGCAATGTCGTTAAAATTGCTTATAAACTTGATAGACATCTTTTAGAGAGGTTCCATAAACATTGAAGGCGGGTATTGTCGTCGTGTTATACGAGCCAGATTGTGAGCATGTGAAATCGCTGACAGCGTTGTTCTGTGCCAGTCATTGGCATCTGGTTTTTGTTGATAATTCTCACACTCCCCTTGATCAGGCATTAACAGGTAATGCCACCTACTTCCATTACAAAGAGAATGTGGGGATTGCTGAAGCTCAGAATATTGGCTTGCGCTGGTTGTTCTCTCGTGGCGTGGAATTCGCCTTTCTTCTTGATCAGGATAGTCAGTTTACCCCAGATGTAGCGAATGCCCTGCTAAACCAGTTTAAGGCACTGGCCAAAGATCAGCCTATTGCTGCAATTGGCCCTTCAATATTCTGCCAATTTACCCAACGTATTAACCAAGGCGTAGTGCAGCGGGGACAATACCACTCAGACGACGTAAAACTGGTTTCGCAAATCATCGCTTCGGGAATGCTTATCTCCCATCAATCCTTTGCTATGGTCGGTGAAAAGGAGAGTGCGTTATTCATCGATGGGGTTGATCATGAGTGGTGTTGGCGTGCGCGTAAGAAGGGACTCAATGTCTATCAGTCATTAAGTGCATGTATGCCTCACCGCCAGGGCGATGGAAGGGTTCGTGTATGGGGCGTGACTTTCAAGCAGGGCTCGCCAATACGTTTGTTTTATCAGTTTCGCAATTTGCTGGTGTTAGCTCGCAGAGGCTATGTGCCGCTTTATTGGAAGTTCCGCCATATTTGTGCAATACCCCTGCGTTATATAGTTAATCGGTATTATTTTAGCGATGGAAAAAAACGGGGAGCGTTTATGCGTTCAGGTTTAAAAGCTGGTCTAACTAATCAGCTTGGAGCGCACCCCAGCGGGAGTCACGAAAAAATAAGTGACAGTTAATTGTAAAATGCGCAGATTATTATTCACCAAATAGGTGCACTGGTAATGTTAATTGTGAGTAATTTATACGACATAAGGCGTATTTTTCCGCTTTTTCCCTATTTTGGGTGCAATAATGTGCTTAAATGGTAATTGGAATGCCCATTGCATTAATTGCTTATAGTGTCATTGCTCAAAGATAATTATCTCTGATTGAGGAGAAATCCCGACTATCGCGTCGCCTTGAGCATGAATCTAGGTTTTTAAAAAAGGATATTAAAAATATGAGTCAGGTAAAAAAAGCTGTAATCCCAGTAGCAGGTCTTGGGACGCGTATGCTTCCCGCCACAAAAGCCATTCCAAAAGAAATGTTACCCGTTGTAGATAAGCCATTAATTCAGTATGTCGTAAGTGAATGTGTGGCTGCGGGCCTAAAAGAAATTATTCTGGTGACTCATGCCAGTAAGAACAGTATTGAAAACCACTTTGATACTTCGTTTGAGTTAGAAGCTACTCTTGAAAAGCGGGTAAAGCGCCAGCTGTTGGAAGAAATTCAATCTATTTGTCCGAAAGACGTTACGATAATGCAAATACGTCAAGGTGTGGCGAACGGGTTAGGCCATGCCGTTTTGTGTGCTCGTCCTCTTATCGGTGATGCGCCTTTCGCAGTGGTATTACCTGATGTAATTATTGATGATGCCGCAAGTAATCCTAAGAAAGACAACCTTGCTCAAATGGTAGCGAAATTTAATACCAGTCGCGTTAGTCAGGTGATGGTCGAGCAAGTACCACAAGAAGATATCTCTAAATTCGGTATTATCGATTTAGACGGTGCGTCAATTGCTCCAGGTGAATCAGCAAAAATGCACGGAATGGTCGAAAAACCACCGTTAGAAGAAGCGCCTTCCGATTTGGCTGTTGTGGGTCGTTATGTGCTATCAGAGAACATTTGGGATCTTTTAGCAAAAACGCCTCCTGGTGCCGGAGGTGAAATTCAATTAACCGATGCTATCGATGCCCTAATGAATTCAGAGCAAGTTGATGCGTATTACATGAAGGGAAAAAGCCACGACTGTGGTAGTAAATTAGGTTACATGAAAGCTAATGTAGAATACGCCGTGCGTCATCCTTCTCTTGGTGAAGAATTTAAAGCGTTTCTAAAAGAATTTATAAAGTAGTTAGTGCTTCAAAAATAATTTGTTTTCAACCAAAAGGCCACTTCAATGAAGTGGCCTTTTGATTTTGTTAAGGAAGAAGGTGCACGCGGGGCGATCAAGTAACCTTACAAAGCTTATTTTTTAAATCAGATAGTGCAGTTGGGACGATTGGGAGCTGCCTTATATTGCGCTAACGCGCTACTCATATGCGCTTGCAAATTTTTAATTCGAGTTTGTGGTGCTGGGTGGGTAGAAAGCAATTCAATGGGTCTTTTACCCGAATTCGCCTTATCCATATTTTGCCATAACTCTACCGATTGTTTTGGGTTAAACCCCGACTTTGCCATTAGATCAAGGCCGATAACATCTGCTTCAGATTCGTGTGTTCTGCTAAAGGGAAGTTGAACACCCACTTGCATGCCCAATCCAATTGCCGCCATAATTGGTCCTGACTGTGCCACTTCGTTAGCAGCTAACACCTGACCTACTGCCTGTGTGCCGACATTAATTAAGGTAGATTGCGACATGCGCTCGTTACCGTGCTCGGCAATAACGTGACCCACTTCGTGTCCGATTACGGCGGCCAGCTGGTGTTGATTTTTGGCCACGTTCAATAATCCAGTGTATACGCCAATTTTACCGCCGGGAAGCGCAAACGCGTTGACTTGCTCGTCATCAAAAACCACCACTTCCCACTGGCCACTAAAAACCGAAGCCGGTACTTGTGCGGTAATACTTCTGGCAACACACTCAACGTAAGAATTCTGTACTGGCTTGTTTGAAATAGTCAGTTCTTCTTTCATACCAGCAAATGCCTGATCGCCCATCTGAGCCAACTGACTTTCAGAATATAACAAGACTTGCTTTCGGCCAGTCGGTGAGGTTGCACAAGCCGTGAGTGAAAGTACAGTGGCAATAACGGCAATCTTTTTGAATGTCATTTTCATTATAAGTCCTTGAAATGCTTTTCGTCTTTGCTAAATCGTAACAGAGAAAAGGGCACAGAGGAAAAGCCTATAATAAAGCCTGCTCTTGCCAGTTTGAGATGTTAAAACGTCCATCCTTTTGTCAGATTGTATACTGAAAAGAATCGCGATTACTATTGCTTATACGTCGATGGGATGGATTTCGGGTTAACGTGGTTAAGTCAGAATGTTGTGTAGTGTTCGCCCTAATATCCTTGATAATCTTTTTGTCACATTTTCGCGCTAATTTATTCATAGAAGTTAAATAACTTTTCTGTTGTACTAGAACCTGTTGTAGGCGGGGTACACACCTTGAAAAACAATCAAGCCGAACGGCACCAAAATTAGAAAGGAAAACAAATGCCAGTGCGTAATAAGTTCAAACTAGGATTACTCGCGTTTTTAGTATCAGTATCACTGACAGGGTGTGGCCTGGATGGTGATGATGGTGTACCCGGTGAAACGGGAGCACAAGGTCCCCAAGGGGAACAAGGTGAAGCGGGTAATGACGGTGCAGATGGTACAGATGCATCTATCGGAATTGCCATGGAAGTGGTCGCAAGAGCGTTTTTGGGTAATCAGACTGCGGCTGAAATTATCCAGTATCATGCTCAAACCAATACCATTTATGCCACGAATGGCAACACTAATACTATCGCTATCATTCCTGCGGCGAATGTGTCTAGTACCCCAATGACTGACCCCATAGGTACAACCAATTTAGTGCCTAGCGCACTTAGCCTACCTGCAGATATTAATGGCGTTGAACTTGGCAGTGTAACGAGTATCGCAGTAAGTGGTAATCTGATGGCAGTTGCAGTACCAGCAAATGTGAAAACAGATAACGGATTTGTGTTGTTTTACGATGGCTTGGACAGCTCAACACCCGCTTTTCTAGACGCTGTAGAAGTCGGCGCTCTTCCTGATATGGTCACCTTTACACCAGATGGTGCAAAAGTATTGGTGGCCAATGAAGGAGAGCCTTCCAGCGATTACACCGTTGATCCACAAGGTTCGGTGACTGTTATCAATATACTTGCTAACGGCGAACCTGAAGAAACGGGGACTACGGTGGGATTTAGCGGATTTAACACAAGCGAACAGGCCCTGATGGAACAGGGAATGATGTTCCCGAATCCTGCTGGTCGCACCATTAACGGCGTCACTATTTCAACGACTGTCGCACAGGATCTCGAACCAGAGTACATTACAGCCACAAATGATACTGCTTATATAAGCTTACAAGAAAACAATGGCCTGGCGGTTATTGATTTGGAAGAGTTGACCGTACAGGTCATGGGGCTAGGTGCGAAATCTTGGGATCGTCTGAATATTGATATTCAAGAAGATGGTGCCGTAAGTTTTGGTCAATACACCGGTCTTTATGGTGTCTATCAACCCGATACTCTTGCTCATTTTTCATGGAAAGGGGCTACTTTTTTACTCACTGCTAACGAAGGTGATGCCAGAGAGTACTTCTTCGAGGTTGCCGATGAAGCTGCTTGTACCGCGGCAGGTGGGATGGATTTCGATGAAGACGATGGTTGTTTAGCCTATACCGATGAAGTCAAAGTTGAAGATTTGGTCGCAGAACCTAATTCTCCTTTGGCAATGCTTCAAGCCAATGGTGAAGCGGATGATCTGCGCGTAACCGATGCAATGGGAGACGCTGACGGTGATGGTGAATACGATGCTGCATACACTTACGGTGCGCGTTCTTTTACCATATGGGATCAGAATGGCCTAGTGGTATATGATTCCGGTGATGACTTTGAACGAATCACAGCCTCTGTACATGGCGCGCAATTTAATAATGGCGATGATGAAAACGAAGGTGATTCACGTTCAGAAAACAAAGGACCAGAGCCTGAGGCATTAACGGTGGGTCAGGTGGGTGACCGCACATATGCATTCGTGGGAACTGAGCGCATGGGCGGCATTCTAGTCTACGATGTCACTAACCCCTACGATGTCCAATTTGCTGAGTACGTCATTAATCGCAATCTCACCGAGGGATTAACTGCTGACGATGTCATTGGTGATTTGGCGCCAGAAAGCTTGGTGTTTGTTAGCGCTGAGGACAGCCCAAGTGGTGAAGCATTACTCATAGTGGGCAACGAAGTGAGCGGCACGGTAACGGTTTGGCAAATAAACCAACTTTAATACTAGCTACGTTCACAAGTAGGGTGGTGTAGCAATAGCACATTCATAAATTTCCACTCTATTTAGAAAGTAAGCAACCGCCCATCAGGGCGGTTTCTTGTTTGTATTGCAGGTTAAACACCCAACACTATATCGCCCCTCGTTATGCTGGAGTAGTTACAGCGCTGACGGTTTGAGGTAAGCTATAGCGCATAATAAAAAGCAAGTGCATTTTTTTGCTCTTTGCTAGTAAGGCCAGCGCTATTCGACTTGAATATCCTTCAAACGAGGTGGGGCGCTTGGTCACTTGATGTACAGAATATTGATAAGAGAATGCTTATGTCTCAACAGGTTGTGATTAGTGGTGTGGGTGTGTGGCATCCAAAAGAAAGTATCTCCAACGAAGAACTGGTCGATAGCTATAACGCTTATGTTGATAAATTTAACCAAGAAAACAAAGCGGATATCGAGGCAGGTAATGTTCAGTCAATGCCATATTCAAGCGCAGAATTTATCGAAAAAGCTTCTGGCATTAAGAGTCGCTATATTTATCGCAAAGAGGGTGCACTCGATGTGGATAGAATGAAGCCGCTAATTGCCCCTCGCGGTGACGAAGAATTATCACATCAGGCAGAAATTGCAGTGGAAGCGGCCAAGTTAGCATTGTCTTCGGCCAATTTACAGGCCAGCGACATTGACGCTGTAATTGTCTCGTGTGCCTATACACAACGCGCGTATCCCGCGATTGCCATTGAAGTACAAGAAGCTTTGAAAATCGAAGGCTTTGGGTTTGATATGTTAGTGGCGTGTTCTGCTGCCACATTTGGTATGCATCGCGCGTACGAAATGTTGTATGCGGGTAATGCGAAGCGCGTTTTGGTGATTAACCCAGAGCTAGTGTCTCCTCAGATTAATTACACAGACAGGGATAGCCACTTCATTTTTGGGGATGTTGCTACTGCAACAGTCATGGAGTTATCAGACACCGCTAAAAGCGACCATGTCTACAACGTCTTAAGCACCAAGGCGTTAACCAAGTTCTCTAACAATATTCGTTCGAACTTCGGTTATATGACCCGAGCAGAAGACGTGGATCCCTATGGACCAGATAAGTTATTTCATCAAGCAGGACGCAAGGTATTTAAAGAAGTCTGCCCATTGGCTGCAGCCCATATTGAAGCGCATCTTGCCAGTCATGATATTGCCCCAGAGGGCGTGAAACGCTGGTGGTTGCACCAGGCAAATATCAATATGAATACCTTGATTTGTAAACGACTTTTAGGAAGAGATGCAAGCCAAGAAGAGGCGCCTATTGTTTTAGACGAATTTGCAAATACCGCTTCAGCGGGTTCAGTGATTGCTTTTGGATTAAATCACCAAGACTTAGTGTCTGGCGATGTTGGGGTGTTGTGCTCATTTGGTGCAGGATATTCCATTGGCTCATTAGTCATTCAAAAGCGTTAATGGCCCATCAAAATTGATAGTCTGTAGCGTTAAGCTATCACCTGTGGTTTATGTGCCTTTGCCTGCAAACCACACCTTGGGAGAGAAAGGGAATGATCTCTGATCTGGGCTATGCGTTAAATAGCTTTGCGCATTTAGCATTACTACTACTGCTATTTACAGTAAAAAAACCTGGGGTGGCCAAGTATTTTCTGATGCTTGCCACCGCTGCAACGTTTTTGTGGTCAACTAGTTTGATTTCGGTCTTAATGGGGCCGATATCACTGAGTGATTTGCTGCGTAGTGATATATTTAAGCAACTAGCCTGGTTACTTTTTCTCGCCGGTTGCATTCAGACCAACTTCAAAAGTTTCTCTGACGTTTTAAAGCGACCAACCACACTTATCATTATTTCCCCCGCTATTGTTACGCTACTGGCACCTTATTTACTGGTATTTAATCCAGCCTGGAGCTTTCTGGCGTTAATTGTGTTGTCGTTGGAAGTACTTGTATTGCTCGAGGTTGTCTACCGCCAGGCTGGGCGTGAGCAATGGGCGTTTAAGCCACTCATTATTTATCTTGGTGCCACTAATCTGTTTGAATTTGTCACCTACGCCAATGCAACCATGGTGAATCAAGTTGAAGTGGGTTATATCGCTGCACGTGGGTATATATATTTTCTATTGATGCCCCTACTGGTCATTTCTATTCGCCGTATCCACCATTGGGGCATAGACATCTTCATTTCCCGGGATGTGGTGTTACACAGCTCGCTACTATTAGTGGCAGGTGGTTACCTGTTTTTAATGGCGTTAGTGGGATACGCCATTAACTACGTTGGGGGCAGTTGGGGAGCCACCGTACAGATTATATTGGTCGTGATGTCTTTTGCATTACTTGCAACCGTATTTCTGTCTAATGCGTTTCGCAGCAAAATTAAAGTGTTTATCACCAAACATTTTTTTGCGAATCAATTTGATTATCGGGAAGAGTGGGTAAAGCTGACTAAATGGCTGACTAAGGCTGATAGCAACGCTATCGACGTTTACCAAGCGGGACTAACTGGCTTGCTAAACGCAATTCAATACGATTCTGGTTTGCTTTATAAAGTGAATGCTAATGGCTTTCAATGTGTGGCTAAAGCGACACCTCAGCCGTTAGAGATCACCCCCGAGTTCGATGAAACACTTCATCAACTTGTAGGCTTTTGTGGACAAAACGGATGGTTTATAGATACCGATGAATATCTTGTGAAACCATTTAATTATGAAGGTCTTAAGCTTGATAGACAAATTCTTAAGCAATGGGATTTTCAATTGCTTGTGCCGTTTATGAAGGACGACGGCTTATGGGGATTTGCATTACTTGGAAGTGGCGATAAGGAAAAAGTCAGTTTAAATTGGGAAGTAAAAGATTATTTAACCGCTGTTTCAGAGCAAGTTGGCACTTATATGCAGCATCACGAAGCGGCACAAGTTGTGGCAGAAAACGCGCAGTTTGCAGCGTTTAATCGGATGTCTGCCTTTGTTTTACACGATTTAAAAAATGTCTTAGCGCAGGTTGATCTTATACTGGCTAACGCCCAGCAACATAAGCATAACCCAGAGTTTATTGAAGATACTTTTGAAACCCTTGAGCACACCAAGGCGAGAATGGAGAATATGCTCAAGCAACTCACTGATAAGAATGCAACCAATGAAGGCATCGACAGGGAATCGTTACTGTCTGAAATCATTGAAGAAGTAGTAAATAAGCGTTGTTCGGGACTTCAGCCTTTGCCCCGGGTACACTTGAACAGCGAACAGTCTGTGGTAGTCGATAAAGAGAAAGTGGCAAATGTACTTTATCACCTTATCAGTAATGCGCAGCAGGCAACACCAGAAGATGGTGCTGTCGACATAACGATTTGTGAAGATAGTAGTAGTTTATCCCAGCTAGTCATTATTGAAGACACTGGAGTCGGCATGGATAACATTTTCATCGAAGAACGGTTGTTCAAACCATTTGATACGACTAAAGGTAATGCGGGAATGGGAATTGGCGCGTATGATGCCAAAACATACATAGAGTCGATTGGCGGCAAACTCACTGTACAAAGTCAACGGGGCGTAGGTAGTTGCTTCACTCTATTCTTTCCCCTAAAGCAGGCGTAGCGCGTAGGGGCAATGTATGACGATAATAAATAGGATTGAGAGATGACTGATACCATTTTGGTAGTAGACGATGATTTAGGTATCCAGAAACAATTGAAATGGAGCCTCACGGATTACAATGTAGTTTTTGCTGACGATCACGCCTCTGCTATTGCTCAGTTACGTCGTTTTGAACCCAAAGTGGTGACATTGGATTTGGGGCTTCCCCCAGATCCGGCCAATGCCTCAGAAGGGTTGAGAATATTACACGATATTATTGCTTTAGCTCCGCGCACCAAAGTCATCGTCGTGACCGGTAACAACGACAAGCAAAATGCCTTAAAGGCTATCGATTTTGGTGCTTATGATTTTTACCAAAAACCCATAGATTCTGACACCATCAAGCTGCTGGTAAATCGGGCGTTAAAGCTGGCCAAGCTTGAGCATGAAAACAGCATATTGGCACGTACCCGCTCGGGTATGTCTCGAATTGTGGGTAATAGTGAAGCCATTCAAAAAGTAGTTCGTCGTGCAGAGAAAATAGCCAACACAGATATCAGTACACTTTTACTGGGCGAGAGTGGAACAGGTAAAGAAGTCTTTGCCAGAAGTATTCATGAACACAGCCCCAGAAAAGGTAAGCCTTTTGTTGCGATTAATTGTGCTTCTATTCCTGAGAACTTGCTTGAGAGCGAACTGTTTGGTTATGAGAAAGGCGCGTTTACAGGCGCCAATAAAACCACTTTGGGTAAAATTGAAACCGCTCAGGGCGGTACACTGTTTCTCGATGAAATAGGTGACATGCCAATTGGCTTGCAAGCTAAAATGCTGCGCTTTTTGCAAGAGCGTGTAATTGAACGAGTGGGGGGAAGAACGGAAATCCCCGTCGATATTCGCGTCATCTGTGCAACTCACCGCGACCTACAAAGTATGGTGGCTGCAGAGACTTTTCGAGAAGATCTCTATTACCGGGTAGGCGAAATGCCAATTGTGATACCACCTTTACGAGAGCGCGATCAGGATATTATTTTGCTTGCTCGCACCTTCCTAAACATTTATCGGGAAGAATTCAAAGCAAAAGCAAAGAGCTTCTCCGAATCGGCCGTTAATGCCATGTTAGCGCACAAGTGGCCAGGTAACATACGAGAGATGCAAAACAAGCTCAAATCAGCGGTTATCATGGCTGAGGGGAGTGTTATACAACCGGATGACCTGGGGTTGATGCCAGTAGATGCATCGGATGAACCAGAAACACTTAATTTGCGAGAAGTCAGAGAGATTGCCGAGAGCCGAGCCATTCGACGTGCTTACCAAAAAGCCGAAAAAAATATGTCTCGCACGGCGGAAATGTTGGGGGTTACCCGTCCAACGTTATACTCCCTGATAGATAAATATCATATGGAAGATATAAAAGGCGGAGACTAGCGCTACTAAACGCTAATTAACAATAGTGTGTTGTTGTCGCCACGAGCAGACTACCCTCGATGGCTTTTCCTCACTGTGAATTCAAACAACGAATTGGCAGTGAGGTGCTGATAGTGCGTCATGACCATTAAATGCTACTTCCACCACTACTTTGTCTTGCTGACCTTCAATAAACATTAAATGGCCGCATACGGTGCAAACGTGGTGTGTCTCGCCATTGGCAGCGTGCAGTTCAGCAAGTACAGACGGCGCACAATCTATAATAAGATTCGCTTTGCTGACTTCAAGGCTCAACCTTTGTTGATCAGCGTTCGCCACAGATTCATTGTCTGCATCTAGTTCATCAATGCGGTCGATTTCAAACTGAACAGCTTGGCAATTACAGCTACCTTTATACATGTTCTACTCCTCAAGGCTGTCAGGCCATTTTATACTCGCGATATTGTTGAATGATGTGGCTAGTCTCGAAGCGGCAAATCCAAATTTCGTGTCGATGGGCAACCGTTGAGACCGTTCTTGGTCATAAGTTTCTACTACGCCAACCCACCCATTTCGTCCCGATAATTTAGCGGCGTATAATGCGTAATCTACGACCGCAAAGGTCTGTGACCATGCAGTGTCAAATTCCTCTGTGTGGGTAGGGGGAAGCAGTGAAAAGCCGATACTGCACGTCAGTGAAATAGGGGAAGTAAGGTTAACGTCAAACAAGGTGTTGGCCACCAAATCACGGCAGCGTTCGGCGAGCTCCGGCAACTCTTCTCTATTGGCGTAACGACACACCACGAGAAACTCTTCTCCCCCCCAGCGGATGATCAGATCACTTGGTCTGAATGCTTCTTTAAGGACTTGGGCAAAACCCGTTAATACTTTATCCCCTGCAATGTGTCCGTAGGTGTCGTTTATTTTTTTAAAGAAATCGATATCAATTAGCAAACACAATAAATCCGTTTTATTGTCAGTACGATCATTGCCGTGATTTGCCGCAAATTGACTGCGCTTAATTTCTGCAGGTAGCTGAGATTCCAGGTATTGACGGTTATAAAGCCCAGTTAAGGGGTCGCGTAAGCTGACTTCTTCCAAGGTTCTGTATGCCCGCTCAAGCTCATCGTTTTTTTCTTGTAGGGACAGAGTTTGACGCTTTACCTCACTTCGCAGAAGCACTGTCTGCTGACGTTGTTTATAGCGGCTCCACACCAAAAATAGGACTAACAAAATGGCCAGTGACATGCTCCAGAATAAGGTGCTTTGAAGCTTTTCCCGCTCAGCTTCAGCTAAGGCAAGACGCTTGGATTCTTCTAGTTTTTCGAATTTGTGGGACTGGCGTACTAACTCTATCTCTGCTTGAAGACCTTCAAGGGCGGCTTTGTTTTGCGTATCCAGTAAAGCCTCACGGAGTTGCTGAATAACAGATTGAATATCGAGAGCTTTCTCAAAGTCACCAAGAGATACAAACGTGCTCAATTGCACGGTGAGAAAACTCAATTGTCCACGCAGGTCTTTTTGTGTTCTTGCCTCAACGGTTCCCTGACGGGCGTGAATAAGCGCTTGTTCGTAATCGTGCTCTTGTAAATAGGCGTGAGCCAATGCTAGGCGTCCCTCTTTAATCAGTTTGTCTTGAGCAGAGTCTATGGCAAATGCAATCGCTTCTTGTAATATCTCTCGCCCTTTTTCTAAGTCACCATTTTTGACAAGCACTTTAGCCAATAAAATTTGGGTTTCAGCAAGCGCTTCTTTGTCATCACCTTGGCGGAGTAAAGTCATGCTTTTCTCTAACGACGTCATGGCATTTTTAATGTCGTTATTGTTGAAATGCAGCTCTCCCAGTCGAGAATAGAGTTTTCCAGATAGGCCTTGTCCCAACGGCACTTGTTCGATGATTTCGATGGCGTCCTGATAGTAGGTGTGCGCAAGGGAATAGTTATCAATCATTAAATAGGTGTCACCTATGTGCAGAAGACACACACTTGTCTGATACTTGTCATTGCCTTCGCGAAAAAACTTCAATGCCTGCATAAATACAGAAAGTGCATCTTCTATTTCGCCCATTTCTTGCTTTACGATGCCCAGCTCAATGTTGAGTTGCGCAATCGCCGATTGATCTTGTGCTACTTGCGCAATGGACATCCCGCGTTGGATAAAACTAAGGGCCGAAGAATAGTTCCCCAAATGTCGCTCAGCAATGGCTAAATACAGTAAGGGAAGTGTCATCTTATCCAGCTCCCCTTGGCGAGTGTAGTCTTCGAGTGCTGTACTGAGCATGACTTTAGCGACCTCAAATCGCGAAGCATCTTGAAAAAGTCGACCAAGGGCCAAAAATCCGTCGGCAGAGACGTCGTTGTGCTGTAAGGCGAGCTCGTGAAGTAAAATAGCTTCTGTTTCCGCCTCGCTATATTGCGCCTGGACAAGAAGTTGCTTCACTCTGTCAAAGCGAATAGACAGATCGGAAGTTGTGGAGGCGATTGCGCTCGCTAAAGGTATAAGGATGATAAACACCAGAGTCTGGGCGATATTCGCTCCTTGACGGACCATTAGCCTTCTACTCCTTTTAACGTGTAACGCTCATCACATTTATTGGTGTGTACTTGCGATTAAGACGAATTAACGCAAACCATTTGCCTGTCCATTGTGAAGGCTAAAACGAAATAAATGAGTATAAAGATCTATACTTTCGTCTATATTTTACTAATCCTTAAAAATTAATCGTTAAATCAGTTGATTGGCTGAAAATTCACACATTGTGCAGTTTGGTATAACATGCAAGAAGGGTTTCCATTGAATCAGTCAAACACCAACGAGGTTGCAATGTCAGAAAGTCGCTTTACATCAAAAGAGGGCCAGAAAGTACCCAGCGTGTCATTTCACTGTCGCGAAGGCGAAACATGGGTGACGAAAACTACCGATGAGATTTTTTCAAATCGCAATGTGGTGGTGTTTTCTTTACCCGGCGCATTTACGCCAACTTGTTCATCAACCCACTTACCCCGCTATAACGCACTTGCTAAGAAATTTGCTAAGCATGGTATTGATGAAATTGTCTGTATATCTGTCAATGACACTTTCGTGATGAATGCTTGGGCGGCTGACCAAGAAGCTGACAATATCACTGTACTACCGGACGGAAACGGTGAATTCACAGATGGTATGGGCATGTTAGTGGATAAAGCGGATTTGGGGTTTGGCAAGCGAAGCTGGCGCTATTCAATGTTAGTTAAAAATGGTGTGGTGGAGAAAATGTTTATCGAGCCAGATGTGCCTGGCGATCCATTTGAAGTCTCTGATGCTGATACCATGTTGGCCTATATTGCGCCAGAAGAGCAGACCAATGCACCGGTGGCTATTATTACCAAACCCGGTTGCCCTTATTGCACCAAAGCAAAAAAACTACTGGAAGAAAAAGGCTACGACTACGAAGAGATCGTGTTGGGCAAAGATGCTTCACTGACAAGTTTAACGGCCATCAGCGGGCGAGAAACAGTGCCTCAAGTGTTTATTGGCGGCAAGCATATCGGTGGCTCTGACGACCTCGACGTGTATTTTAGCTAAGTGTTACTGATAGCCTTTAAGGGTGACAAGGCGGGCTGAGTAGCAGGCTCGTCACTTTTTTACCGGGAGCATGTTATCATGCTCCCGTTTTTATATACGGTATTCCAGATTTGGAGAAAAATGGTGCGTGTGACCCTTATGTCTAAGTGGCTAATTAGCTTTGTCCTGTTACTTTGCTCAACGACTCTTGCTAATGCCAATACGGTTGACTCATTGACTACACGGTTTAAATCACTGTATGAAGCCGAGTGGGGGAGCACTCAACCCTGTCGGGAAACCGCCCTGAATAAATTCAGTGTATGCAGCAATATATTGCGCAATGAGGGCAATGCGCCGTTCATCTTGAAAAACGATACCAGTACCAAGGTCGCTGTGCTCATTCATGGTTTAAGTGACTCTCCTTTCTTTATGCGTGAAATTGCAAACATTTTATTCAAACAAGGCTATACGGTGCTTGTTCCTCTTTTACCCGGTCACGGTAAACGGGATGCCAATGACGATATGTCTGATTGGGATTTGGCCGAACGCTGGCAAGCGCACGTTGATGACGTAATTGCATTGGCAGATGATATGGGCGATAGCCTGTTGTTAGGTGGCTTTTCGACAGGTGGAGCGTTGGCTGTTCAGCATTATTTAAATAACCCAGAGCATGTAGACGGCTTGATGTTGTTTTCTGGTGCGCTGGCGTTGTCAGATAACGCAGAAAGTATGTCAAGAATTTGGGGTATAAAGCTGCTTGCGAGAATAATTGATGGTTCCTATGAGACGCATGGGCCTAACCCATATAAGTATCCTCATGTGGCGGGATTTGCCGGATTGGAATTAATGGACATCATTAACGACATTAGAGGTAAGCTTGAACAAGGCCAACAGATTAAAGTGCCACTTTTTGTTACCCATTCTCAGGCAGATATCACAACACCTATTCATGGCGTTGAAAGCTTACTGGAACATAGTCAGGGTCCTAACACTTTCTTTGTGATAGATGAGTCGTATGAAGTGTGTCACGCCGATGTCGTGGTTAATTCGGTGCTACTTAATACCATGCGCTTTAATAAGAATATGGTCAATCAACAAGAAGCCTGTGCGGTTCCAAAAGCAAACCCTTTATTTACGACAATGTCGCTTATGTTACAAGAGTATCTCAAGCAACGTTAAGTAAACGGAATTATCAAGGTCTCAGATACGTATAACGTTGCTTTACCAAGCTATTTACTCACTTGGTGCAAAGCGCTATGCTTATGACATCAATTTACTGGCAATGTGAACAGCCCACAGCGTAATGTTTCAATATTATAGACATCACAATAACAGCCCTTTGAATACCAGTCTAAAGCAGACCGTGCTTTTACTGGTGTTATTGGTGTCTATGGGGCTTCAAGGTATCGCGCAAGGTAATACGCTCTTTGTGTCTCACGATCACAGCCAGACAATGAATGTATTGGGATCAGCTACTCCCTCTCAGAATGCTGCAAACATGTCCTCTTCTTGTGGCCATAATAACGCTATGGATTCGACCGATGACATGGCTGCAATGGACAGTCATGCAGAAATGAATTGTTGTGGCGATGATTGTCAGTGCTATACCGAACATTGCTTTAATACCGGCGGTGCAGCGTTACTTCAGGGCATCGCGTTATCTGGTGTGGTTATTAATCGCACGACCGCCTCTGGCCTGTTAGAAGGCCAGCTTTCACATCTTACCTTTAAACAGTTTCGTCCACCCAAAGTACTTATCACAGTCTAGATCCGTCTGGCGTTTATCTGGCAGCAACTAACCCTTTGCTTTATACGATCCTAGAGCTAAAGAAAGGCAAGTCACTGTAGCCATTAAGCGCTAATTCTCAACGGCAAATCTCATCGCGTTTTTTCTCAAAAGTTGAGGTACCCGGCACTAGGGCGGGGGGCTTCATTAAAACCTTGTTAAGGCAAGGTCAATTGCGTCGATGAGAACGCCATAGTGGGTAGATTACATCGCGAATTACAAGCGAAGGTTACTATGACAATTCAATGGTGTGGTGTTTCTAAAAACACAACGAAAGCAATACTTACAAAAGGGCTTCTGCTTTGCCTGATAGGGTTTCAGGCTACCCTGCAAGCGGAAGAGTTATCGCTTGTCCGGGCACAGCAATTGGCCATAGCGCAGGATCCCAACTTGAAAGGCAATGGCTACCGGGAAGAAGCTATTCGTCACGAAGAACAAGCAGCAGGTTACTGGTCAAACCCACAGCTTTCAGCGTCGTTACAGAACCTGCCAACTGATGGCTTTTCCCTTGATCAGGAGCCGATGACGCAATTTAAGGTTGGCGTCAAACAGCAGCTTCCCCGAGGAGACGTTAATCATTTAACTCAGCAACGCCTTGCGGTCATGGCAAGTAAAGTGGGTACAGAGAGTGAAGCGCGCAAAGCCTGGGTAAAAAAAGAAGTATCGGCATTGTGGTTAGACTGGTACTACGCCAGTCAGCGGTTGCAATTACTGGATAAAGAGAAACATTTACTCAACCAGTTACTCGATGTTACAGAATCGCGATACGCGCAGGCGTTAGGCGGTGCACAGCAGGGTGATGTATTACAGGTGCGTTTGGCTATTTTGACATTAGAGGATAAGCAAACCCAAGCAATTCAGGCACAGCATGAAGCCAAAGCTGCACTGTCTCAATGGCTTGGCGCACCGCTTACTGGGGTAGTTGCCCCCGAGCGTTTTGAACAACATTCATTGTTAACCGAGTACAAGTTAGACACTTCAACATTCTTTCAACTGATAGGTGAAAGTGAGCCATTTACCCTTTTACAGCAACACCCGGAAGCCCAGTTACTACAACTGCAAACCCAGGTTGAACAGAAGCAACTTGCGATTGCGCGTGAGCAAACCAAGTCGCAATGGAGTGTAGAGGCCAGTTATGGCTACCGGCAGGATGCCCAAAATGGCGCAAGTCGCGCAGACTTTGTCTCTCTTGGCGTACAAGTAGACTTACCCTTTTTCACCAAACCTAAACAAGATGCGTCTATTTCAGCAGCAGCATCAAAAGTGAATGCGCTAAAGACTGACTTTCGATTAAAAGTCAATGCGTTAGCTGCGCAGGCTGACGTATTAAAGGCGCGCTATGTCTCCCTCAATGAGCGCAAAGCTTTGTACCAGAACGGTTTAGTCGAAGAAGTGGCCGAGCTGGCGCAAACCCTGCTGACCTCATACACCACAGACACGGCTAATTTCAGTGAAGTGATTAACGCCAACATTCGACAAATTCAGGTGGAGGATGAGCTTTTACGCATACAAATGAGTGAAGCCAAGACCTTGTCATCTCTGTTGTATTTATATCTTCCTGCCTGGCAGGCAGCCTCGAACACCTAAAGGATTTCACTCATGACTTCGCAACAATTACGTTCAAATACAGTGACCAAACGGACCGCATTTCTATGGGGACTTTCAGGCGCTGCTTTGGCTTTTATCGGTAGTGCTTTCCTGTGGTGGCTTTTTTCGAGTGATGGGGAAGAACATGGTCCAAACCAGGATCGACAGGCTCAAGTTGACAATGAAAAGGCACCTTTATATTGGGTCGCCCCTATGGACGACAGCTATCGCCGCGATAAACCGGGCAAATCGCCCATGGGAATGGACTTGGTGCCGGTTTATGCTGAATCTACCTCAGGTACACAGGGCACGCGTTCTCCAGGCACCGTAATGATTGCGCCTAATGTGCAGCAAAACATGGGAGTGAAAACGGCGCAGGTACAAGTAGGTAAACTTGACCTATCGGTAAGTGCCATTGCAACAGTGAGTTACGATGAAGATCAAATTGTACATATTCATCCACGGGTAGAAGGCTGGATTGACACACTGCATATTAAAGCCCAAGGAGAGGAGGTGCGTGAGGGGCAGCCTCTTTATACCCTTTACTCACCAGAATTGGTCAGCGCTCAGGAAGAGTATGTGCTGGCGTTAAAGCGCAATGACACGCGCCTAGAAGAGGGCGCAAGGCAACGACTTGAGTCGCTGGGCTTATCGTCAGATTTTATCAATAATTTGAAAAAGACCCGCAAGGTAGTGCAACAGGTTACCTTTAACGCCCCTCAAAGTGGAGTAGTGGAGGCAATGACAATACGTGAAGGGTTTTACGTTCAGCCCGGCACGACCATTATGAGCATTGCTAAATTAGACAAGGTTTGGGTACTTGCGGACATTCTTGAAAGTTACGCGGGCACTGTGAAGCTTGGTGATAATGTCATCGTCACCCATTCCTCTAATCCAATGGTGGTGTGGGAAGGGCACGTTGATTATATTTATCCTTCTTTGTCGGCAACCACTCGTACCTTAAAAGTGCGTGTCCCGCTATCAAACCCTAAGGGTTTGCTCAAACCTAACATGTTTGCCAAGGTAAAAATTGTCCCTCAGCACGTTGACCCGTCTTTGTTGGTCCCGAAAAGTGCGGTTATTCAAACCCATGACCAGGCACGTGTTGTACTGACAGACTCTCAGGGACATTTTAAGTCGGTGAATATTCAAACTGGTCGCCAGGATGAGCACCATTACGAAGTCATTCGAGGACTATTGCCCGGCGATGAAGTGGTTACATCGGCGCAATTTTTAATTGATTCAGAATCTTCCAAGGCCAGTGATTTCAACCGGATGGAAGCGCCCGATCACCAGGCTACTACGTGGGGAAAGATAGAAAATATTACGCCCCATACTCAAGATAACGCTGGCTTGACCATGATGACCATTGCGCGCGGGCCAATTGAAAAATGGGGCAGGGGGCCAGCCACCATGGACTTTGCACTTTCTCCCCATATTATGCCGTCTCAATTTAAGGTGGGTGACAAGGTGGTGTTCACATTTGTTACTGGAGATGAATTTACGGTGATTGATATGAGACATTCTTCCCACGAAGAGGACGCCTCGTACATGGAAAAACCACCACAGTCACCATCCAAAGACGACAGCGGTCACACTATGGATATGCATCATGATTGAATCAGTTATTCGTTGGTCTGTGAATAATCGGATAGTCGTTCTGTTGTGTGCTGTCATGCTGAGCATCGCCGGGGTGTGGGCAGTAAAGCAAACCCCGGTGGACGCGATCCCAGATTTATCCGACGTGCAAGTTATCGTAAAGGTAAGCTATCCTGGACAATCGCCCCAAGTAGTCGAAGATCAGGTGACCTTTCCACTCACCACGGCGCTAATGGCCGTACCAGGGGCCCAAACAGTACGCGGGTACTCTTTTTTTGGTGATGCCTATGTGTATGTGATCTTTGACGACAATACCGATATGTATTGGGCGAGAAGTCGTGTACTGGAGTACTTAAGTCAAGCGGCTCCTCAACTTCCCGATGGTGTTACGCCGCAATTAGGGCCAGATGCCACAGGGGTGGGCTGGGTCTATATTTATGCGCTGCGAAATACCGAAAATGGTAGCAATACACTGGATCTTGGTGAGCTAAGGGCACTGCAAGACTGGTTCTTAAAGTTTGAGTTGCAATCAGTCGAAGGGGTATCGGAAGTCGCCTCAGTTGGGGGAATGGTTAAGCAGTATCAGGTGATTGTTGACCCCGAGAAACTGCGCGCATACAACATTATGCCCTCGCACATTGAAGTGGCTTTAAACAAAGGCAATCGTGCGACAGGTGCTTCTGTTATTGAACTGGCAGAAGCTGAATATATGGTGACGGCAGAAAATTATATCCAGTCAATTGCAGATATCGAGGCTATTCCCACCGGTGTTATCGAAAATGGTGTCAGTATTACTATTGGCGATGTAGCCGATGTGGTGGCCGCCCCGTTAATGCGTCGTGGAATTGCTGAACTCAATGGTGATGGAGAAGCCGTCGGCGGCATTATCGTAATGCGCTATGGTGAAAATGCCAAAGCCACCATCGATGCAGTAAAAGCCAAACTGGCTAGCCTTCAAGGTAGTTTGCCTGAAGGGGTAGAAATTGTGCCTGTCTATGACCGTTCCACGTTGATTAACAATGCGGTAGATACCCTGTTTGATAAGTTAGTGGAAGAACTCATTGTGGTCGGGCTGGTGTGTTTGGTGTTTTTGTTTCATGTGCGCTCCTCGTTAGTGGCCATGATCAGTTTGCCTATTGGGATCCTTGTGGCGTTCATTGTAATGAAGCTACAAGGACTTAACGCTAATATCATGTCCTTGGGCGGCATCGCGATCGCCATAGGTGCCATGGTTGATGGTGCCATTGTGGTGGTTGAAAACTTGCACAAACACCTTAATGCGGTTGATGAAGGCAATCACGATGCTATGACGTCCGTTGAGAAATTGGACAATCACTCGAGATGGAAACTGGTCATAAAGTCAACCGCTGAAGTGGGGCCTGCCCTGTTCTTCTCATTGCTCATTATAACTGTCTCTTTTGTGCCTGTGTTTGCGCTGGAAGCACAAGAGGGCAGACTGTTCTCTCCACTGGCATTCACCAAGACTTACGCCATGGCTGCTGCTGCGGCGTTAGCCATTACACTGGTGCCAGTACTGGCGGGCTACTTTGTGCGAGGCAAAATAAAGTCTGAACAGCAAAACCCCATAAACCGCGCTTTAGTCAGTGTGTATACGCCTATTTTAAGGGCGGGATTGCGTTATCCCAAAACGACCTTAGCCGGTGCTTTGCTTCTTTTACTTTCCTCATACTGGCCTCTCAGTCAACTGGGAAGTGAGTTTATGCCTGAGCTCGACGAAGGGGATTTGATGTATATGCCGACCACTTATCCCAGTATCTCCGTGGGGAAGGCGAGGGAATTACTGCAACAAACTGACAAGTTAATCGCGACAGTGCCGGAGGTGCGCAGCGTCTTTGGAAAAATAGGGCGAGCAGATACTGCCACTGATCCCGCGCCGTTAACCATGATTGAAACCTTTATACAGTTAAAACCGAAAAGCCAGTGGCGAGAGGGCATGACTACCGAGAAACTCAAACAGGAGTTCAATGAACTTGTGAAGTTTCCCGGTTTAACCAATGCGTGGGTGATGCCAATTAAAACCCGTATTGATATGTTGGCAACCGGCATTAAAACCCCAGTGGGTATTAAAATTGCAGGTCCCGAACTTGAAGGTATTGAAGCAATTGGCAAAGAAATAGAAGCACTGCTACCCAATGTTGCACACACAACATCGGTGTACGCAGAACGGGTGGTAGGCGGTCGCTATATTCACATTGATGTGGATCGCACTTTAGCTGCCCGTTATGCCATGAGCATTGCTGATGTGCATGCGCTGATTGGTACAGCTATTGGTGGCAGAACCATTACTGCATCGGTAGAAGGACGAGAGCGCTACCCAGTCAGTCTGCGTTTTCCTCAGGCGTATAGAGAAAGTCCAGATGCCCTTAAACGCCTGCCGCTGGTCACGCCAAGCGGTGCCCATATTACCCTAGGTGATATTGCCAGTGTGGGAGTCAGTCAGGGGCCGGCAGGAATAAAGAGTGAAAATGCACGGCTAAATGGTTGGGTATTTATCGATATTGATGGGGCTGACTTGGGAGGGTATGTAGATAACGCAAAGGCCTATCTCTATGACAATCTGTCACTGCCTGCGGGTTATTCCCTGTCGTGGGCAGGACAGTTCGCGTATCTTGAAAGGGCCAAAGCCAAGTTGTCTATCGTCATCCCAGTGACACTGGTTATTATTTGCCTGTTACTGTTTTTGGCGTTTAAGACACTTAAGGATGTGGTGTTGATACTCGCTACCTTGCCTCTGGCTCTCGTGGGCAGTGTGTGGCTGTTATACAGTCTTAACTTTAATTTGTCTGTGGCTGTAGGCGTTGGGTTTATTGCTCTAGCAGGCGTTGCAGTGGAAATTGGCGTTATTATGCTGGTGTATCTTAACCAACATGTCGATGAGGTTAAGCGAAACGCGAGAGAAGACGCAGTAAACAGTGGTTTTTCTGATACCAATCCATCGGACAATCTTGTTGAACGCGTTAAGCAAGCGGTGATCCACGCCGCCACCATGCGATTGCGCCCAGTAATGATGACATCGTTTTCTATTATTATTGGCCTGCTTCCCGTGCTTCACGCCAGTGGAACTGGCAGCGAAGTCATGCAGCGTATAGCAGCACCTATGGTAGGGGGAATGCTAAGTGCATTATTGTTAACCTTAGTGGTATTGCCCGTGGTGTTTTACCTTACAGTCAAGCCAAGTGATCAAACCAGGACATAAAGACAGGATATAAAGCCGGTTGATAAACTACGAGGGTAGGAAAACCAACATGAAAAAGGAGAGCTCATCAAGCTCTCCTTTTTTGTCTGCATACCTCGTTGCCCGAAAGCTTGTGAGGCTGGTCAGTAATTATTAGTGCTTAGCAGCGTAATCCTCTACTTGCTGCCAGACTCTCAGTAAGTTGCCACTTAGTATTTTTTCAATGTCGGCACGACTGTACTGCCTGTCGAGTAAGCCCTGAACTAAATTGGGAAAACTCGCCACATCTTTAAGGCCAATTGGCAAGGAATCACCCACACCATCGTAGTCAGAGCCTATACCCACATGGTCAATACCAACAAGCGACACCACGTGGTCAATGTGGTCAAGTACATTGTCTAGTGTTGAATAAGGGTAGGGTACTTGCGCACGGTATGTCGCCTCAAAATTTTCAAGATTAGGGCTGTCTTCCCCTTCTTTTTCTTTTAGCGCATTGCGGGCGTTTGTCATGCCAGTACGCCATTCTCCGGCTTCTTTTGACACAAAGCTCGAACCGAAGTTGATCATAATGACCCCACCGTTTTCACCCAGTTTTTTGATCATGTCATCATTCATATTGCGTTCAAACCCAGGGGTAAAACGACGCAATGAAGAATGGGACGCAATAACAGGTACCTTAGTGAGTTCGATAACTTGGTAGAACGCGTCGTCAGACACATGCGAGATATCCAACATAATACCGATATTGTTCATCTCAGTGACCAGCGTTTTTCCAAACGGACTTAACCCTTTCCATTTGCGACGCAAATCGTAGGAAGAATCGGAAATGTGATTCGCCTGGCTGTGGGCTAACGTAATGTACCTTATTCCTCGCTCGTAGAAAGCTTGCAGATTGTTTAAATCACCTTGAAGTGGTGAGCCGTTCTCCATACCCATGGGCAAAGAAATGATGCCTTGCTCGAAATGGGTTTTTACCTCAGAAGGGCGCGTAGCAATCGCAAATTTATCCGGTGCTCGGGCTACAATAGCTTCTACTGAATCGATGAGTTCGTGGGCGAGCTGCGTAGACTCAGGTGAATTGTCCAAACTCGCGGGTACATAAATGCTCATAAAAGGGGCATTTAAGCCACCTTGTACAGCACGGGGATAATCAAAATCGCCGTCAGAAGTCGCTTTAGTGACATCAACCCATTTTTCTTTTACACGGTAGGGCACGTCAATATGGCCGTCCACAATAATTGTTTCTTTGGCGATGGCAACAGCGGTCTTTGAGGCGGAATAAGTTTTTGTATTAGCGTCTGGACCAGAAGTTGCCGAAGTTGCTAATGCAGAGCAACTTAATAAAACGGCAATGGCTAACGCAGTTTTGGTCAATGGGAAGCGCCCCTTCATATTCGTTTTCCTTGTTATGGTATTTTTATCGTAAGATCGATTAGCTTAATTCTACGTGGAAGCGTGATAATCGCGATACAGATCCTAACATTGTGAGTGCGTGTTGCTGTTCACATTCACAATATGAACAGAGAGTAATGCAAATTATCCATCGTCACAATGGGGCCTTTTAGGAGTACATTCGCCAAATAAGCCGTGGGTTGACTATTTTTAGAGCACTTGTGCTTGTTCACGTAAATTTTACATTGCAATAAAAATTTAAAACTTGTTATGGTGGAGACTGCGTGACTTCATTGCGCGAATGCGTAATACTCCTGACCGCGCCGCCCCTTATCGATGAAAGCATGATCGATGTCAGAATTGCATCTGAAGGGCCTACGTAATTTTAAGTGTTTCCCGACCTCCTCACGTATTTGCCGGGACCACAGTAAACAAGTATGAGAAATAAATATGGCTATTAATTTTGTACCGCTAGACAAAGAAAAACACAAAGACCTCAAGGTTGCGGTAAATTCTTCTTTCAGCTTCGCGAAAAATACTCACCTGGCTGCCGCGTCTATCCGTGAATTTGCACAACTTGCTTCTACTATGCCGCTAGTATTCATTGAAGATACTAATGCTAAGCGTCACCACGTAGTGACTATGCTTGGCATGGAGCAGGGCCAGAACCTGTTCCTTGCAGGTGAAAGCTGGAAAGGTCCTCACATACCGATGAATATCCTTCGCTACCCATTTGACGTACGTCCAGATGGCGACAAACTGGGTGTATTCATTGATGAAAACAGTGATCTTATCTCTGATGAAGGTCAAGCGCTTTTCACTGCAGAAGGTGAAGCGTCTGAGTTCTTGGCAAGCCGCCAGAAGTTCCTAGCTGATCTGGCTAACAGTGAAATGCTGACGCAGCGCTTTGTTGCTAAAGTCGTTGAGCTAGACCTACTTGACCCAATTCAAATTCGTTTGACTTATCAAGACGGAAAACAGCGCAATGTGACCGGTATGATGAGCATCAATGAAAAGAAATTGCTTGAGCTTCCTGAAGAGCAAGTTTTGGAACTGCACAAAGCCGGCTTCCTAGGCGCGATTTACGCGGTAATGATGTCAATTGGCCAGCTAAACCGTTTGGTTGAATTGTCAAATGACACAGAAAACCCTATCCGCAGCATGCAATTGTCAGCGGTAAGTGCACAAGCTCAACCTAGTGGTGAAGAAACGCCAAGTGCGTAATTTTCCCTAGTGGTTAACTAACGAAAAACCCCGCATCGGCGGGGTTTTTTTATGTCTGAAACCTTATTCATCTAACGTCATCTTTTGTTCAGAATTCGTTAAGTTTTAATGTCTTATCTTAAAGTCAGTTTAAAAACAGGCTCTTTTTTTAAGGACAAAAACATGGATATCAAGGTTAACTTTTCCCAATTTTACAGTGTAAAAACAGCGGTCGCGGCAGTATTAATTGGCACTGCACCACTGTGCTTTATCAGTACTGCTCATGGGGCAATACAAAATGAAGTACAAGTGCTGGCGGTTGATGCAGAAGGCGCAGATGACAATCTCATAGGCGCACAATATATTCGCTATTTAGATGCCGTACAATCAAACACTGGCGCTTACCTTATCAACCCATACTTGCAGCGTGTTTCCAGCCTTTCAGGCGGGTATTACACGGTGGACGACCTCGACGTATTTACCCTCGGTTCTACGTTTTATTTAAACCAAGAATGGATGATTGATCTTCAAGGGTTACATACGAAATCAGACGGTATGTACGGTGACATTGAGAATACCTCTGTCGATTTTAAAGTTGGTTTTAATCTTATTCCTGAATGGCAAATAGGCGCTGGATTGATTTATCAGCGAGCGAGTTACGACTTCAACGATGGCGTGGATATATTTAAAGAACGTTACAAAGAAACGTCTGCTATGGCATTCACGCGCTATACCACAGTCAACAAAATGGGCACAGGATGGGATTTGACGGCTGAATATATCGCTTATGATGCAGATACTTTGTCAGCTACTGCACGGTATTTCTTCAGCCCGGGGTTCAGTATTGCAGGTACCTATACTTTTGTTAATGGTATTGACGATTTAGACAACGACAATAGTGCGGGTATAGAATTGGATTATTGGTTCAACGAGCAATTCTCAATCAAAGCATCTTTTGAAAAAGACCTCGATAATGACGACGGATCTGATATTGCTTCGTTAACGGCATCTTACCGATTCTAATTATTGCAAGGCGAAAGCCTTACATTACCCCTTCGACTTTACGCAAGCAGATAGGGCGTAAATACCTAACTCCAAGCGAAGCGATTTTAGCTTCGCTTTTATTTACCTATTGTTACTACGATTTGCCCTCATTTGATGCCATTCGTCGCATTTAGTCTGCTTTGCATGTTTATTTCTTCACCCTATTGCTTTGTTTTTGTACGTCTAATCATACACTTCCTTAAACTACTGTATGAAAAAACAGTTTAAACCCAGTAAATACGCGGCTTTCACGGCACTTTTCTACTTGACAGTGGGGATCATTGCTACCTAAACTGTAACTTAGTGGGTAAATGTGGCGAATTGTGGATCAAATCATCATCACTTTGCAGATTAGTACTCAAATAATAAGAAAACCAAGAGCAAAAAATAAAAGGCTAGGGGAATGTTCCGCGGCGCTAACGCAATCAATCTTGATACAAAAGGCAGACTGGCTATACCGACGAAGTATCGCCAACTGCTGCTGGATGATTGCCAGGGACAGCTAGTTTGCACAGTCGATACACAACAAAGTTGTTTGCTGCTTTACCCACTTCCCGAATGGGAAGAAATTGAGTTAAAACTCACTAAACTTTCCAGCATGATCCCTGCAGAACGCCGAATGCAGCGTTTACTGCTTGGGCATGCATCAGAAGGCGAAATGGACAAAAGCGGACGTATTCTAATTCCTACGCCGTTACGTGCCCACGCCAAACTCTCAAAAGAAGTCATGTTAGTTGGTCAGTTAAACAAATTTGAAATTTGGGATGCCGAAGTATGGGCACAACAAATCGAGGTTGATATCGACACCGAACGCAAGGGCGAATTTGAACTTACCGAACGATTACAGGACTTCTCACTATGACCCAGTCTAGCGAATTTAAACATATTTCCGTGTTGCTTGACGAGTGCATAGACGCGTTGGCTATCAAGCCTGATGGTATCTACATTGATGCAACTTTTGGTCGCGGTGGTCATTCGGCACATATTCTCAATGCTTTGGGCGAACAAGGGCAACTAATTGCTTTTGACCGTGACCCGCAAGCGATCAAAGCGGCTGAACAGTTTGCCAACGACAAGCGATTTCGAATTATTCACTCGCCCTTTGGTGATATGGCAGAAGAAATCGAAGCATTGGGTTTAACGGGCAAAATTGACGGCGTATTGATGGATTTAGGGGTATCGTCGCCGCAACTTGACGATGCCGAGCGCGGGTTTAGCTTTTTGCGTGATGGACCCCTTGATATGCGCATGGACACTTCACGGGGGCAAAGTGCGGCACAATGGTTAGCCAGTGCAGAAGAGCAAGACATCGCGCAAGTGATCAAAGAGTTTGGTGAGGAAAAATTTGGCAAACGCATTGCACATGCCATTGTCAATACGCGCGTGCATACCCCCATCACCCGAACTGCGCAATTGGCTAAAATCATTGATGAAGCCGTGCCCGTTAAAGATAAATTTAAGCATCCCGCTACGCGTGCATTTCAGGGTATCCGAATCTATATCAACGCCGAGCTGGAACAGCTGCGGGTGGGGTTAAAGGCCGCGACACAAGTTTTGGCTAAAGAAGGCAGATTGGCCGTTATTTCTTTCCACTCTCTTGAAGACAGATTGGTTAAACGGTTTATCAAAGAACAGAGTAAAGGAAAATCGGTTCCGCATAATTTACCGATTACTCAGGCTGAAATAGATGCAGACAAGGTGCTAAAAGCACTTGGAAAAGCTATTAAACCGTCCGAACAGGAGATAGCGAACAATGTTCGCTCCCGCAGTTCTGTGTTACGTGTAGCGGAGAAATTATGACTCAGCGCACGCCGGATAAGGCCGGAACCAATTTTAATCTTTTGTTGATTATTGTGTCAGATTTAACCCGCAACAAGTTGCGGGTTTTGTTGTATTTAATGGTTATTGTAAGTGCCATGGCGGTGATTTTAAGTAGCCACCACAATCGACAGCAAGTGATAGCCCTTGAAGACTTAATGCAAGAGAAAGATGAGTTGGATGTACAGTGGCGTAATTTAGTGTTGGAGCAACGCGCTTTGACGGAACACAACCGCATTGAAACACTGGTAGAAAAACAATTGGGTATGTATCGTCCAACTGCAGACGACGAAGTTGTGGTGAGATTAAAATGAGCCTGATTGAGTCGTCCCAATCTCTCCATGTTTCCCGTGGCCCCAACAAAAATTTGAAATCTGGTGCCAAACAGAATGTCACGCCTAGTCTGGTGCATTGGCGTTTTGTGGTGGTGCTGGTGGTGATCATGATGGTATTCGCCGTATTAGCGACTCGAGCAGCGTACATTCAAGTTATCGAACCAGATGAACTGATCCAACAAGGCGACAACCGCACATTGCGTACACGGGATATGCCTGCCTACCGAGGACTGATTACCGACCGCAACGGGGTTGAATTAGCGGTAAGTGTGCCCGTTCGTGCCATTTACGCAGACCCAAAAGTTATCCACGACAACAACGGATTTGAAGAAGCTCGCCGTTGGGAAGCGCTGGCAGATGTATTGCGTCAGGACGTAGATGAACTTAAACAAAAAGTCGCGAATCCAAAACGCCGTTTTGTCTATCTACAGCGTCAGGTGTCACCGGCCATGGCTGAATACGTAGACAAACTGGATATTCCAGGTATTTACCTGCGTCGTGAAAGCCGCCGCTACTACCCGACGGGCGAAGTGTCGGCGCAGCTAATCGGCGTTACCGATGTGGATGATTCAGGGGTTGAAGGACTTGAGCGGATGTATGACGAGTGGCTGACTGGTACGCCGGGGTCGCGCAAAATAAGGCGGGATGCCAAAGGTCGCCAGGTTGAAATTCTAGAGACTACGTCAGGTGAAAAAGCGGGTGACTTGCAGCTTTCTATTGACCAACGCATACAGGCGCTGGCCTATAAAGCCATCAAAGAAGCCATGATCTATTATCAGTCCAGCTCAGCGTCAGCCATTGTTATTGATGTGAAAACTGGCGATGTATTAGCCATGGTCAACGCGCCGTCTTTTAATCCCAACGACAGAAATGACATTTCTCCGCATAGAATGCGCAATCGCGTGATCACCGATGCATTTGAACCAGGATCTTCGCTTAAACCTTTAGCCGTGCTTACGGCGCTAGAATTTGGCGAAGTAGAGCCTGAAGATGCCGTAGATACTCATCCGGGTTGGATGCGCTTAGGGGGAAGTCTGGTCAAAGACACGCGGAATTACGGTGAACTGACGCTTGAGGAAATTATTCAACATTCATCCAATATGGGGACGTCAAAACTCGCGTTGTCTGTGCCGAAGCAATTTATGTTAGACACTTATTACAACATGGGGTTAATGAGTGACACTGGGCTCAATATGGCCGGTGAAAGTAGCGGTATCTTCCACGAGCGTAGCCGGTGGTCCGAATTTGAGTTGGCCACCTTGTCATTTGGCTATGGTATCTCAGTTACCACAGCGCAGCTTGGTAGGCTTTACGCCACGCTGGCTAATGGTGGAATTAAAACTCCGCTGAACATTATCAAAGCCCCTCAGCAGCCCGCATGGCAGGCACAAGCTGAACGGGTAATTAGCGAAGAAAATGCCAATGCTATCGTTCAGATGATGGAGAGTGTTACCCAGCGTGGCGGCACGGCCACCAAAGCCGCAGTACCTGGGTACCGCGTGGCCGGAAAAACCGGTACCAGCCGCAAAGCGGTAGCAGGGGGCTACGGTGAGGAATATGTGAACATTTTTGCGGGGATTGCACCTGTGTCTGATCCTCGTTTAGTGACGGTGGTACTTATCAATGAACCGGGGGGGGATTTATACCATGCCGGCGACACCGCAGCTCCAGTATTTTCATCGATTATGGGCGGTGCGCTACATATATTGAATATTGCCCCTGATGATAAACAAGTTACATCTAGTCGCCTGTTGAAAGGAGGTCAAAGTGGTAGTTAGTGCCTTTGTTCAAAGCATTCGGGCTTTGTTGGCCAAATTCGGTATTGATGCCCCTGATATTCGGGTAGAAGGGTTAACCTTAGATAGCCGTGAAGTGAACACGCGCTTGATATTTGTAGCAGTAAAAGGGCATGAACGAGACGGTCGGGATTTTATTCCCCAGGCAATCAGTTTAGGCGCCAGAGTCATACTGGCGCAAACCGACGACATAAATGCCCATGGTCAAATGGAGATGCGTGATCACAGTGTGATTATTTCCCTTTATCAATTGCCCGAAATGTTATCTGCTCTGGCGGCGGCTTTTTACGATTATCCGGCCCAAAAAATGACCACAGTGGCAGTGACCGGAACTAACGGCAAAACTTCTACAGTCCAGCTGATTACGCAGCTTAAGGACGCACTGGGTACACGCAGTGCAAGCATTGGTACGCTTGGTAGTAGTGTGTTTGAAGGCGATGATACACACTGGGTCAACACGCCAGCAGCGAATACCACGCCCGATGCCATACGTATGCAATATTTGTTGGCAGAGTTTGTGCAAGGAGAGGTCCGTCATACGGCGTTTGAAGCCAGTTCCCATGCCTTGGTGCAGGGGCGCCTTGGTACGCTCAAAACAGATATTGCAGTTTTTACCAATTTGACCCGAGATCATCTCGATTATCATGGCACAATGGACGACTACGGTAGCGCGAAACGCTTATTACTGTCCCAGCCAGGGTTAAACGCCGTCGTACTCAATGCCAATGACAGTGAAAGTCAAAAATGGGATGCGCAAGCGGGCAGTGAGATTGAGCGGATTTGGATAGGCATCGAAGAAGAGAGTGACACTATGTCACACCTTTATCGCAACAATCCTCAAGTCCGCCATTGTTTCGCCACAAATGCCTCGTATCATTCGGCTGGATGTCGTTTTGACTTATCGTCTTCGTGGGGTAGCGCAACTATTTCACTACCGCTTTTTGGCAAATTCAACATCAGTAATGTGCTTGCCGCTATAGCCACTTTACTGGCCGAAGGTGAGCAATTCGATGATGTGGTAAAGGCGGTAAATGCGATTGTTCCCGTGCCGGGAAGAATGGAAGTGTTCCCTCTTTCAAAAGCGGCAAATATTGTGGTGGATTATGCTCATACCCCCGACGCGCTGGAAAAGGTGCTTCGCAGTGCAAAATTCCACACTACGGGAAAAGTGTGGTGCGTATTTGGTTGTGGCGGCGATCGCGATAAAGGAAAACGCCCATTAATGGGGCAAGCAGCGGAAAGCGGTGCAGATGTCATTGTTATCACTACTGACAATAGTCGAAGTGAAGACCCCGAGGCAATTGCACAAGATATTATGGCAGGGTTGGTCAAACGAGAGCATGCGATATCAATTCCAGATAGGGAAAGTGCTATTCGGCATTGCTTAGCACATGCCGCGCAAGAAGACATTATCGTCGTGGCTGGTAAGGGGCACGAGGATTACCAGATTATCGGTAACAATAAAACTAACTATAACGAACGTGCAGTGGTGGCGCGACTGCAACAGGAGTACAGCAAATGATAACAACAACGCTGTCTTGGATAGCCGACAAGGTTAACGGAAAATTGATTAACAATGGTGCAGATATCGCAATATCTGCCGTGAGCACCGATACACGTACCATAGAAGATGGTGCGTTGTATCTGGCACTCAAAGGGGCCAATTTCAACGGGCATGATTTTGTCGCACAAGCGGAAAAAGCCGGTGCCAGTGCGGTGATTGCCAGTAAAGAGGTCAACACCACTTTACCGGTTATTCAGGTGGAAGATACCAAGCTGGCGCTTGGGTTGTTAGGTGCCGCGGTAAAAGCGGAAGTGGCACCTAAGACTATTGCCATTACTGGCAGTAGTGGGAAAACGACCGTAAAAGAAATGTGTGCATCGATTCTGGCTCGCCGCGGTAATGTGCTGGCAACAGACGGTAACTTCAACAATGATATCGGCGTTCCGTTAACCCTGTTGCGTTTGGAACCTCATCACGAGTTCGCCGTTATGGAGCTGGGTGCTAATCACCTGGGCGAAATTGCTTATACCACTAACCTGGTTAAACCTGATGTGGCCACGATTGTGAATGCTGCCGCCTCTCACTTAGAAGGGTTTGGTAGCCTTCTTGGTGTTGCAAGGGCAAAAAGCGAGATCTTTAAAGGTTTAGGTAAAGATGGCATCGCCATTGTTAATCAAGATAGCCAGTTTGCCGATTTTTGGCTTGGTAAGTTAAAGCAAACCAAGACACTTACGTTTGCACCGGATCAGAAAAACCACGCCGATTTTCGCGCCGAGGATATTACGATTGGCCTGGATGGCTGTGCTTCGTTTCACTTAGTCTGTCCACAAGGTGAAGTGGCTATTCAATTAACTATCCCTGGCGTTCACAACGTGGGTAACGCGTTGGTGGCCGCTGCGCTCACTTTACAAGTCGGTGCAACGTTAGAAAATGTACGCGATGGTTTACTTTCCATGAAGCAAGTAAGTGGCCGGTTAAATGTAAAGCAGCTGACTGCGCAAGTGAGGCTGTTGGATGACACCTATAACGCCAATGTGGCGTCTGTCAGTGCCGCAATTGATACCTTGAGCAGTTTCTCTGGTATTACTGTTTTAGTCTTAGGCGATATGAAAGAACTGGGTGAAAAAGCGCGCTACTACCACGAACAAGTAGGTGAATACGCGAAGGAAAAGGGCATTGATTATTTGTATACCATGGGGGTATTAAGCCAATCAGCCAGCGCGGTGTTCAGTGAGAATAGTGGTCACTTCAGTGATGTTGAAAGTTTACTAGCGGCGATGGAGAGTGATTTGTTGTTACATCAGCGCGATATTTCTATTTTAGTTAAAGGTTCACGAAGCTCCAAAATGGAGCGCGTGGTAGAGGCAGTAGAGGCCTCAGCGCTGGGAAAGCTTGATAGTCGTCGGGAGCGCATTGCATGTTAATTTGGCTCGCCGACTGGCTGACGCAATTTGATTCAGGGTTCAATGTTTTCTCTTACCTTACCCTGCGCGCTATTCTCAGTACGCTGACCGCATTGCTGATCGCTATTCTTATCGGTCCCAAAATGATTCGATATTTGCAAACTATGCAAATAGGGCAAACCGTGCGCGATGACGGCCCGCAAAGTCACCTGTCTAAATCCGGCACCCCAACGATGGGGGGGCTTCTCATATTGGCGGCAATTGTGATAAGCGGACTGCTTTGGGCTGATTTGACTAACCGTTACGTTTTAGTGACCCTTGGTGTTACGGTCGCGTATGGCGTGATTGGATTTGTGGATGATTACAGAAAGGTGATCCGCAAAGACGCCAAAGGGCTAATAGCTCGCTGGAAATACTTCTGGCAATCTGTGGTCGCCATTGGCGTAGCGTTTTACCTCTACAGCAGTGCCACGTTAAGTGCAGAAACGTCTTTGCTGGTGCCTTTTTTCAAAGAGGTGTTTCCTCAACTTGGCGCATTTTTCATCATTATCACTTATTTCGCTATTGTCGGCACCAGTAACGCGGTGAATCTTACTGATGGTTTAGATGGTCTTGCTATTGTGCCGACCATTTTGGTCGCCGGCGCTTTTGCCATTTTTGCTTATGTGACAGGTAATGCGAACTTTGCCGCCTATCTCAATATTCCCCATATACCACTGACCAGTGAATTGGTGATTGTGTGTACAGCCATGGTGGGAGCGGGTCTCGGCTTCTTGTGGTTCAATACTTACCCTGCTCAAGTATTTATGGGCGATGTGGGTTCGTTGGCGTTGGGCGGAACATTAGGCGTGTTGGCCGTACTGGTTCGTCAGGAACTCGTGCTCATTATTATGGGTGGGGTTTTCGTTATTGAAACCCTATCAGTCATTTTGCAGGTCGGCTCTTATAAATTGCGTGGTCAACGCATATTCCGTATGGCGCCTATCCATCATCACTATGAATTGAAAGGGTGGCCAGAGCCCCGTGTTATTGTGCGCTTTTGGATCATCTCAATTATTTTGGTGCTGGTGGGTCTGGCAACATTGAAGCTGAGATAATTGTTAATGGCATATCATATACACGAGCACAGTTATGTTGTCGGTGGCCTCGGGGTGACCGGACAAGCTTGTGTACGTTTCTTATTAGCGCAACATGCCAAAGTAAAAGCGTTTGATACTCGGCCTACGTTTTCATTGCCGGAAGACCTGCTGGCTACTATGCAAGATGATGTCGTCACTGCCTCTGAGGTGACTAAAGCGTATTTCAACGGCGTCGATACGCTGATACTGAGCCCTGGTCTTGCACCTACCATAGAGCAGGTGGCGCTGGCGAAGGAGTGTGGTGTAGAAGTTATTGGCGATATTGAGTTATTTGCGCGATTAAACCGCAGTGCTCGCCACCCTAAAAAGCTGGTCGGCATTACCGGTTCTAATGGTAAAACCACGGTAACCTTATTAGTCAATCACCTGTTAAATGCCTGCGGTGTTAGCAGTATTGAAGCGGGAAATGTGGGTCGTCCCGTATTAGAAGCATTGGATAGCGATGTTGACGTGGTGGTATTGGAGTTGTCCAGTTTTCAGTTGGAAACCACCACAACTTTGCCATTGTGCGCAGCCACCATATTGAATATTTCTGATGATCACTTAGATCGTCACGGCACGTTAGAAAACTACATTCAGGCAAAACAACGTATTTTCAATCACGCACAGTCAGCGGTGGTGTGGCGCGATGGCATACATATTTCGCCAGATACAAGCCATGCAGCCACTATCGACAATGTGTTGGAGTATGGTTTGGGAGCCTGTGCAAAGGGTTTTTCGATTAAGTCAGTTGAAGGCAAACAATACATAGCGTTTAATCAGCGCCCACTAATCGCCATTCAAGCTATACATTTGGCGGGCATGCATAACGTGTTAAACGTGATGGCTGCGCTTGCGATTTGTCACGAATTAGGTGTATCCCCTGAAGCGGCTGTTCAACATATTGGATCGTTTCATAGTGCGCCCCATCGCTGCGTAGAAGTCGCGCGAATTGAGGGTGTGCGATATATCGATGACTCAAAAGCGACTAATATCGGCGCGACTATAGCCGCGCTTGAAGGATTAGCGCCTACTACTGAAGGTCACATTATTTTAATCGCAGGCGGCGACGCCAAAGGTGCCAACCTTGCCACCTTAACCCCTTATTTAAACCAGCATGTTACTCACGTGTTTGCATTGGGAAAAGATGCACAACAGTTTAAAGATTGTTTTGCCCCAACTACCCTCGTATCGTCTATGGAAGAAGCTGTCGCTCAGGCGCGTCAAGAGGCACGAGACGGTGACGTCGTTTTGCTCTCTCCAGCATGCGCCAGCCTTGATATGTTTGATAATTACATGCATCGCGGTGATGTATTTGCTCGTGCAGTACACGCATTACTCTTACAGGCGACAGCGTTATGATGTCGGCTTCCACTAAGTTAAGCGAACTGTTTTCGGCACGTCACGATAGCCCGTCTCAGGGAAGTCATTCTTATGATGTCACCCTCATATTAATTGCACTGGCGTTGATGAGTATTGGCGTGATCATTGTAACGTCAGCCTCTATGCCCGTTGCTGACCGATTACACGATAACCCCTTTTACTTCGCCATTCGTCACGGGATTTATATCGTCGGCGCTATCATTGCTGCGATGATTGTGCTGCAACTTCCTATGCAATTTTGGCGCATGACCAACCCCTATTTGCTGCTCGCTGCAATAGGGTTGCTGATCCTAGTACTGTTGGTAGGGCGTACGGTAAATGGTAGTACACGTTGGCTTGCCATAGGGCCAATTACAATCCAGGCCGCAGAACCGGCAAAATTATTCTTTTTTGCCTACCTTGCTGGCTACTTGGTACGTCGCTACGAAGAAGTCACGGAAAACCTAAAAGGGTTTATTAAACCTCTGGTGGTTTTCTTCGTGCTCGCCATGTTATTGCTTTTGCAGCCCGATCTGGGAACAGTCGTGGTTATGTTTGCAACTACTATAGGCCTGCTATTTTTGGCTGGCGCCCGCTTATGGCAATTTTTCGCGTTGGTGTTTGTGGGATTAATGGCTGTGGTGGCGCTTATCGTATTTGAAGAATATCGATTAAAACGGGTGACATCTTTTTTGGATCCGTGGGCAGACCCGTTTGGTGCAGGTTATCAGTTAACCCAATCATTAATGGCGTATGGTCGCGGAAACTGGTTTGGGCAAGGACTGGGTAACAGTCTGCAGAAACTCGAGTTTCTTCCCGAAGCGCATACCGATTTCGTCATGGCTATTTTAGCCGAAGAATTGGGCTTTGTCGGTGTATTAGGCGTACTAGGACTGATTTTATGGATGGTGCTACGGGCGTTAAATATTGGTAATAAAGCACTTGAAAAAGGTCGGGCTTTCGATGGTTATTTGGCCTACAGCATTGGTATTTGGTTTAGCTTTCAAACTGCCGTTAATATTGGGGCAAGTGCGGGTATATTGCCGACTAAAGGGCTGACTTTACCCTTGGTAAGTTATGGCGGATCGTCGCTGATTGTGATGTCAGTTGCCGTTGCCATTCTTCTTCGTATTGATTTTGAACTGCGCGTAGATGGGGTACAAGCCCTCGGCAGAAAAGACAGTAAAAGGCGTGTCATAGCGAGTAATAAGGCACAAAGTCAAAAAGCCAGTGACGTAAAGACAACGAAAGACAGTAACGCACCGGATGAGTCTAAAACGACAGACAGCGCTAAAGCGCAAGTGTCACAGAACGCAGAAGAAATAGAAGGAAAAGCTGGTATCAAAGCAATACTCGCCAGGGTGGCGCAGGAGGCTGACAATGGCTAAGCGCTGTCTAATTATGGCTGGAGGAACCGGCGGCCATGTATTCCCAGGTCTCGCCGTTGCTACCTCGCTACGTCGCGAAGGCTGGGACATTCATTGGTTGGGCACCGCAGAGCGAATGGAAGCTCAGGTTGTCCCTAAGCACGACATTCCCATTCATTATATTCCGGTTAAAGGGCTGCGAGGAAAAGGCTTGTCGGCCAGACTAAGTGGTGCTGTAGCGCTGGTCAAAAGCTTGTTTTCTGCCAGACGCATCATTCAGCGGATCCAGCCCGATATTGTGGTTGGATTCGGCGGTTATGCGAGTGGCCCTGGCGGAATTGCAGCCAAATCATTAGGTATACCGGTTATTATTCACGAGCAAAATGCAGCCGCCGGCATGACCAATAAGCTATTAAGTCGAGTGGCAACTAAAGTGTTACTTGGCTTTAACGATGCTAAAGAACAATTTTCAGCAGTAGCAAACAACGTGCATACTGTCGGCAATCCCGTTCGCGACGATATTTTAGCGGTTAAGCCTAAATCATCTATCGGACAATCGACTCACTTGAATATGTTGGTGGTGGGCGGCAGCCTTGGTGCACAAATCCTAAATGAAACAGTACCTAACACCTGTAGTGGACTCGCTGGACTAAATATCAGGCATCAATGTGGCAAGGGAAACAAGCGCAGCGTTGAACGCGCCTATCAAACTGCAGGTGCTGATATGGATACCGTTACCGTGAGTGATTTTATTGATGATATGGCTGGCGCCTATGAATGGGCCGATTTTATCATTTGTCGCGCGGGAGCATTGACAGTAAGTGAAGTCGCAGCTGCAGGTAGAGCGGCTATTTTCGTTCCTCTGCCTCACGCGGTGGACGATCATCAGACAAAAAATGCACAATCATTGGTTAAGCAAAATGCTGCTTTAATGATTGCGCAATCAGTCCTTAAAGAAAACCTAGGGCAGGCAGTGCGTCAGTGGTTACAACACCCACAAGACTGTCTTAAAATGGGCGAACTTGCAAAAACATGTGCAAGAACGCAAGCCACAGAACAAGTAGTAAGCCACATAAAAAGTGTGGTAGGAGTAGGGGACTAATGGTATTTAAAACCCCATTTGAAAGCCCGCAAATGCGTCGGGTAAATAAAATTTTTTTTATCGGCATTGGCGGTGCCGGTATGGGCGGTATTGCTGAAGTACTGCTCAACGAAGGGTATGAAATTTCAGGCTCTGACATTCAAGCAGGGCCAATGACACAACGCTTAAGTGAGCTAGGTGCAGATGTCAAAATTGGCCATCGTGCGCAAAACGTGGAAGGCATGGATGTCATCGTGGTGTCCAGTGCCATTAATGAACAAAATCCTGAAGTTATCGTAGCGCGGGAAAAGCGTATTCCGATAATTAGACGGGCAGAGATGCTCGCTGAACTCATGCGTTTTAGACATGGCATCGCTGTCGCGGGCACCCATGGTAAAACCACGACCACTAGCCTAATTTCGACCATTTTCGCGGAAGCGGAATACGACCCCACTTTTGTCATTGGCGGTTTGTTAAATAGTGCTGGCACTAACGCCCGTTTAGGGAAAAGCCGTTATTTAATCGCTGAAGCAGACGAAAGTGATGCCTCGTTCTTACATCTGCAGCCAATGGTATCGGTAGTGACAAATATTGAAGCCGACCATATGGATACTTATGGCGGGGATTTCTCCAAAGTAAAAGATACCTTTGTCGACTTTTTATCAAACTTGCCCTTTTACGGGCAGGCGATCGTGTGTGGAGACGATGCCAATATACAGGACATTCGACCTCGCATTGGTAGAAGCATCATTACCTATGGTTTCGAAGCACATAACGACTTTCGCGCTGAAAACGTGACACTGTCATTTGGCAAGGCGAATTTTACTGTCATCCGCCCTGATCGTGAACCGTTAGACATCACCCTTAATCTCACTGGTAATCACAATGTGTTAAATGCCCTGGCGGCTATTGCGGTGGCGACTGATGAAGGTATTGATGATGACGCTATCGTAAGTGCATTAGCAAGTTTTGGCGGTATAGGTCGTCGCTTTGAGCAGCTTGGTACTTTCCAGACGAGCAAAGGGCAAGTTTGCCTTGTGGATGACTATGGCCATCATCCGACAGAAGTGAAAGCAACTGTCGCAGCGGCGCGGGCAAACTGGCCAGATAAGCGGCTGGTGATGATTTATCAACCTCATCGCTTTACCCGTACGCGGGATCTTTATGAAGACTTTGTCGATGTGTTATCGAGTGTCGATGCTTTGCTGTTACTGGATGTATACGCAGCAAGTGAACAGCCGATAGAAGGCGCTGACAGCAAATCATTGTGTCGCTCAATACGGCAGCGGGGACAAATTGAGCCTGTCTACGTAGGAGACAAAGACGCCTTGCCCGGCATCTTAGCGAACATTATGCAAGACGGCGATATTGTGATGACCCAAGGGGCAGGCAATATTGGTCAAATAGCCAAACTACTCGCGCGCTATGAACTAGAGCCATCGTCGTTGTTGGAGGACAGTGAATAATATGTCAACGCCTATCGTAAGTACTCACTCTCCTCAGGAGTATGGCAAAGTAGCAGTGCTACTTGGTGGCGATTCTGCCGAACGGGAAGTGTCGCTTAATTCGGGTAACGCTGTGCTTAGTGCTTTACTGCGCCAAGGAGTAGATGCGTTCGCATTTGACCCTTCACAGCGGCCATTAACAGATTTACTCGCATTGAATGTTGATCGCGCTCTTATTATGTTGCACGGCAGAGGGGGAGAAGACGGCTCAATGCAAGGGGCATTGCAGTTCTTAAAAATTCCCTATACCGGCAGTCGCGTTTTAGGTTCAGCACTTGCTATGGACAAAATTCATACAAAGCAAGTGTGGCAAAGTTTGGGGTTGCCTACAGCAAAATATGAAATTGCTGATAAAAGGCACTTTGAAGCTGGTAAGTGCAGCGCTATAATGGATAAATTGGGGAATGAAGTCATGGTAAAACCGGCCAGAGAAGGGTCGAGTATTGGCATGGCGAGAGTGACAAGCGCTAAACAACTCGAAACTGCCATTCAGGACGCCTTTAAATACGATAATCAAGTCCTGTTAGAGCAGTACATAGACGGCCCTGAATTTACTGTTTCTGTGTTACAGGGACAGGCATTGCCGTCTATTCGCATGTCTACTCCACACACGTTCTACGATTATGCTGCGAAATATCAGGATAATACGACCGAATATTATTGCCCCAGTGGTTTGTCTGATGAGCAGGAAGCTCAGTTAGCGAAACTCGCTTCTCGAGCATTCGATGCTATCTCAGGCAGCGGCTGGGGAAGAGTTGATGTTATGCAAGATAGCCAGCGGCAGTTCTATTTGCTGGAAGCAAACACAGTACCTGGCATGACGGAAAAAAGTTTAGTGCCTAAAGCGGCGAAAGTGGCAGGGTTAAGTTTTGATGAACTGGTATTACGTATCCTGTCGACCAGTTTTGACGACGCGATTGACACGGACAGGACATAGGCGTGGCAGAGCCAAAAGCGAAACCGACCACGGGCGAGTTAGCGCCAGCAAAAAATAAACGCGCAATGTGGGTTGGCGTGGCCTTTTTGTTGTTGGTGTTGAGCGGTTTAGTATTTGGCGGCATGAAAGCTAACCAGTATTTGTACGATGAACAGCAAATGCCGGTACAGGTTATCGATTTTTCTGGTGAGTATCAGCATATCGATATTACCAAATTAGAGCGATTGATTCGCAAAGCTCAGCCCGGTAGCTTTTTCGCGCTAGACGTCAATGAAGTGTTCGAATTGGTGGAAGCGCAGAGCTGGGTATATCGCGCATCGGTTCGCAAAAAGTGGCCAAATACATTAAAAATCTATTTGGTTGAGCAACAGCCCGTTGCTAAATGGAACGAAGATTTACTTTTAAACCCTTATGGGGATACCTTCAACGATGAAGGTGTTAAGCTGGATTTACCCAGACTGTACGGCCCAGGTGGTAGTGAGAGAACTGCACTGGAAGGCTACAACGCCATGCATGCATTAATTGCTACAACAAATATGGCGATTGATGAATTGTCGCTCAGCGAGCGATTTGCCTGGCAGGTACAGCTGAAAAACGGCATTAAATTGAATTTAGGGCGTCAGGAGTTTATCGATAGATTACAACGATTTATTGATGTATATCCGCTGCTGGCGCAACAAGAGAAGGCGGTGAAATACGTCGACCTTCGTTATGACACGGGGGTTGCCGTTGGCTGGAAGGACGACAACACCACAGATGAAGAGAGCTAAGGAAACCATGTCAAAACTTGCTGAACGCAATTTGATTGTAGGACTAGATATCGGCACCAGCCAAGTGAAGGCTGTGGTGGGTGAATTACTAGAAGACGATCAAATCAGTATCGTTGGCGTGGGCACACATGCCTCTAAAGGTATGGATAAAGGCGGCGTTAACGATTTGAATTTAGTTGTAAAATCGGTACAGCGCGCGGTAAACGAAATGGAATTAATGGCAGACTGTCGAGTGTCATCGGTATTCATGTCCATTTCTGGCCGCCACGTAAAATGTCAAAATGAAAATGGCATGGTGCCGATCAACAATCAGGAAGTGACACAGGAAGACGTGGATAATGTGATCCATGCTGCGCGCAGTGTGCCAATTGCTGCAGAACGACGTTTACTTCATGTGTTGCCGCAAGAGTTTACTATTGATGTGCAAGAGGGGATTAAAAACCCCATTGGCATGTCAGGCGTTCGCATGGAAGCCGATGCCCATATCATCACCTGTGCGGATGATATGGCCAAAAATATGGTGAAATGTGTTGAACGCTGTGAGCTAAATGCCGATCAGCTTATTTTCTCGGCGCTGGCTTCAAGTTATGCTGTGCTGACTGATGACGAGCGTGAATTAGGTGTTTGTGTAGTAGATATCGGTGGTGGAACCATGGATATGGTGATTTACACTGACGGTGCTATTCGCCATACTGCTGTGATCCCCGTTGCGGGCAATCAAATTACCAGCGATATCGCAAAAATATTTAGAACGCCAATCAGTAATGCAGAGGAAATTAAAGTTAATTATGCCTGTGCATTAAAAGATATGGTAAGTATGGAAGACAGTATCGAAGTGCCCAGTGTGGGTGGACGTCCAGCTAGAGTGATGTCTCGTCATACATTGGCCGAAGTCATAGAGCCTCGATACCAGGAACTGTTTGAACTGGTTCACGATGAAATTCGTGCCAGTGGTCTGGAAGAGCAAATTGCTGCGGGTCTCGTACTCACAGGTGGTACCGCAAAAATGGAAGGTGCTGTGGAGTTTGCCGAAGAGCTGTTCCAGATGCCCGTGCGCGTGGGCAAACCCATCAACGTAAAAGGCTTGTCTGAATATGTTGATGACGCTGGATTTGCAACGGTCGTAGGACTGCTGCAATACGGCAAAGTACAATCTGATAATAAGAAATCCAGTACGCAAAAGACCGGTGAGAGTTTGTTTCAACGGGTGCAAAGCTGGTTTAAAGGTGAATTTTAATTTTATTTGGGGGCGCTATCGTTGGGGTAATGTGGTTAGCAGGATGCAATTAACCTATTGACATGACCTGACGTAGTGTTGATAAAGACGTACAACCGGAGAGTAAGTATGTTCGAATTAATGGATAGTCACGGCGAAGAAGCCGTAATCAAAGTCATCGGTGTTGGTGGCGGTGGCGGTAATGCCGTTGAACACATGGTGTCTCAAAGTATTGAAGGCGTGGAGTTCATTGCGGTGAACACCGACGCTCAGGTGCTGCGTAGTTCACATGCTGATGTCACTTTGCAAATCGGATCAAGTGTGACTAAGGGCTTGGGGGCAGGTGCCGATCCAAATATTGGTCGCGAAGCCGCACAAGAAGATAGAGAAACCATTCGTCAGGCATTAGACGGCGCCGATATGGTTTTCATCACCGCAGGTATGGGTGGTGGCACTGGTACAGGTGCAGCGCCTGAAGTGGCTAAGATTGCTCGTGAAATGGGTATTCTTACAGTGGCTGTTGTGACTAAACCTTTTCCTTTCGAAGGTAAAAAGCGTACGTCGTTTGCCGAACAAGGCATTGTTGAATTGTCGAACAACGTAGACTCGTTAATCACTATCCCCAATGAAAAGCTGTTAAAAGTGATGGGTCCAGGTACACCACTTCTTCAAGCATTCAGTGCAGCAAATGATGTATTACGTGGTGCTGTTCAGGGTATTGCTGAGCTAATTACTCGCCCTGGTCTTATCAACGTCGACTTTGCTGACGTACGAACTGTTATGTCGGAAATGGGTAAAGCGATGATGGGTAGTGGTGCAGCAAGTGGCCCTGACCGTGCAGAAGAAGCAGCAGAAGCAGCTATCGCCAGCCCACTTCTAGAAGATATCGATTTGTCAGGTGCGCGCGGCATTCTTGTGAATATCACCGCTGGCCCAGACTTCGCAATCGACGAGTTCGAAACTGTGGGTAATGCGGTTAAAGCGTTTGCTTCAGAGAACGCTACTGTGGTTGTGGGAACGGTTATCGATATGGAAATGACCGACGAACTACGTGTTACTGTAGTTGCAACGGGAATTGGCGCAGAGCGTAAACCAGATATTTCTTTGGTAAGCTCTGAAGGTTCTCGTCTGACACAACCTGCGAAAGAGTATGGCACAGTTCACACTGGCGAATCTCGCTCTGCGGTTGGCGGTACAGAAGGCAATCAAGCCCTTAAAGCAGATGACAGTGCTCAGCCGGATAACGATTTGGAATATCTCGATATTCCTGCGTTCTTGCGCAAGCAAGCTGACTGATCGCGCTCGGTGAAAGTAGGGAATTATTATACACATTTGTGGTCTCACTCATTGAGTAAGATGTCACGAAAGGCAGTTAACTAGGTTAATTTACCGCGCTGAGGCGTGTACAAATTGAAAAGTTATGTAAATTTGCCAGAGGTCTTACTGGGGCTGTTTTGACATGTGAGTGATAACTCACTATAATTCTCGACCGCTTTTTTTTAAGGGTAAAAGCTAAAGCAGATGATTAAACAACGTACAATCAAGCATCCGGTTCAGGAAACTGGTATTGGGCTACATAAAGGGGAAAAGGTCACAATGACTCTCCGACCTGCGCCTGCTAACACGGGAATCGTGTTTAGGCGTGTTGACCTTGAACCTCATGTTGACATTCTCTCCCGTGCAAACGCGGTAGGGAATACCATGCTGTGTACGTGTTTAAATAATGAAGACGGTGTGACTATTCAAACGGTAGAACACTTGGCGTCTGCTTTAGCCGGATTAGGCATCGATAACATCATCATTGAAGTCGACAGTAACGAGCTGCCAATTATGGATGGAAGTGCAAGCCCGTTCGTATTTTTACTTCAATCTGCGGGTATCGAAGAGCTTAATGCGCCTAAACAATTTATTCGAATTAAAAAGCCTGTTCGCGTAGAAGATGGCGACAAATGGGCAGAGCTTGTTCCGTATGACGGCTTCCGCGTTGATTTCCAAATTGATTTTGACCACCCAGTGATCAGTCAAACCCGTCAACATATGGTGATGGACTTTGACTCATGCTCGTATGTAAATGAGGTGAGTAGAGCACGTACATTTGGTTTCATGCGCGACTTAGAGTACATGAATGCGAATAATCTCGCGCTTGGTGGTAGCATGGAAAATGCGGTCGCACTTGACGAATTTCGGGTATTGAATCCTGAAGGCCTGCGTTACGACGACGAATTTTTAAAGCACAAAATCCTAGACGCTATTGGCGATCTGTACTTGGGCGGACATAGCCTAATCGGTGAATTGCGTGCATATAAAACCGGGCACGGCCTTAACAACAAGCTTCTGAATGCTGTTTTGGCGCAGAAAGATTGCTGGGAGTACGTGACATACGACTCGCAGGAAACTGCCCCAATTCGTTACGCTCAGCCAGTCTTAGCATAAGAATTTTAAAAAGCCGCCTAACGGGCGGCTTTTTTTCGTAATGGCAAATACTGAAATTAATGATACAGTAGCCAAAATAATGAGATAAATTTCACTCTAGCGGCATAAAAACGTATTTTGGCCTCGGCCAAAACAACATAAAACGCTGGTGTGAAAAGAACACTTTTCTTCGTGGTATGAAACTTACAATTACACTAACTGGAAAAAATAAACGTTACCGGCACAGCATCAGTGTTCGTACACTGGTGAGCGCGACCGTGCTCTCGTCTATTTTTATGTTAGTGTCGAGCCGGTCGACAGAATCTGTATCTGAAGATATTGCCCGCGTTCGTTTAGCGCAGACCGAAGTGAACAACACGCAAACGGATGTTGAAGCGCTCAAGCAAGAAACCACAAATAAACTTCAAGCTTTACTTTCTCATGTGGCTGAGTTGTCAGCTCAAGCCAATTTACTTGATGAGAAAGGGAAGCAAATTGCAACAGAATTAGGTATGTCAGCGGCTGACCTGGACGCTTTCGTACCGGTATCGATGCCGGATAACCTCCAAGACTCTCCCATTCTTCACGAAATAGCCAAGCTCGAGCAATCTCTTGATTTAAAGTCTCAACAACTGTCTATGCTTGAAAGTTTGGTTAGGGGTCACCATATCCACGAACAGAGTCAATTATCTGGTCGTCCGATAGAATCGGGATGGTTGTCGTCTTATTTTGGTATGCGCGCCGACCCATTTACTAGCAAACAAACCATGCACAAAGGCTTGGATTTTGCGGGTGAAGCTGGGGAAAACGTTATTGCAACAGCAGCAGGTATTGTGACCTGGGCTGGCGAACGTTATGGCTATGGCCAACTAGTAGAAATTGATCACGGTGACGGTTTTGTAACCCGGTATGGGCACAATGAAACGCTCACTGTTTCAATAGGTGATGTGGTTACCAAAGGGGAACCCATTGCCACTATGGGCAGCACCGGTCGCTCGACGGGTGTACATGTTCACTACGAAGTAATAAGAAACGGTAAACAAGTCGATCCTCTACCTTACGTTTATAAAAAATAAATCGGGTAGCAGCCAGGTAAGTAATTCATCGTAAAACACCGCGTTTTATAATGCTGTGTTTTTAGTTTAATTGAGCTGTGCACATTGTGCGGCGTCTCGACAAGTAGTGGAATAAAAAAGCTAATGTTTGCAAGCATCCTTCGAAAAGTATTCGGCAGTAGAAACGACCGATTATTAAAAAAATTACGTAAAAACGTAGATGCCATCAATGCACTGGAAGCAGAGTATGAAAAGCTTTCTGATGAGGCGCTAAAAGCGAAAACGGATGAATTTAAGGCCCGCCTAGAAAAAGGCGAAACCTTAGATGATATTCTAAACGAAGCGTTTGCTACTGTGCGTGAAGCCAGTAAGCGCGTATATGGCATGCGCCACTTTGATGTGCAGATGTTGGGTGGGCAAGTGCTTCATCAAGGCAAAATATCTGAAATGCGCACAGGTGAAGGTAAAACCCTTACTGCGACATTACCGACATACTTAAACGCGTTGTCAGGCAAAGGGGTTCACGTGGTCACAGTGAATGACTACCTGGCCCGTCGTGATGCCGAGTGGAGTAACCAGCTTTTCACTTATTTAGGCATGCGGGTTGGTTGTAACGTACCAGGTATGTCACCACAGCAGAAGCGCGAAGCGTATCAAGCAGATGTCACATACGGGACTAACAACGAATTTGGTTTCGATTATCTGCGCGATAACATGGCGTTTAGCCCACAAGACAGAGTTCAGCGCCCGTTAAATTACGCTGTAGTGGATGAAGTAGATTCAATTCTAATTGACGAAGCCCGTACGCCGCTAATTATTTCCGGCCAGGCAGAAGACAGTTCTGAGCTTTATCGTCGCATTAATACCATCATTCCAAAGCTAGTCCAGCAAGACAAAGAAGATGAAGAAGGTCAGGAAGGTGATGGTGATTACACTATCGACTTAAAGGCAAAGCAGATTCACCTTACAGAGCATGGTCAAATTCACGTTGAAGAAATTTTGCAACAGGAAGGCTTACTACCTGAAAACGAATCGCTGTTTGACGCAGGTAACATTTCACTTCTTCACCATATCAACGCAGCATTGCGCGCGCACAAACTATTTTCAAAAGACGTTGATTACATCGTAAAAGAAGATCAGATTGTCATAGTTGATGAGCATACAGGTCGTACGATGGAAGGGCGTCGTTGGTCTGAAGGCCTGCATCAGGCAGTAGAAGCGAAAGAAGGGGTTCGTATTCAAAACGAAAACCAGACTCTGGCATCTATCACGTTCCAGAACTATTTCCGCTTGTACAACAAACTCGCGGGTATGACGGGTACCGCAGATACAGAAGCATTCGAATTTAACCATATTTACGGTTTGGAGACGGTGGTCATTCCGACTAACCGTCCTATGCAGCGCAAAGACATGGCCGATCTCATCTATCTGACGGCAGAAGAGAAGTACGAAGCCATCGTTGAAGACATCAAAGCCTGTGTTAAGCGCGGTCAGCCTACCTTGGTAGGTACGGTATCCATCGAAAACTCTGAGCTGATTTCTCGCATTCTTAAAAAGTCGAAAATTCCGCACAAGGTACTTAACGCTAAATTCCACGAACAGGAAGCCGACATTGTTGCGCAGGCGGGTAAACCTGGTGCCGTTACTATTGCCACCAACATGGCAGGCCGTGGTACGGATATTGTACTAGGCGGTAACTGGCAAGCCGAGCTTGAAAAGATTGAAAACCCAACCCAAGCGCAAATAGATAAAGTGAAAGCCGCGTGGAAAGAAAGCCACGATGCCGTGCTCGCTGCGGGTGGTTTACATATTATTGGTACTGAGCGTCACGAATCTCGCCGTATCGACAATCAGCTACGCGGTCGTTCAGGTCGACAAGGTGATCCCGGTTCAAGCCGTTTTTACCTGTCACTGGATGATGCCCTTATGCGTATCTTTGCCTCTGAAAAAATGGGCAACATGATGAAGCGTTTGGGAATGGAGCGCGGTGAAGCTATTGAACACCCGTGGGTAACACGCGCAATCGAAAACGCGCAGCGCAAGGTTGAAGGTCGCAACTTTGATATTCGTAAACAATTGCTTGAATACGATGATGTAGCAAACGATCAGCGTAAAGTTATTTACGAGCAGCGTAATGAATTGCTTGATGAAGGCGATATTAGCGAAACGATTGCCGCTATTCGCGAAGATGTTATCAGCGGAGTCGTAGACGAGTACATTCCTCCCCAGTCTCTGGAAGAAATGTGGGATGTGAAGGGTCTGGAAGAGCGCCTAAAAGCAGACTTCGCGGTAGATTTACCAATACAGACATGGCTTGAAAACGACGACAAGTTATATGAAGAAAAGCTCCGTGAGCGTATTCTGGGCGATGTGATCGAGGCTTATCAAGCGAAAGAAACTATTGTGGGCGAACAAGTGCTGCGTCAGTTTGAAAAGGCAGTCATGCTACAAAACCTCGATAGTCACTGGAAGGAACACCTTGCAGCGATGGATCACTTACGTCAAGGTATCCACCTTCGCGGTTATGCACAAAAGAATCCTAAGCAAGAATATAAGCGCGAGTCCTTTGCCTTGTTCTCTCAAATGCTTGAAGCCCTCAAAGTAGAAGTCATCACTATTTTGTCACGCGTAAAAGTACAGGCTGAAGAAGATGTGCAGAAGGTAGAAGAGCAACGTCGTCAGGCAGATGATGTGCCTAAGCATTTTGAACATGAAGACGCATCAGCCACGCCGGAAGCGGCAAGTGATAAAGTACGTACGCAGGTGCGTGAAGGGGCTAAAGTGGGACGTAACGACCCATGCCCGTGTGGTTCTGGCAAAAAATACAAGCAGTGCCACGGTAAATTGAAGTAATGAAAGTGGTACATGTCGCTGTGGGTGTTATTGCCCGCGGCGATGAGATATTCATTACTCTTCGCCCTGACGACGTCCATCAGGGCGGTAAGTGGGAATTTCCCGGTGGTAAAGTCGAGCCTACGGAAACCGTGCTTGATGCGCTCAAAAGAGAGCTTGATGAAGAAATTGGGATTGAAGTAGGCGACACTGAGCCTGTTATTGTCATCACACATGATTATGGCGATAAAGTGGTAAAACTGGATGTGCATCGGGTCACCGAGTTTGACGGTGAACCTCATGGCAAGGAAGGACAGCTATCCCGTTGGGTAGCCGTATCTAAGCTGGTTGACGCAGACTTTCCCGATGCGAATGTCCCTATCATACGCGCGCTACAAAACCACTCATAACGTATTAGAAAGCGGTATATCCATACCGCTTTTTTACAACAACGAAATTCAGTAGACCTTCAAATAACCGCTTTGACTAAACGGCGAAGAATCTCGCTGCGTACCTCTTCAGCAAACAACAGGCCCGGAATTACAGTACAATTCTTTGCGCCGTTGCAAACGCGACGTCAAGCTTAAAGTAGGCCGCTTCGTTAATAAAATGCGGGTAAGTCGTGCTTTCGCCTTGCCAGGTAATGTCATGACCGTCAAAGGTGCGAAATATTGGCATGCCTGGCAGCAAAGGCTCGAAGTCTTTGTCCTGTAAGGCGTGATGGATCATCGCTGTGCGCTTGCCCGCTTCATCTAATGGAAAGGTAATATTTTCCCCCAGTCTGAAGACTTCACATTCGGGTAACTGTACCGTCGCTAGGGTACCGTTATTGAATGCTACACAAAAATCGAGCACTGCTTCCGCCATCGCTTCTGTCAGTAAATACACGTCTTCGCGCAATACGCCTTGAGGCTGACCACCTACTTCAATCATGACGCCTCGCTTACCTGTCGTGCATAAATAGGCGTGCTCAAGATAGGGCTTTTCATCTTCAAGTAGGATATTGGCTTCGGGCATCTGGTGTTTTACGTAGCGCGCGAGACTGATATGAAACTCATCGGCTTCTAGAATAATCAGAGTCGCACCCATTGCGCTGGTAGTATTGTGAATATCAATCACGAAATCGGTATTTGACTCACCTTTGGGACCAAACTTTTGATTGAGCGTCTGTGCCAGCAGTGCTTCTTTTGCATTATTGGGTGTCGCCAGTCGCTCAAAGGTAAACTGGCGATTGAGATCTTCATCGATAAATCTGACATTGGCATCAATCGCTGCCTGATTGGCAATATTTAACGAGACATTAAGTTCATCAAATCGCGTTGGCAAACCGAAATCTTGCCAGTTTCGAATAAGCTGAATACCACTGGTTTCATTGCCGTGGGTACCTCCGATGAGCGCGATAGAATTAACCATCAAGATTCCTTTTTAAAAAGTAAGTTCGCTAAACAAGGGTGAGTGTGATTATTGATTAGGCCATGTAAGATGACGCCAATACCATACGCAAAACATACTACACTAGACAAGTCAGGGCGAAAATACATCGAATTAAATATTCGATATACGGTGAAGGGACGCCTTCTAGCATCGTGAAAAGCCAGGGCGCATTACAACAAGAATACGGTCAAAGGATTAGTGCTTAAAGAAGTCTTCACTCTGTTGGGCAAGCATTGCTTCTATCTCTTCAACATCGATGTGTTTAGGCGTCGCGTCTTCGGCGGGTTTACCCGCTATCTTTCTGTCTTCTGCGGCCCATTCACCTAAATCGATAAGCTGGCACTTTTTACTGCAAAAAGGACGGTACTGACTGTCCTTGGACCATACGACTTGTTTTGAACAGATTGGACACTTTACTTCCACATTAGACTCCAATGCACCATGGTTATTAATTAATAGGGGGGGAATTAACAGGCGGCAAGTTGAAATTGAATATCACTTTCCATAGCACCCGTTTGCCCATCTTCAGGAGCAAATTGCATAAAGCGTAGGGCATAGCGGTATTTGTTGCCACTGAGGGTAGGGTAGTATCCTTGATCCACGCGACACTTTACTCGGATAAGTTCGTTTTTATCTTCCGCCGCACCTTGGTAAAAACCGTTTTCCGCCACAACAGCAATAAACTGCCCTCGCTCGCGAATAAAAGACAAACTCACCGTAATGGCATCGTCAAGTAAACTGAGAGTGTCGAGCCATTGCGCTATGTCCGATTGACGCTGGTCGAGCGGTTGCTGTAACCAAAAATGCAGATTAGGTAAATCAAAACTGCACGCTCCTCCAGGTATGGCAAATCGTTGGCGGATCGCACTTAACAGTTTGTCATCTTTTAATGAACTGCTGAAACGTCTATCGGTTTTCAGCTTTTGTTTTAAGGTTAGCACCGTTTTTAGCGCATGCTCTAGGGCAGTGCTATCTATTTTGGGGTGCTTAGACCAGTACACCAAGTTCTTTTCGTGGGCATCGAGATCTTTGCTGAGATCAGATCTGAGATCGAGCCGCTCGATTAAATCTAACAGAGCAAATAGCTGCTCAAAAAACACCAGTTGCAGATGGGTATGGTCCGCTTTAGCGGTAATTTTAAGTTGCCCAAGCAGCTGTTCTACGCGTAAATAGTTGCGTACTTTTTCCTTTAGAGGAAATTCAAAAACAGCATTACTCATGGATATCCTTAAAACACATAAACTTAAGGCTAGAGCCTAATGCATCGGCGTGTGTAAGCCAAGTGCTAGAAGCAATCTAATGGTAAGTTTGACGTTATTTGGTCAAAAAAGTTTCAAAATCGCCGCGGCACTTGACACCTTTCATTATTATCGCGCCCTTTTGAATTATGTGCTCAACGGGCTACTAATACCTAAATGCCGTCAAGCTTAGCGAGTAGCTTTTGGTGTAATTGTTCTACTTGTTTCACTAAATTTTCAAGACTGGTACTGTTGTCCAGTACTTCGTCAGCGGCGTTTAAACGCGCTTCGCGACTTGCTTGAGTGGCCATAATATTTTTTATCGTTGTTACGGAGCTACCATCCCGCTTCATTGCTCTGGTTAATTGCATGTCTTCAGGACAGTCCACTACCACGACGAGGTCACACATACTGGTTAACTTATTCTCAATCAGCAGTGGAACCGAGAGTATGCAGTACGGACTGGTAGATTGGTTTATCAGCGACACCATTCGTGCGCGAATAAGTGGGTGAAGTAGATTGTTTAACCAATCTTTGTGCTGTGGGTTGGCAAAGACCTGATCTCTTAGGGCGGCGCGATTTAGGCTTCCATCTTTCAATAGGATGGCTTGGCCAAAATGTTCCGCTATGCGTCTTAGGCCTTCAGTGCCAATGGCGACCACATCACGCGCAACCTCGTCGGCATCGACAACGTCGATGCCTAGGGTTTCAAAACAGCTAGAGGCTGCTGACTTACCACTGCCAATTCCGCCGGTTAACCCTACTACATAGTGACTGTTATTTGTTTTCATCAAACACTTATAGTTGTTGTTTAACTCAATGTGGTCATAGTACTAAATTTAAGTACGCCAAGATAATACTGTCTTTGTATAACAAGGTTATCCACCCGGCCACAGCTAGGTAGGGGCCAAAAGGAATGGCCAGTGATTTACCTTTGTTTTGGATAAACATGATAAGAAGCCCTGCGACTGCCCCCACAAATGACGACAACAATATGACAACGGGGAGCCCTTGCCACCCGATAAACGCACCAAGCGCGCCTAGTAGTTTGAAGTCGCCGTACCCCATACCTTCTTTGCCAGTGGCTAATTTAAACAACCAATACACCGACCACAGGCTTAAATAGCCCGCTGCAGCACCAATAATGGCATCCGTTGTACCAATAAATACTTCTTGTGTACTTAGCAGTAACCCTAACCATAGCAGGGGAAGGGTAAGCTGGTCAGGCAGTAACATTTTGTCCAAGTCAATAAAGAGCAAGGCAATCAATACATAGGTAAATAATACCGCCCAAAGCGCTTGAGGCGTCACACCAAACCGGAATGCCGCAAAAGTGCATGCAATGGCGGTCAGTAATTCAACAAAGGGGTAACGTATTGAAATGGGCGCTTCACAGCTAGCACATTTGCCCTTTAATACAAGATAGCTTAGCAGGGGAATATTCTCCCAAGCGCGTATGCGGTGACCACATTGCGGGCACGTACTATCAGGCTTTACCAGGTTAAACGGCTCAATTTGGACATTCGTTGTGGGAATGTCATTATTGTTTTCAGTGTCGCCAAAGTAGTGTTGAAATTCGTTTTTCCAGCTTCGCTCCATCATGATAGGTAGCCTGTAAATTACAACATTTAAAAAGCTACCTACCATTAGGCTAACTACAAACACGGCACCATAGAAAAAGGCGGGATAAATTTGACTAAGCGTTACTATTGCTTCCATGGATAGCTGAATTCTTCAATTATTGTTATAGGAGGTTCACCCTTTAAACGATACAGGCGAAGTGCTCATTGTTGCGCTAATTTATACCACGTTACCCATCTGGAATATAGGGAGGTACATGGCCACAATTAAGCCCCCAATAACCACACCAAGTACAGCCATTATCATGGGCTCTAATAAGCTGGTTAAACCATCTACCATGTCGTCAACTTCGGCTTCGTAAATGGTTGCGATCTTACTTAACATTTCATCTACTGCGCCAGACTCTTCACCAATAGCGATCATTTGCGTCACCATATCAGGGAATACCTGTGTGGCTCGCATGGCGATATACATGGGCATGCCTCCCGCCACTTCCTTGCGTATATATAAAATGGCTTCGCGATAAACGGCATTACCTGATGCGCCCGCAGCTGATTCCAAAGCGCCGATAAGGGGGACCCCTGCTGCGAATGTGGTGGCCAGAGTGCGGGTAAATCGGGCAATACTGGCTTTTTTTAGTATTTCTCCAATAACCGGTACTTTTAGTAAGTTTCTGTCTACTTTGTCACGCAGCTTTTGGCTTCTCTTGTAGGTGCGCATAAACATATATCCAGCGCCGCCCAATCCTATTGCTATAAAAATTCCGTAGTCTTGTACAAATCGGGAAATGGCTAAAACAAATTGGGTGAAGGCGGGAAGTTCAGCACCAAAACTACTGAAGATTTCCTCAAATTGGGGTACCACAAAGATCAAAAGAATGGTGGTTACAATGAACGCTACCACAAGTACCGCAATCGGGTAAAACATGGCCTTTTTAATTTTAGACTTTAACGCCTCCGCCTTTTCCTTGTAGGTGGCGATCCTGTCGTAAATGGTTTCCAAGGCACCCGATTGTTCACCGGTATAAACCAAGTCGCAATATAGATCGTCGAAATAAAGCGGGTGCTTGCGCAACGCCGAAGACAATGGGTTACCTGATTTTACTTCGTCTGTTATTTCACTCAGCAGTTTTCGCATGCTGGGTTTACCATGGCCTTGCGCAATCATTTCTAATGATTGAATAAGTGTTACCCCAGCGCCCAGCATAGTGGCAATTTGGCGCGAAATGACGGAGATGTCAGCAGGTGTAATTTTCTGACCACCGCCGAATAAAGGCTTAGCCAATTTTTTAACGCGATTGGCTGAAATACCTTGTCGCCGTAACAGATTTTTAGCTTCAGCCAAAGAAGTGGCTGATATTTCACCTTTGCGGGATTGACCGTGTCTGTCTTTACCTTGCCACGTGAATGTAATTGCCGATTTAGCCATTGCACCAACTATGTGTAATTAGAATATATTGACCTTTGCGCCTCGTTCAATCCAATAGTTATTTGGAATAAACGAAAAATGTAACGCAAAGGTCACTACGTTCTAGTGAGTCGTAAGAACAAAAAGCCCAGTAAAAACTGGGCTTTTTGTGTAAAAGACTGGATTAGCAAAGTGTTGCTGGTGTACAAGCAGTACCCCATCTGATACGACCTTCTTCGATGTTAGGTGTCATAACATAAGTAGCTGCGTTAGCACCGTCAGTCAGACCAGAATTACCTGAAGCTGTTGCTGTGATCACACCGTCAGCGGTTGTTACACCAACGGTATCAGCGTCAGCGGCGATGGTAACAGGAACACCGTTTGCTCCTTGGTCACAGGCAGTAATGTCAGACGTTGATGCATAGCAGATTTCTACGGCAGTTTTTGCTGCTGCAGTTGCGTTAGTCACTTCTGTGAATTTCGCTTTTTGCGTGTAGTTTTGGTAAGCAGGAAGCGCGATAGCGGCAAGAATACCGATAATTGCAACAACGATCATTAGTTCGATTAAGGTGAAGCCCTTTTGTTTTTTAGTACTCATGTTCATCATGGTTTTCTCCGGGACGTGTATAACACGTTAAGTTTAAATGTAATTCAAATTGACGTTTATACCAGAGCCGTTCACAACGTCCCGGGTACTTGATTTTCAGTATAGAATCTTTCCTCAACGTGACAAGTATTCGGGGATATACCTATGTCTGACTTTGTCAGTATCAGGTGCAGTTACTCGCCCCGAGAGCGCTATATCATTGAACTTTAGTGTAATCGATTCTCACTGGTTGAACGTATGGCAGAGCATACACAGGCAGAAACACAGAAGAACGGATAAGAGTGAGAAGCATGACCTAGATGGTCGTTAACAATGCGGCAAAACGAAGTGATGACGACAAGGCGTGAACTGCCCACTTAACGTTGACAGTTCACTAAAGAATAACCCTACTCTAGAGTAATTCGCAAAGACAAGTCAATGGCTTGTACGTGTTTTGTCAATGCACCTGAAGAGATATAATCAACCCCTAGTTTCGATAGCGATGTTAACCGTTCCTCAGTAATGTTACCTGATACTTCCAGTTTACATTGCCCCTTGTTGAGCGCTACTGCCTGTTGGATCTGTTCATTGCTAAAGTTGTCCAGCATGACGATATCTGCGCCTGCCAATAGCGCTTGTTGTAGTTCATCGAGGTTTTCTACTTCCACTTCCACAGGCTTGTCAGGCATGGTTTCACGGGCGCGTTTTACCGCGTTCTCAATACCACCGCAGGAAAAGATATGATTCTCTTTGATAAGGAAAGCATCAAAGAGACCAACCCGATGATTTTGGCCACCGCCACAACGCACGGCGTACTTTTGCGCAAGTCGTAAACCGGGCAGTGTTTTTCGCGTGTCTAAAATTTTAGTGTTGCTATTGGCGAGAAGGGCTGCATATGACGCAGTAACGGTTGCGGTGCCTGAGAGGGTTTGAAGGAAATTTAGTGCAGTCCGCTCAGCGGTGAGGATCCCTTGTGCAGCACCAGTTAAACTAACTAGTGTGGTATTGGCTTCGACTTTGTCTCCATCTTTCACGTGCCAGGTAAGAGATATAGAATCATCGATTAATGCAAATGCTTGGTTAACCCAGGCTACACCACAAATTACGCACGGCTCACGGGTAATAATAGTTGCACTCGCGTTTACCTTGCTATCAATCAGATTGGCGGTGATATCTAACGATGCATTGAGCTCTCCGCCTAGGTCTTCTTTAAGTGCCGCCGATACTTGTTCGCGTATCGCTAGCATGTCTGGTGATGTCATCTTCATCGCTATTGTCTTATTAAAGGGTACGCAATATTAACCAATCTCCGCGCTGAGTAAACTCTAATTGGCGCAGAACACTCATTCCGAGCAAAATATGGTCGTCTTTCATTCCGGGGTTTAAATTTGCTTTAACATCACGCACTACAATATCGCCAATGCGGAGTGTATCTATGGTTGACTGCGCTACGCGAACTACGCCATTTGCAGTACTCGCCAGTCCTTGGCGACCAGCTTGCAGCTGAAGTCGTCCTGCCAAGTGGGCGGGAACGGCCACATCGGTTGCACCGGTATCGACCAGAAAGACCACTTCCTCACCATTAATATAACCGGTAGTTACGTAATGGCCTTGGCGATTTTGCTTTAAGCGCACCTCAGTTTGTGAGCCAATACGCTGTGATTGTGGTTCGCTATTGGGGTTAATTTGCTTCTCCAATAGCCCTGAGAAAACGTAGACTAATAAACCGAACCCGCAAATCCAGGCAAGTGCGACCATCCATTTCCCCGTCGATTGTGCAGAGTCTTGCTGCTCATTCATGTTTAAAACCTCTTTTCTGCCCAACGGTTTAGGGCTGTCACATCAACCTTCAGTAGGTTAGTTTTTACGCGCACTTCTCAATATTGGACTGTGCAGATGTCTTGCAATGTTAAGTGCTGAGATGTCACACTTTAAAACATGTAGTCGAACAATGAAAAATCAATTGTTATGGTGCTTTTCGAGAAAGCCACATTTATACCCAGTCCACACTATGACGCCAGGCCGGAAAGTGAGAGCATCGATTTATTGGTGATCCACAATATTTCACTGCCTCCTAGTCAGTTCGGTACGTCTGGTATTCGCGATTTATTTACCGGTAAGTTGGACCCAGATGGCCACCCATTTTATAAAGAGATTGCAGGGCTTCGGGTATCAGCACACTGTGTTATCTACCGCACCGGAGAAATCGAGCAGTTTGTTCCTTTTGAACACAGAGCGTGGCACGCAGGGGTGTCTTGTTTTCAAGGTCGCCATCGATGTAATGACTATTCTATTGGTATTGAGTTGGAGGGAACAGACTCCTTGCCGTACACTGATGCTCAGTACGACGCGTTGAAGCAGGTATGTGAATTTATTATTAAGCGCTATCCTCGGATCACTTTAGGGCGTATTGTAGGCCATAATGATATAGCACCGGGCAGAAAAACTGACCCCGGACACGCTTTTGATTGGGCAAGGTTTAGAACAGGTTTGAAGCACGTATTAGGTGCTAGATAAGGAATATTATCACCCATGATGTTAATGAGTTTATTACTGGTATTAAGTCTTGAACGACTTATTACTAAAACGCCCCATTGGCATATAGAGAAGTATGCGAGTCAGTATCGGGAATTCTTATTTGGTAAGAAGTGGCTCGAAGACGACAGTAGCGCTTCCACACTTTATACACTGTTACTCGCACCCGCAATTGCTTTAGCCGCAGTGGAGTATTGGCTATTGGGGGCATTTTTTACTTTCGTAGAACAAAGTATCGTTTTGTTTATTTGCATAGGATGCCCGGCACTTAGAGCAACCTACAAGTGCTTTTTAAACGCAGCAGAGCGCAACGATTTGCAAGCGTGTAGCATGTACACAGACCAATTGGGTCATTGCGGTAGCATCAACGAAAGTGATGGTAGTGCGACAGCAGAAGGGAAAAGTTTTGGTCAGCATTTGACTTGGTTGAACTATCAACACTACGCAGCGGTGATGTTGTGGTTTATTGGCTTTGGTGCACCAGGTGCGCTTTTCTATTGTCTTAGTCGCAGTACAACAGAGGCGCTTTGTAGTGCCAATCACCCATTAAAAGCCAGTGCGGGTAGGTTGATGTTTGCACTCGATTACCTTCCTGTTCGGATCACGGCACTGGGCATGCTGATGATGGGCCATTTCTCAAGAGCGCTCCCAGAGTGGGTAAACTATGCCTTGCGTTTTGATGTCTCAGCCTACGATGTACTGACTGAAATTTCATCCAAAGCGGAAATGCTTACCCCGGAAGAGCTAGCTGAACAGGCTGAAAATGCAGCAGTGGAACCAAAGGTGTTGGTCAAACTTGCCAAGCGCAATGTTATTTTTCTCTTGGTCATTACCTCTGCGCTTACCTTGGTAGGTAGCCTGGCATAACTACCATTTTTAACATTTACCTTTACTGAGGCGCTTGGTTTATTTGTAAATTGTATGCAGATCAAGCGCTTTAGCTCAAATTCCGCACCACACTTTTCTCATCAGACCAGTTTTAACTACTTCACTTTTCTTAACAAATTCAACGATAAAGGTTTACACACAGCAATTCGTTACAGCTTTGCTATGCTTGTGAGTATTTACCTAGAAATCGATCTGGCTTAAACTGTATAGGTAAAATGGTATTACCAATTGGCGGTGTGATTAAATTTCTTGTGATTATTTTTTACATTCACACGAGAAATAAACTGAAAATCACCAAGATGGAAAGGAACGGTATTACGCATGCGTCAGCAGCGAAAAAAACTCTCTGATGTAATCACTGAGCAACTTGAGTCGATGATTCTGGACGGGTCTCTTTTGGCTGGGCAAAAGCTACCGCCGGAGAGAGAGTTGGCATTGGAGTTTGACGTTTCTCGTCCTTCACTACGAGAGGCTATCGGTAATCTACAAGCTCGCGGCTTGGTAGAACGCAAACAGGGCGGTGGAACCTTTGTTAACCGCAACCTGAACGCGGCGATGAAAGATCCGCTTATGGATTTAGTCAGCCAACGTCCCGAGACGCAGTTTGACCTGTTGGAGTTTCGTCACGCGCTAGAAGGTATGGCCGCGTATTACGCAGCACTTCGTGGGCAACCCGAAGATTATGATGCGTTAAAACAAGCGCTTAACGACTTACCTATGCCTAAGGCGAGGGAAAGCAAGCGCGCACAGGCAGAAGCTCTGGGCCAGTTTTATATCATTATGGCGCGCGCTTCTCACAACATGGTGCTACTGCATGTAATGAGCACCATGCAAACCATGCTGGTTGATAATATTGAACGAAATTTAGACATGCTGGCCGCCCACCCAGAAGCGGTTGAAGATATTGCCAAGCAACGTCGAGAAATTGTCGAGGCCATAGCATCACGGGATCCGGAAGCGGCAAGGCAAGCATGTAACACGCATTTGGCGTTTATAGAAAAAACGCTATTGACAATTAATCAACGCGATACTCGTGTACAACGCGCATTGCGACGATTAGAAATCTAGTTATTTGACCGCAGCTTGTACAGCAAGGGTTAGGTAACTATTCATTCGCAGAGGCTGGTCGGGTGAAAACCTGTGCCACTGCAAAACGCAGGTGAGCCAGATTGGGTCACTGTGAGTACAACGTAATTTAGTTTTCCTTCTTTTAGCGCTTATAAAATGATAAGCACAGCTAAGGGAGGATTTTCTATATAAGCAAAAAAATAGGATGGCACCATGTCTGATATGATGCACCAAGATGTAGATCCTCAAGAAACTAAAGAGTGGATTGATGCGCTTGAGTCGGTTTTAGAAGAGGAAGGCGTAGAACGCGCCCACTATTTACTCGAAAAACTTATTGATAAAGCACGTCGCAGCGGTGCGCATTTGCCTTATGATGCAACTACCGCCTACATCAATACCATTCCTGCTGCTCAAGAGCCAAAAATGCCAGGCGATTTGACCATCGAAGCGCGCATTCGCGCAGCAATTCGCTGGAACGCATTGATGATCGTATTGCGCGCATCGAAAAAAGAGTTGGAACTGGGCGGTCACATTGGCAGTTTTGCATCATCAGCCATGCTTTACGATGTAGGCTTTAACCATTTCTTTAAGGCGCCAAACGAGAATCAGGGCGGCGACTTTATTTTCTCTCAAGGCCATATTTCACCGGGGATCTATGCCCGTTCATTTATTGAAGGTAACTTAACGGAAGAGCAATTAAACAACTTCCGTCAAGAATGTGCTGGCGACGGTCTATCGTCATACCCGCACCCTCACTTGATGAAAGACTATTGGCAGTTCCCAACAGTATCTATGGGTCTAGGTCCATTGCAGGCTATCTATACTGCACGTTTCCTTAAATACCTCACCAACCGCGGTATCAAAGATTGTTCAGATCAACGTGTATACTGCTACATGGGTGACGGTGAGTGTGATGAGCCAGAGAGCTTGGGGGCAATTGGCTTGGCGTCTCGTGAAGGCCTGGACAACCTGACTTTTGTTATCAACTGTAACCTACAGCGCCTCGATGGCCCAGTACGTGGTAACGGCAAAATTATCCAAGAGCTTGAAGGTACGTTCCGCGGCGCTGGCTGGGAAGTAGTGAAAGTTATCTGGGGTAGCTACTGGGATGAGCTTCTTGCCCGCGATAAATCTGGCAAGCTAATTCAGTTGATGGGTGAAACCGTAGACGGTGAATACCAAAACTGTAAAGCCAAAGGCGGTAAGTACACCCGTGAAAACTTCTTCAACAAGTACCCTGAAACAGCGGCGCTTGTGGCGAACATGTCTGACGATGACATTTGGCGCCTTAACCGTGGTGGTCACGATCCGGTAAAAGTATTCGCTGCTTATCAAAGAGCTATCGATACGAAAGGTCGCCCAACGGTTATTCTTGCGAAGACAGTAAAAGGCTTTGGTCTTGGCCGTTCTGGCGAAGCACAAAACGTCGCGCACAACGTGAAGAAAATGGACGTGGATTCAATCAAACAATTCCGCGACCGCTTCAACATTCCTGTGGCAGATGAAAAGATTGCTGATCTCCCTTACTTCAAGTTCGACGAAGAGAGTGAAGAGATGAAGTATCTTCGCGAACGTCGTGAAGCACTAGGAGGTTACCTACCTTCTCGCCGCGAGCAAGCCGAAGAACAGCTAGACATTCCTGAATTAAGTGCATTTGACGCAATTTTAAAAGGGTCTGGTGATCGTGAAGTATCATCAACAATGACCTTCGTGCGTGTACTTAACGCGCTGTTGAAAGACAAGAAAATTGGTAAGCGAATTGTGCCAATTATTCCTGATGAAGCCCGTACATTCGGTATGGAAGGCTTGTTCCGTCAAGTAGGTATTTACGCTAACGAAGGCCAGAAATACGTCCCACAGGACGCTGACCAAGTAGCTTACTATCGCGAAGACAAGAAAGGTCAGGTACTACAGGAAGGGATTAACGAGTTAGGTGCAATGGCATCGTGGGTAGCGTCAGGTACGTCATACTCAACGTGCAACGCTACGACTATTCCGTTCTACATCTACTACTCAATGTTTGGTTTCCAACGTGTGGGCGACTTAGCATGGGCGGCCGGTGACAGTCAGGCGCGCGGTTTCCTATTAGGGGCGACGGCAGGTAGAACAACCCTTAACGGTGAAGGTCTACAGCACCAGGATGGTCATTCTCACGTTCAGGCGAACCTTATTCCTAACTGTATCACTTACGATCCAACATACGGTTATGAAGTGGCCGTTATTATCCAGGACGGTTTGCGTCGCATGTACGGTAATAACGAAAACATCTTCTACTACTTAACGTTGATGAACGAGAACTATCAACATCCTGAAATGCCAGCAGGTGATGATGTTGCAGAGAAAATCATCAAGGGTATTTACAAATTAGAACGTGTTGAAAACAACAAGTCTACATTGAATGTGCAGCTGATGGGCTCGGGTACGATTTTGAATGAAGTACGTAAAGCGGCGCAAATTCTATGCGACGACTACAACGTATCTTCTGACGTGTATTCAGTAACCTCGTTCAACGAATTGGCACGCGAAGGTCAAGACGTGGCACGCTGGAACATGTTAAACCCAGAAGCCGAGCAAAAAGTGCCTTACATTGGTCAGGTGATCACGAAAGACGCAGGTCCTGCTATTTCAGCCACTGATTATGTTAAGAGCTATTCTGACCAAGTGCGCGCGTTCATCGATACTGATTACCGCTGTCTAGGTACAGACGGTTTCGGTCGCAGTGACAGCCGTGAAAACTTGCGTACGCACTTTGAAGTTAATGCGTCATACATCGTGGTGGCATCACTTTACGAACTTGCTCAACGCGGTGACGTTGAGAAGAAAGTGGTAGCTGAGGCCATTAAGCGTTTTGATATTAACGCTGAAAAACTTAACCCACTTTACGCGTAAGCCAGATAAGGTATTTTACATATGTCAGATATTCAAAAGATTATCGTGCCTGATGTTGGTGGTGACGAAGTTGAAGTTATCGAGCTATGTGTTGCCGTAGGCGACAACATTGAAGCAGACGAAGGCGTTGTTACTGTTGAAAGTGACAAAGCGTCAATGGACATCCCCGCGCCGCTTGACGGTGAAATCGTCAGCTTATCGGTTTCAGTAGGCGATAAAATAAAACAGGGTGATGTGATTGGTGAAATTAAGGTTGCTGGTGGTGAGAGTGCATCTAACTCGTCATCTTCACAAGCATCACCAACTCAAGATACACCTAAGCAAGAGGCACCTAAAGCAGAAAGTACGTCAGATGCAGCGCCCGCTGCGTCTGGTAGCCAAGTGATTGAAGTGGCGGTGCCTGATATCGGTTCAGAAGACGAAGTTGATGTTATCGATGTACTGGTTTCTGTCGGTGATACCATTGAAAAAGAAGATGGTCTCATTACGCTAGAAACTGACAAAGCCACCATGGATGTACCCTCTACTCACGCAGGTACGGTGAAAGAAGTCTTCATTAGTACTGGCGACAAAGTAAAAGAAGGTACGGTAGTGATTAAGCTTGAGGTTGCTGGCGCTGCCGGTGGTTCAAGTGAATCAGCGCCATCTGAAGTTAACGCAAAGGCAGAAAGCACGCAACAAGCGAGTGCGCCAGTTGCGGCCAGCTGCGAAACGATTGAAGTGGCGGTACCAGACATTGGTGAAGATGGCGAAGTTGACGTAATCGATGTGCTGGTTTCTGTCGGTGATACCGTTGAAAAAGAAGACGGTCTTATCACGCTAGAAACTGACAAAGCCACCATGGATGTACCTTCAACACATGCAGGTACCATCAAAGAAGTCTTCATTAAAACTGGTGACAAAGTTAAGCAAGGCACTGTAGTGGTTAAGCTTGAAACTAGTGGCGCTTCGTCTGCACCTGTGGCTGATAAGCCGGCAGACAAGCCTGTTGAAGCAGCTAAGCAAGAGCCTTCAGCGGCCCAAGAAAGCTCGTCAGAATCACAACAAGATACAACTCAAGGCCGCTCACCTGTGCCTCCAGCGCCAGAAGCCAAGAGCACGGGTAAAGCTCACGCGTCACCATCGGTACGCCGTATAGCGCGCGAATTTGGTGTAGATCTCACGCAAGTAAAAGGCTCAGGTCCTAAAAACCGTATCTTGAAAGAAGATGTTCAAGCCTACGTGAAAGCAGAGCTTGCCAAACCACGCACTGCAGCAGGCTCGGGCAGCGCTGTTGTGGGTGATAACGTGCTGCAAATTGTGCCGGTTAAACCTGTTGATCACAGCAAATTCGGTGAAATTGAAGTCCAGCCATTGTCCCGTATACAAAAAATTTCGGGTCCGTTCTTACACCGCAACTGGGCGACAATTCCGCACGTTACGCAGTTTGACGAAGCAGATATCACTGACGTTGAAGCGTTCCGTAAAGAGCAAAACGATTACCACGGGAAAATTAAGTCTGGTCTTAAGATCACGCCACTGGTATTCGTAATGAAAGCGGTTGCCAAAGCACTTGAGAAATACCCAGTGTTTAATTCGTCGTTATCTGATGACGGTGAAAGCTTGATCATCAAGAAGTTTATTAACATTGGTATTGCGGTAGAAACACCGGGAGGCCTTGTAGTGCCAGTTATTCGCGATGTGAATAAAAAAGGCATAGAGCAATTATCGCAAGAGCTTATCGATACGTCTAAGAAAGCCCGTGAAGGCAAGCTAAAAGCGGCCGACATGCAAGGTGGTACATTTACCATTTCAAGCTTGGGCGGTATTGGCGGAACGGCGTTTACGCCTATCGTTAATGCACCGGAAGTGGCTATCTTAGGTGTGTCTAAATCTGAGATGAAGCCTAAGTGGAATGGTAAAGAGTTTGAGCCTCGTTTAATGGTACCGCTGAGCCTTTCCTACGACCATCGTGTAATTGACGGCGCGGTTGGAGCAAGGTTCTCTACAGAGGTGGCAGCAAACTTAACAGATTTGCGCCGAATCATACTTTAAATAAAAGGTCGAAAAAGTTTACAATATCAGTAACATTTTCGACGATTTTATAAGCCCATTTGGTGGCATTTAGGTTATGCTATTACACAAAAGTAATAGCATGACCCTACAAGAACAGGATTGAGGTTCACAATGAGCGAAATTAAAACGCAATTGGTGGTACTGGGCGGCGGCCCTGGCGGTTATTCAGCAGCGTTCCGTGCGGCTGACTTAGGTATTGAAACAGTTATCGTAGACTCACGCGCCACGCTTGGTGGTGTTTGTCTAAACGTGGGCTGTATTCCATCTAAAGCCCTTCTTCACGTAGCGAAAGTGATGAAAGAAGCGAAGCACCTTGCAAGTCACGGTGTAACGTTTGGCGAGCCGACCATCGATTTAGATAAAATCCGCGCTTACAAAGACAGCGTTGTTAATCAGTTAACAAACGGTCTTGGCGGTATGTCTAAAATGCGTAAAACCAAGCATGTACAAGGCTATGGTAAGTTCACAGGCGCTAATACGCTAGAAGTAAAAAATGGTGACGACGTTACTACTATTACGTTTGAAAAAGCGATTATTGCTGCGGGCTCTGAGCCAGTAAGCCTACCGTTCATCCCTGAAGACGACCGTGTAATCGACTCAACTGGTGCGCTGGAAATGAAAGACATTCCAGAGAAAATGCTAGTACTAGGCGGTGGTATCATCGGTCTGGAAATGGGTACGGTATACGAAGCACTAGGTTCAAAAATTGACGTAGTTGAATTCTTAGATCAGCTAATTCCAGCTGCTGACAAAGACATCATGAAAGTATTCATGAAAGACTACAAAGACAAGTTTAACATCATGCTAGAAACCAAAGTAACGGCGGTTGAAGCAAAAGATGACGGCTTGTATGTAACATTTGAAGGCAAAAATGCACCTGCTGAGCCAGTGCGTTATGACAAAGTGCTTGTTGCTGTTGGTCGTCGTCCTAACGGCAATTTGGTGGGTGCGGAAACCGCTGGTGTTAACGTTGATGAGCGTGGCTTTATCAATGTTGATAAGCAAATGCGTACTAACGTTGATCACATTTTTGCAATCGGTGACCTTGTTGGTCAGCCAATGCTTGCGCACAAAGCCGTTCACGAAGGTCACGTTGCTGCCGAAGTGATTGCGGGACAGAAGCATTACTTTGACCCACGTGCTATTCCTTCAGTTGCTTACACTGAGCCAGAAGTGGCTTGGGTGGGTCTAACTGAGAAAGAAGCGAAAGAGCAGGGCGTAAGCTACGAAACTGCCACTTTCCCTTGGGCTGCGTCTGGCCGTGCAATTGCATCTGACGCAACTAACGGTATGACCAAGATGATCTTCGAAAAAGAAACGGGTCGTGTTATCGGTGGGGCAATGGTAGGTACAAACGCGGGCGAAATGCTTGGCGAAATTGGCCTGGCAATCGAGATGGGTGCTGACGCAGAAGACGTAGCACTAACTATCCATGCTCACCCAACGCTTAACGAATCAATTGGTCTTGCGTCTGAAATCTTCGAAGGAAGCATTACTGACCTGCCAAATCCAAAAGCGAAGAAAAAGAAGTAAGTTAAGCTTTCATTCGTACTAATAAAAACCCGCTTTAATCAGCGGGTTTTTGTATCGAATACGCTCCACCCTCTATCAGATGTAATGCCCAAGCCCTAAGCAGACACTTTATCAGTACCCGATAACTTTTCTGTAGCTGTTGAATCTGAAGGCAGGGACATTGCAGTTGCGTCAGTGTGTTTCAAATGTGCTGGGGTAAATTCACTGCAGTCCATATTTCGCTGTTCCATAAAACGCTTAACGGTTTTTTCACAGTATGCTTTGCGGCAACATTGAGAAAGCAGCATTTCGTGGCGTTCTACCCGCTCGCGAATAAACTTCACCACCAAACGCCGCAGCCATTGCAAACCGGCATCCTGATCCTGTCGTTTATGCCACATTAACGAAAGGGGCGTGCTGACTATTTCAATGGGTGTTTCAAACACAGCCAGCTCACCAGAGAAAATCTCCTTCTCCATAACCAGTGAAGGGGCAACACAAATCAGGTTACTCTCTTTTAACAGTGGGGTTGCGTTGTAAAATTGATTCACTGACATCGCCACACGCCGTTTAAGCCCTAAGTTAGCCAATACCTGGTCGGTGGGCCCGGTGACATCACCCGTCACCGACACCAATAGGTGGTCTGCGGCAACAAAGTCTTCCAACGTAAGCTGTGCTTGGGCGAGGGGGTGATCTGGGCGCATTACCACCACCCAACTTGGATCAAGCACATGCTCTGTGCGGATAACTGCACCGGGGTTTTGATACTTTGAAAAAGTCAGTTCTGCTTCCGCATCTTTTAATATCTTATCCGTCTCCATGTCGTAATTTGGAATGGCATGAATATTAATACCCGGCGCTTCGTTTTCTATAACCTTGCGAAGTGGTCCCCAGACCATAGAGACAATGCTGTCTGTGGCAGCAATACGAAAGGTACGTTTTGCTGTTGCGGGGTTAAAATCGGTTGGATTGACCGCGACTTCAAGCTCGCCCAAAGGGCCTTGGATCTGACTCCATAAATTTTTTGCAAACGACGTGGGTTGAATGCCACGTCCATCTTTAACGAATAACTCGTCTTTCCACGCCGTTCGCATACGTGAAAGGGCGTTGGACACGGCAGGTTGCGTCATCGATAGTCGGTCAGCAGCACGGGTTATCGCGCCTTCAGTCATAATGGCGTCAAATATCATCAACAAGTTCAAATCATGTGGACGCATAGTCGTCTCCTACTCGGTGTCTCTACAACGGATCATTGTAACCAATAGGCGAATTAACCTATTGAGCGCTCGTTTTACAGTTTAGGCAGCCGCATTTTAAACAATTCTGATTTCTGCCTTAGCAAGTCAAAAAGTTGCAAGGCAAGACAGCCAAGAAGGACAAGCTGCTCATAACATCATCAAATTGACTGTTTATTAATATATAACATGATGTGATGTGTTGCATATAAAAAGATAATTATTTTTATTGTTCTGCGCTAGGCATAATGCGCGCTATTAAAAACCTAGTGAACGTTAAAAGAGAATCTTGCAATGAAAACTATTTCCCGTTTTTTAGCAATTGTGGGCCTTGCGGCAGTAGTCGCGGCGTGTGGCGGTGACGAGCAAGATCCTAGTCAGTCAATGCAGGCCAGCGTAGCTGTACCCGTTGATGTAGCAACTGTGGTGTCTCAACGCTTAACTGAATGGGATAATTTCACCGGTCGTTTAGAATCACCCCATGTTGTGGCGTTACGTCCCCGCGTGTCCGGGTATATCGACTTTGTGGCATTTGACGAAGGTGAGTATGTCAAGCAGGGACAAACCCTTTTTCTGATTGATAACAGAACTTTCAAAGCGGAAGTGGATCGGTTAACTGCCCAGTTAGAAGAAGCCAAGAGTCGTGTAGAACTGGCAGAGCAAAACTACAAGCGTGCGGTGACCTTGCGCAAAACACAAGCCGTGTCTGAAGAACTGTTAGATGCTCGGTTAGCAGAGAAGAACCAAGCACTGGCAAGTCTTAATCAAACCCAAGCTGCTCTTGAGGTAGCGCGATTAAACCGTGGGTTTGCCCGTGTTGAAGCGCCCATTTCAGGTCGTGTTTCCCGTGCCCATGTCACAGAAGGTAATTTTGTCAGTGCGGGACAAACAGAGCTAACCCGAATTGTGTCTACAGATAAGTTGTATGCGTATTTTGATATAGACGAGCACACTTACCTTAATTACATCAATGACAGTGCGAATGCTGCCACTGCGGTAAATGAACAACCTGTGGCGATGCGGTTGGCGAATGAGTCTGAATATCACCATTGGGGACAAATTGATTTTATCGACAATCAGGTGAACAGCAGTACTGGAACATTGCGCGTAAGAGCGGTGTTTAACAATGAAGAAGGTCGACTTATTCCCGGTTTGTTTGCCCATTTGAAGTTAGCTGGTGACACACTTGAGCAAGGAATTCTTATTAAGGAAAAGGCCATTGGTACAGATCTAAACAACAAGTTTGTGTTAGTTGTGAATGACCAAAACATAGTGGAATATCGCGCGGTAGCTTTGGGTGACAAAGTGGGTAGTATGCGCATTATTAAAAGTGGCTTAGCGGCCAATGACACTATCGTCGTCGATGGGCTTCAACGCGTACGCCCGGGAGCTGAGGTGATGGCAAGCGAAGTCCCTATGGGAGACGAAGATGCATTAGCAAACCTCTCAGACTGGCAATTAAAAGTAGACACGGTTTATCAGCTAAGTAACAGCATGGCCGAGTATGAAGATGTGTTGTCAGGTGGCAGCGCGGATATTGCAACCGCAGGGCTTAAGTAATGAATATCTCGCAATTCTTCATTAGTCGTCCGATTTTTGCGGGCGTACTGTCTTTACTTATTTTTATCGGTGGTGCCATTGCAGTATGGCAGCTTCCTATTACGGAATACCCGGAGGTAGTGCCACCCACTGTTGTGGTTAGTGCAAGCTACCCCGGTGCGAACCCAGAAGTCATAGCGCAAACGGTAGCGACCCCTCTGGAGCAAGAGATAAACGGCGTAGAAAACATGCTGTATATGTCTTCTCAAGCCACCAGTGATGGTCGCATGACCCTGACCATTACGTTTGCCATAGGGACTGATCCTGACGAAGCGACAACGCTGGTGCAAAACCGGGTAAATCGTGCTACACCGCGCTTGCCGCAAGAGGTGCAGCGATTAGGTGTGGTCACCGAAAAGTCGTCACCTGATTTAACCATGGTGGTCCACCTTACCTCGCCCGACAATCGTTATGACATGTTGTATTTGTCTAACTATGCTGACCAGTTTGTCAAAGATGAACTGGCTCGAATTCGGGGCGTAGGACAAGTTCGTTTGTTTGGTGCTGGGGAATTTAGCATGCGAGTATGGTTAGACCCCAACAAACTTGCAGCATTGCAACTAAACCCTGGCGATGTCGTTGCTGCCATTGCAGATCAAAACCAACAAGCAGCTGCGGGGAGTTTGGGCGCCCAGCCTACTGGCACCAGTGAATTTCAATTTCTCATTAATGTTCGCGGTCGTCTGAAAGATGAGAACGAATTTGAAAATATCATTGTTAAGACAGGTCAAAACGGTGAGATCACACGGCTTAAAGACGTGGCGCGAATTGAGTTAGGGGCAGACAACTATGCGCTACGCTCATTGCTAAACAATAACCCAGCTGCGGCCATTCCAATATTCCAAGCACCGGGCTCCAATGCCATACAGATTTCTGATGACGTGCGAGCACGTATGGCCCAGCTCTCTCAAGCGTTTCCTGATGGTCTGGAATATGACATTGTTTATGACCCAACGGTGTTTGTAAGAGGCTCTATCGAAGCCGTAGTCGACACACTGTTAGAAGCCATATTACTGGTGGTTTTAGTGGTTGTGTTGTTCTTACAAACGTGGCGCGCGTCCATCATTCCACTCGTCGCAGTACCCATTTCATTGGTGGGCACCTTTGCGTTCATGCAGTTAATGGGGTTCTCGTTAAATGCGCTGTCACTGTTTGGTTTGGTACTGGCCATCGGTATCGTTGTTGATGATGCGATTGTGGTCGTTGAAAACGTCGAGCGCAATATTGCAGAGGGTAAATTGCCGTTTGATGCCACCGTGCAGGCGATGAAAGAGGTGACCGGCCCCATTATTGCCACCACCTTAGTACTTGGTGCGGTATTCATTCCCACCGCGTTTATGAGTGGACTTACCGGCCAGTTTTATAAACAGTTTGCGTTGACTATCACGATATCAACGGTGATTTCGGCGATTAACTCGCTGACGTTAAGTCCCGCCCTGTCTGCACTTTTACTGAAGCCCCATGGTCAGGCGAAAGATTGGTTAACACGGGGCATGGACAAAGTATTTGGGCGGTTTATTTTTAGCCCGTTCAACCGTGTTTTTGAGCGTGGCGCAAAGACTTACACCACTACGGTAGGTGGGTTGATCCGCAAAAGCGGGATCGTGTTAGTGCTTTATGCAGGACTCATTGCACTCACTTACAATCAGTTCGCCAATACACCAACAGGCTATGTGCCAGGGCAAGACAAGCAATATCTGGTTGCTTTTGCACAGCTACCCAATGCCGCCAGTTTAGATAGAACCGAAGAAGTCATTCGTGAAATGTCGCGTATTGCCATGGCGCACCCAGGTGTCTCTGACGCCGTTGCGTTTCCTGGACTTAATATTAACGGTTTTACCAATAGTCCAAGTTCGGGTATTTTGTTCACGCCACTTAAACCGTTTAGTGAGCGCCAGTCTCCTGAGCTTTCTGCCGGTGCAATCGCTGGTGCCCTCAACCAACAGTTTGGTGCAATTAAAGGCGCTTACGTGGCTATCTTTCCGCCGCCACCTGTAATGGGTTTAGGCACCATTGGCGGCTTTAGATTGCAAGTAGAAGACAGAGGCAATCTGGGTTTTGAGACCTTGGAGCAAGTCACGCAAGAGGTGATTGGCAAAGCATGGGCACACCCTGCGCTTACTGGTTCCTTTACCAGCTTTACGGTGGCAGTACCTCAATTAGACGTGGACGTCGACCGAGAAAAAGCGGTCAGCCAAGGTGTCAACATAGATACATTGTTTACCACTATGCAGGCGTATTTGGGCTCGCTCTACGTTAATGACTTTAATCTGTTCGGACGTACTTATCAGGTAAACGTTCAGGCAGATGCGCAGTACCGCCAGGACATTGGTGACATCACACAGTTTAAAATTCGCAATGCACAAGGCGAAATGATCCCGCTTGGTTCGTTTTTAGATGTTCAGCACAGCGCTGGGCCTGACAGAGTGATGCATTACAACGGATATGTAACCGCAGAGATCAATGGTGCCCCTGCGCCTGGATATTCATCAGATCAAGCCAAAGCGGCGATAGAACAAATTCTTAAAGAGACACTGCCTCTGGGCATGACTTACGAATGGACAGAGTTAACCTATCAGCAAATCCTCGCGGGTAATGCATCAGTGTTTGTTTTCCCGTTGGTGGTGTTATTAGTGTTTTTGGTGTTGGCTGCACAGTATGAAAGTTTGCGCTTGCCATTGGCCATACTCTTAATCGTGCCGATGACATTACTCAGTGCACTTATTGGCGTACAGATTTACGGTGGCGACAACAATATCTTTACTCAAATCGGCTTGATTGTACTGGTAGGGCTAGCCACCAAAAATGCCATTTTAATTGTCGAATTTGCGAAGGAATTACAAGACAGTGGAATGGATGCGCTTGCCGCCATTAAAGAAGCCAGTCGATTGCGTCTGCGCCCCATTTTAATGACATCTATCGCGTTCATCATGGGCGTACTGCCCATGGTACTTTCCACTGGGGCTGGTGCCGAAATGCGTCAGGCCATGGGTGTCGCTGTGTTCTCAGGCATGATTGGCGTAACCGTGTTCGGCCTAGTCCTTACGCCTGTCTTTTACTACCTTCTCAAACGCAAAGGTTAATATCCCGTCTACCCAAGCGTTGCCCTCTTAAGGGGCACTTTTAGGTCGCTCATTTGAGCGGCCTTTTTTTTGCCACTTTTGATCAGGTTTTTATCTCGTTTTGTACAACAAAATTGCTCGCTTTTATCGCTATTGTTTGGTTTTTTTATTAAGTAGGAAAAACAATGAAAACAATTGCTGCAGTGATTATCGCAATAGCCATGGTGGGTTCAGTGGGGTTGATGGGCGCGCAGGTACAAACGGCAATGAATAATATGCAAACCTGGGATAGGGTAGTAACGGTAAAAGGGTTATCGGAAAGAGAGTATCTTGCCGATCAGGTCATATGGCCTATTCAGTTTGTTGATGCAGGAAATGACTTGCCTGACCTTTACGAGCACATTGAAAAAAACAGTATTAACGTCGCTAAATTTTTAGAAGATAAAGGGATTGCGGCGGAAAGTATTACGATAGGTAAGCCTGAAATAACAGATAAACTGGCACAGCAATACGGTGGACATGAGAAAGTACCTTTTCGCTACAGCGCTATCCAAACGGTGACCGTTTTTTCAGACGACGTCACCAAGGTAAGGGCGTTGATGCAGCAAATTGGTGAACTGATTAAAACCGGTATAGTGTTGTCAGAACAAAGTTATCGCGCTCAACCTGATTATATCTTTACGCGATTGAACGACGTAAAACCTGAAATGATTGAAGAAGCTACTCTAAATGCCAGAGAAGTGGCTGAGAAATATGCCCAAGATTCCAATAGCACCTTAGGAAAAATAAAACGCGCTAATCAGGGGCGTTTTAGTATCAGCAGTCGTGATAGTCATCATCCACATATTAAAAAGGTACGCGTCGTGTCGACCATCGATTATACCCTTATTGATTAATTGCTCGTTAGTAATCGGCGAAAACCAGGCAGAGGTAGAATAGGAAGGGGGTAGTTTTTTGTTTTTATTCAGATGGTTGTAGTTCTTGATTTGTTGGAAAGGACTGATTTTTTATACCTATGGAAAAATCTTGCGCTAACAATTTTAAGGTATAGCAGTATACTTTGCTGCTAATGTCTATTGGCTAGATTGCGCTACATGCGTTTTAATTTAGTGGTAGAGCAAAACATGCTCTGCTTGAATTCAATTAAAAAGTAAAAGCGAATCCTATGACTGACGCCACACCACAATCAAAGCAACTGGAATTTTTTGACATTCCCAGTCCTTGCATTGGCGTGTGCGAATCTGGGCCAAAGGGGTTCTGTAAGGGATGTTTTAGAAGCCGAGATGAACGTTTGTATTGGCTTAAGGTAGATGATGCCACCAAACGACAAATAATAAGTGCGTGTGTTAGACGCAAGCGCGCCTATTTGGCGCGCACCCGCAAGCTAGACCAATCTGATAGCGAAGAATTAACGGAACAAATTAACTTATTTGGCGATTTATAACAGATAAGTAATGAGAAATTATTGTAGTTTCAATAGGTTGAATTTAATATACCGCCGCCATGCAGTGTGTTGAGAGAAATAGATGTCGATAGAAAAGTATGTTTCATTTGCAGCGAAGTCATTCACATTACCTGATATTTGCGTTCGTTTACGCACTATCCTTGACGATCCGCGAAGCAGCGCAGAGGATCTTGGTGACGTTATCAGCGTTGATCCCTCGCTGACTGCAAAAGTCCTTCGTCTGGCAAATAGTTCGCTGTTTCGATTCCCTTCTCAAATAGAATCAGTTTCTAAAGCAATTAATGTTATTGGTGGCGAAGCGCTTTACAACCTCGTTATCGCAGAAACCGCCAGTTCTGCTTTTAAGAAATTTGACACTGCCAGTATTGATATAGATAAGCACTGGTACGCGTCTGTGTATTGTGGCATGGTGGCTAAAAACATTGCACTGCAATTAAATATCCGCGGTGCTGAGCGCTTTTTTGTGATGGGTATTTTACAGAATTTAAGTGAATTGGTTGTAGCGAAACGCGCACCAAAGCAATACCTCAAATACGTAGAGAGCGAAGTACAGGGGTTGCCATCGGATAAGCAGCAGGCTCATTTTGGTTTTACGTTTGCAAACTGCAGCGGTATTATACTTGAGAACTGGCATTTGCCGATGGGACTATTTTATCCCGTTACTCACATGAACGATATCGAACGTCAATCATCAGACTTAGATATTGCTGTGCTAGCGTTGGCTAGCAGGGTGACTGTTAGCCAGCTTGAACAAGAAAAATATAAAGATATTGAACTTGTCGCGCCAGAAATAGCCAATATGGTAACGCTAGATAAGGAATTGGTTAGCCACTCAGCCGAATATGCGGAAGTGGAAACCAGTAAAGTGGTGTCGTTGATCTCCTGAGCTAAGATCACGCAGCTTAGCATGCTGCCACTGCCTTGAATAATAAATATAACGCGCTTCAAACGTGAAGGGCATTTGCAATCGTCTATACGACGTGTGATTAAAACCAGCAACGCTCAAGTTAAATTATATTATGTGCCATAAAATCATCAGCCTAAGCATGGTAATTGCTATTGCTTGCTCCAGTGTTTGCTTTAATGCACACGCAAGAGATTTGATTAGAACGCTATATCATGCTGATTTTTCACCTGACACAGATGATGAAATTCCGCGATTTTCCCTCGATGGAGAGTTAGGCTTACTCATTAATACCGGCAATACCTCTGCGGCCAGTGTAAAAGCGGCTATTAACGCTGACCATGAAACAGAGAGCTGGAGCAGCCTTTACTTTGCTGAGTTGTTGTACAAAGAAAGTGGCACACCCACCACCCGGCGTGACGTCAGTGCACAACGTTTCTACAGTAGTGCCCAATTCGATTACAAGCTACTCACACCCGGAAGACGACTATTCATGTACGGTGATTATGAAGATGATCAGTTTAATGGTTACGATCACCGTGCGTCACTCGCAGCGGGTTATTCCCAACGATTATGGCGCAACGAAGACAGTGAATTCAAATACAGTATTGGGCCGGGATTCAGTTTCATTGAGGCAGATGAAGACAATACCAGTGTAGTGAATGACGGCATTATTGTGCGAGCATCAGCCGAATATCGTTATCGCTGGAGTTCAGGAGCAAAGTTAAGGCAATTTCTCAGCACAGAAGCCGGTCAGGAAAACACTAAATCGCGCTCGGAAACGTCATTGTCAGCCAACGTGTTTGGCTCACTGGCGATGAAACTGTCTTTTACACTGAATCATGAAACGGACACTGCTGAAGACGTTAATCCGCTTAGCACGGAAACATCAGTAGCACTGGTTTATCAATTTTTCTGAAATATAACGACCTTTGCTGTATGTTTTTTGAACCATTATAAGTCTGCAGTCTAATTAATTAGTGTAATTTTGCGGCTTTAACTGGTGATTTCAACGACCGGCAGATTGACTGCTAAAAGTATCACTGTACACTGCGCCCAACTAATTACGTAGCCCCTTTATCGAAGGGATTATTAAGTTTACTTACTCGCGTTGTACGACCTGGTTATTGCTGTGGTTTTCAGTACAACAGATGGAATGCTAATCAATAGGATTGTTTAATGAAAAATCAAGCGCTCATATCTTTAGTTGCAATGTCTCTTTCTTCAGCTGTTTTCGCTCAGGATGACGTTAAACCTTTTACAATGGAAGGTGAATTAGGGTTTATCTCTACATCAGGTAACACTCAAACTACGTCTATCAGTGCGGGTATTACAGCTCACCAGGAACTAGAGCAATGGAGTAACGATTACATTGCCAAGGGACTTTACAAGAGAGAAACCGTAGAAGGTGATGATGGAGAAGATATCGAATTTACTTCTGCACAAAAGTTTTTCGGTTCAGCGCAAGGTAACTACAAGCTATCTAATCCAGACTATCGTCTATTTGGCTTCGCGTCATATGAAGATGACCGTTTCAGTAACTTTAATTACCAGGCGACTGTTGCTGCTGGTTGGAACCAAAAGGTGCTACAAAACAAGCGCCATACACTAGAGTATTCAATTGGTCCGGGTTACTCATTTGTTGAAACTCAAGAAGGTGAAAGCTTAGATAGTGCAATTGTTCGTGCATCAACTGCGTACACCTGGAAGATTTCAAGTACCGCTAAGTTTACTCAAACCGCAAGTACCGAGGTGGGTTCTGAAAACACCAAGTCCCGTGCAGAAACAGCATTAACGGCGACTATCAGTGGAAACCTATCAATGCGTTTGTCATTTAAGTTAGATCACAACACCAACGTAGCTGACGACGTTGAAAAACTCGATACTGAGACAGCAGTAAGCTTGGTTTATAACTTCTTCTAAGCTTATATCAGATACAAAAAACGCTGCATTCGCAGCGTTTTTTTTTACTCAAGCTAGTGCAAGATGCGGGTTTTGATGGTGCCGTCAATTTGCTGAAGCTCAGCTAAGGCTTCGTAGCCTCTATCTTCTTTAACATCGACCACAACATAACCAATTTCCGCATTGGTTTGCAGGTACTGGGCTTCGATGTTGATGCCTTTTTCAGCAAACGCGCGGTTTATTTGCGTGAGGATACCGGGCTGGTTCTTGTGCACGTGAAGTAAGCGAGAACGTCCAGTGTGTTCTGGAAGTGACACTTCTGGGAAGTTAACGGCTGATAAGGTAGAGCCATTGTCGCTGTACTTCGCCAGTTTTCCGGCAACTTCAATTCCGATATTTTCTTGCGCTTCCTGTGTACTGCCTCCCACGTGTGGAGTCAAAATCACATTATCAAACTTGCGCAGTGGAGATTGAAACTCTTCTGTGTTCGATTTAGGCTCAACTGGGAACACGTCAATAGCAGCACCATTTAGGTGGCCAGACTCCAATGCCTGTGAAAGGGCATCAATATCCACCACTGTACCGCGAGAAGCGTTGATTAAAATACTGCCTTTTTTCATTTGAGACAGCTCTTTCTCACCAATCATGTTTTGTGTCTGAGGCGTTTCAGGCACATGAAGCGACACTACGTCAGCGTTATTAAGCAATTTTTCAAGAGATTTCACTTGTGTGGAATTACCTAAAACCAGCTTGTCTTCTATATCGAAAAACTGCACGCGCATACCAAGATGTTCAGCCAGAATACTTAACTGCGTACCGATATGACCGTAGCCAATAATTCCCAGTGTTTTCCCGCGCGCTTCGTATGATCCAACTGCCGTCTTTTCCCATTCACCGCGATGTGCCTTAGCATTTTTACTGGGAACCTGGCGTAGCAAAAGGATTATTTGTCCAAGTACGAGTTCTGCCACAGAACGGGTATTGGAGAAGGGGGCGTTGAATACCGGAATACCACGTCGTTGGGTTGCATCAAGGTCAACCTGATTAGTACCGATACAAAAACAGCCAATTGCCACCAGTTTCTGCGCTGCTTCAACCACTTTTTCTGTGATCTGAGTACGCGAGCGGATACCTACAAAGTGAGCGTCTTTAATCTTCTCAATTAGCTCATCTTCAGGAAGCGAGGTTTTAAGAAATTCAATGTTACTGTAGCCATTGTTCTTTAGGGTCTCTAAGGCGCTTTGGTGTACACCCTCTAACAATAAAATTCGGATTTTATCCTTTTCTAGTGAAACTTTACTCATGAACTCGCTATCTCTCGCTAATGAAATACGGACCGTGCATGAGACTGAAACCTATATACTTCCTTAATTACCCAGAGACCAATTGTGATAAATGTGGTCAATAGAACCTTAAAGGAGAAGGTTTGGTACAGCTTTGTGGTTTCGGTCTCATTGTCAAAACGACTAATTATCACCGGAAAGTGGGAATCTTTACTAGTATCACCACTTGCCAATTTATCACACAAGGGACATCTAGACGTCTAAATGGAAACTAACAGAATTTTCCAAAAGTTGAAAGTAGTATTTAGCGCATCAAGGTTGCGCTAAATCTTATTCTTCTACTTGCACTGTTTTATTTAAACGTTTCTACACCTGAGTCGGTAGCAGATAACACAATGTCAGCACCGCGAAGTGCAAATATGCCATTTGTTACAACGCCCGGAATATTATTAATTTTTTGCTCTAACTCTCTGGGGTTGAGGATCTCTAGATTGTGCACGTCAAGAATGACATTCCCATTATCTGTCACTACCCCTTGGCGGTACTCAGGATCGCCACCAAGTTTGACTAATTCTCTGGCAACAAAAGAGCGCGCCATAGGAATGACTTCTACCGGCAATGGAAAGCGACCAAGAATAGGGACGCGCTTACTTTCATCGACTATACACACGAACGTGGTGGCGGCGCCGGCAACAATTTTTTCACGGGTGAGCGCGGCGCCCCCGCCTTTAATCATGTGTTTGTGTTCTGTTACTTCGTCAGCACCGTCAATATACACGGACAAGTCGCTGACTTCGTTGAGTTCGAATACTTCAATACCCAGTGCCTTCAAACGCTCAGTGGAGGCGTGAGAGCTGGATACGGCACCTTCGATTTTGTGCTTAATTTTACCCAGTTCTTCGATAAAAAAATTAACAGTAGAGCCTGTCCCTACGCCAACAATACTGTCTTGTTTAACGTAGTCGATGGCGGCTTTGGCGACGGCTTGCTTTTTTGCGTTTTGATCCATGTTCACTCTCCGGCTAATTGTGCCCGCAGTGTAACCGATATGAAGAAGTGAACCCAGATTAACCTGTGCAATTTTTGTAATAGTGGAAATATAGGGAAGATATAGCTACGCCAGCGAGGTGATTGAACCTATCGACAATAGGTTTTAGGCGACACACTAATGAAATAGACACAAATAAGAGCTGGTAAACAGCCATAGCAAAGCGCACTAGGCTAGGGGGCTTTGTGCAATAGAGTTAGAACTGCAACACTCGGGTAGGGGTAATAATGGCATCGAGAGGCACGTCCCAGGAGGCTACGGGAAGCGATGCCACTTCTTGCAGGTCATGGGCAATGCCAATCAGTTTAGGCTTGTGTGTGGCACTGTGTGTAAACGCCAGTGTTCTATCATAGTAACCCCCTCCCATGCCCAGTCGATTGCCGTGCTGATCAAAACCCACTAAAGGCATCAAAATAACGTCTAGGGCTGGGGTAGGGATCACATTGAGGCAGGACAGCGCAGGCTCTTTTATACCGTACTTATTGATGACCATATCGGTATCTGACTGGTACCGTAAAAAGAGTAAATGCCCTTTGCAAACTGGGTGCAGTACAGGCAATGCAAAACTAAGTGGTAAGCCTTTTTGCCAGCTGTTAGCGATGTAATGCGAGAGATCCACTTCACCGTCATTGGCTAAATAAGTCGCAATGGTTAATGCAGACTGTTGGGGTAAATAGGCCGTAAGTTGACGAAGTACTGATTGGCCAGCCTTAATTTGTGCATCTGCTGACAACGCTTTACGCTGAGCTCGCAATTGTCTGCGAAGGGCAGTGCGCGCTTCGAAAGTGTGTTCCGATATCGGCTGAATAAGGTGAGAACTTTTTGAAAAACTTGGCATGGAAAAAGGTTATTCCTGACGACTTAAAAAGCGAGCTAAGACATTATCAAGCGTATGACTATCCATTGCGCTTATCAGTATGTCATTACCTACAAATTCATTGAGTCCATAGCGCATGTGTTCACAATGACGGTGGAAAATCATGGTTGTTCAAATAATTGCTTACCTACAAAAAAGGGGCTGTAACAACACAACCCCTTTACGTTATCACACTTACAGTTATAGTGCGTAGGTGTCGATAAACAATTGCTCTAGCTTGGCGTGGTCTACTTTTGTCGCCACCTTAATGGTGTTGGCTTCGTTCCACAATGGGCTAGGCGTGGTGCCTTTTGGCGCTACCACTGTCTGGCCTCTGTCTAATGTACCCGTCCCCACGCGTACATGGCCTTCTGTCAATTCAAATAGCTCTGGGTGACGAAGGTGTGCGATAGGAAACGCATCGTGGAAGAAACACACGCGGTCTTCGCGATTTTGTGAATAGAAATCCATGTAGAACTGCGCACTTTCCTGAACGAAACTGCCCAACGTTGGATTCTTCTCAGCAAGTACATCCACAAATGTCGGTGCAAATGGCACATCATTGGTAACATCCAGACCAAACATGGTGAGATCCCAATCCGCCGCAAACACGATTTCAGCAGCGTGGGCGTCGTTCCAGATATTCGCTTCTGCAACGGGAGTAACGTTACCGCGAACAAAGGCTGCGCCACCCATGATGCTTACGCCTTTAACCAGCTTAGGTAGGTTAGGCTCAAGGCGCAGCGCCAATGCCAGGTTACCTAAAGGACCAATGGCAACCAGGGTAATTTCGCCTGGGTATTTACGCGCCATGTCGACAATAAATTGTGCCGAACTACGGGGATCTAACTGCGTTTTTGGCGCTTCAGGTTTGATATGACCAAACCCGTGATCACCGTGAACAAAATGTGCGTAGGTAGATTCTGGACCAACCCAAGGCATTCCTACACCTTGAGTAACCGGAATATCTTTACCCGCTAATTCACACAAGGTTAATGCGTTTTGTGCCGCCATGGTAACGGGAACGTTGCCAAATACAGTGGTTAAACCAAGTATTTCTATATCGGGAGATTGAAAAGCGAAAAATATCGCCATTGCATCATCAATGCCCGGATCGGTATCTAAAATGATTTTATGTGCCATCAAACTATCTCAAATGCGTCTTACTGTTGGGCGTGTTTCGCTAAGAAACGATCCACTTCTTTTTGTGTCGGAATACTTTGGGCCGCGCCTTCGCGAGTTACTGCTATCGCTGAGGCAGCGCAACCGCGGCGCAATGCCTGTTTGGCGTCGGTGTGGTTGCTGTAAGCAGACAGGAAGTAACCTATAAAGGTGTCACCTGCAGCTGTGGTATCCACTGCGTCTACCGAAAAAGCGTTAACTTCTACCGTGTTGTTTTTACGTAGCATCAATACGCCAGCTTTGCCAAGTGTAATGATGACTTCGCAATGTGACCACTGTGCTTTAAAGACTGCCACTATATCATCGAGAGACTCTTTACCGGTAATGGCAGCTGCCTCTGTCTCATTTACAATCAATAAATCAATACACTCTAGCGGTAGGTGTTTAACCGATTCACTCATTGGTGCCGGGTTGAAAGCCACTTTCAGTTGCTTGTCTTTGGCTTGACGAAGCACTTCTTCAATGCTGCTTGTTTCGTTTTGCGTCAATACCCAGTCTGAGGGTTTGGCATCGTCAAGGGCGTGCATAACGGTTTGCGCTGTAATGGTTTGGTTTGCCCCACCAAAAAGCACAATAGCATTTTCACCACTGGGTGTAACTTGAATGATCGCATGACCTGAAGGGGTTTCTGAGCACTTAACAAAACGGCAGTCTACGCCTTTTTTGATCAGCGTTTGTTTAAATGCAGCGTCATTTTCGTGAATGCTGCCCACATGTCGGACATCTGCACCCGCTTGAGCAAGCGCGATAGACTGATTTGCCCCTTTGCCACCTAACAGAGTTTGGTAGTGGGTCGACGCCAGCGTTTCACCAGGTTGTACAAAGTGTTCTACCTGATAAACGTGGTCAATATTAATAGAGCCAAAATTTATAATTGCCATTTCTTCTTCCGTCGAAAGAGGGCGTTTCCCAGAATGCCGCTGTTCATGTATCGCCCGTGAACCGAAAAGTTCAGGGCGGAAGTATCACAACAGCCGTAGGCTTCTCGATACGCGTCGAGCTTGCACAATAGCCATCGTTTCAACTTCCTTGGTTTAAAGCATCGGCCAGGGACATGAATGAACTAGCAAACATCCCAGGAAACATTGTTGTTGTATAAAACGCAACAGGGTATATCAAACGCGCGACCCAGTGAAGGGGATCACTTAATGCGGCTTGCAACAATTTTGCGTACGTGAAAGAGGCTGTTGCGCTTCGCGGTACGTTGTAGGTTCGTCCCAAGCAATTCAGACTCTTATTTACTGCTGAAAAGAAATAAATATCTTCTTGACCAGTTGGTCAGCAATTATACACGCATATTTGATAAGCTCAATAATCACATAAGTGTTAGATGGACGCCTGTCAACGTTATACATTTGCTCTAATGTGAGTGCTATAACGGGAATTTGTTTAATGCCCTAATAGCTCACAGTGAAAAGATCTTAGTTTAAATAATGACATGTGGCTAGTGAAGAAGTGACAAATGCGACCAAAGCATAACTGTTTGCACAGGGAGTAAACAAAACGTTTGTTCATTGTACTGTTTGTTGAATTCCCTATACTTTAAGGAGCGCCAAATCCCGACCAAATGTGGGCTTTGCACAGTGAATTTTGCTAGTATTGAGATTAAGTACAAGAGACGCGTTGAGTAGTTAACTTGCCAGCAGGCACAATTAACGTGCAAGACCTCTTAAAATTCATCATTAATAGAGAACGATTTGTGGAAAAACAGCTCGATTACGATAGCGTAAGCAATAAACTTTCTCAGCAAGGCATTGTGGTAGATGGCGCAGAAGTTCACGGAATTCTATGTGGAATGCTGTGTGGTGGCATGTCGTTGACCGATCAAAAATGGCTAGAAGCACTTAGCGAAACTATCAATCAGGGAGAGTCATTTGCCGACGCCACGTCGCATTTACTGACCAGTTTATTTAACCAATTGTGTGAACAACTCCTAGAACCTGAATTCGCGCTCAGTTTGTTACTTCCCGATGACCAGGCGCCTATCAATGACAGAGGCGCAGCGCTGATTAATTGGGTTCAGGGGTTCATGTTAGGTTTTGGGTTACATCAGCAAGACTTAATGCAATGCTCGGAAGACGTCAAAGAAGCGTTAGAAGATTTCGCCGACATCGCCCGCATGGAAGAGCCAATGGAAGCCGACGAAGAATCGGAGAAGGCTTTATTTGAAGTGATTGAATACGTGAAGATTTCTGCGATATTGTGTTTCAGTGAACTCGGTCAGTCGTTGCTGGATGATCAGCAAGACACGCCTTCTGTACACTGAACGGATAATTGAGATAAAGCGTATCTCATAGCGGTAAGTAAACACGTTCACTATCAAGCACTTTTCCACTTCTTCGGGGTTTATAACTTATGATAAGTGCGCAAGAATTTATTGCACGACAAGACAGATTACTCGCACAATGCCAGCCTCATAGTGTGTGTATTATTCCTGCGGCCTCCTTGGTAACGCGTAGTCGAGATACCGAATATCTGTTTCGTCAAGACAGTGATTTTTGGTATCTCACTGGCTTTGAAGAACCCAATGCCTGGCTTATTTTGTCTAACCATCCCCGCTATGGAGAGCGTTATCGCGCCATGGTAGTGCAGGAAAAAGACAAGAGTGCAGAAATTTGGCAGGGCAAACGACTAGGCGCAGAAGCGGCTCTAGCGCGTTTTAGTCTTGATGAAGCCTTTGAGTTACAGGAGCTGGAAGAGGCGCTTCTCGAATCTATTCAAGGGCATGAACACGTCTATTATGCGCTGGGTTGTCATGCTCAGCACGACACCCTGTTTAAAGATGCGCTCACTACGCTAAGGGAGGCGCCTAAAGAATCTCTAGCGCCTAAGGCTATTTTCGATTTACTGCCCATTTTGCACGAAATGCGTTTATTTAAGTCAGCCTGTGAAGTGGCAGTAATGAAAGCCGCCGCAGAGATTACTGCACGTGCACACAAGCGCGCAATGCAATTTGCTACCCCGGGTTGTTTTGAATATCAGTTAGAAGCTGAAATTCACCACGAATTTGCCATGGCAGGCGCGAGAGCACCTGCATACAGCACCATTGTGGGAAGTGGGAGTAACGGATGCATTTTGCATTACACACAAAATAATGCCCAAATAAAAGACGGCGATTTGATCCTGATCGATGCAGGTGCCGAATATCAGGGGTATGCTGCTGATATTACGCGTACATTTCCAGCCAATGGTAAATTTACCTCAGCGCAGCGGGATATTTACGCCCTTGTATTAAAAGCGCAAAAAAGTGTATTAGACAAACTCGCACCAGGCGTAACCTTGACCGAAGCTATGCTTCATAGTGCTGAAATTATTACCCAAGGGTTGATTGACCTGGGTATCTTAAGTGGCAGTATGGCGGACAATCTCGAGCAAGAGCGTTGGCGTGACTATTACATGCATGGCGTGGGTCACTTTATTGGTCTGGATGTTCACGATGTTGGTAACTACAAGAGTGACGGGGAAGACCGACCGCTGAAACCTTCAATGGTGATCACTGTCGAGCCCGGTATCTACATTAGTGAAGACAGTGATGCGCCTGAACAATATAAAGGCATTGGCATCCGGATTGAAGATGATGTAGTGATCACCGCAACAGGCGTAGAAGTATTAACCGCTGATGTGCCAAAAGAAATGGACGAAATAGAGGCATTAATGCGCGCTAAGTAATGCAGCGCATACCCTTAGCGTACAAATGAGAGTGCGAGCACAAAGTACATGAATAACCATGAGAGTACTCAGTGTTATTGGCCAGGTCAGTATAAGAATTATAGTGAGAACATTGCGTGAAAACGGTAGATGTGGTGGTTGTTGGTGGTGGAATTGTTGGCACTGTTTTAGCCAAAGGATTGACTGAGCAAGCTGGCCTAAGTACTGTGCTCATCGATGCGACATCACCCAGTGAAAACCCCACCGCCAAGAGTGACTTCAACCCCTTTACCGACACGCGGGTTATTGCATTGGCAAGACGTACGGTAAGTGAATTAGCTGACCTTGGTATTGCCGTTGACGATCTGGCAAAGCATTTACACGGCGAACGGCCGCCCGCGATAAAAAGTATCGAAGTAAGTGACAAGGGCCATTTTGGACTGATAGACCTAAAAAGCGATGATTTTCATATCGATGCGTTTGGACAAGTCGTGGCGCTAAGTGCGTTAACCCGACTGGCGATAGATGCCAGTAGCGAATATGACTATCTGGCTCCCGCGACAGTTACAGCGGTTTCACAGAACAAAAAATCCATCGAGGTTACTCTTGATAATGGCGAAGTTATCAGCACCAAATTAGTGGTACTGGCAGATGGTGGACGCTCACCGTTAGCGCAACACCTAGGTATTACCAAAACGACCCGTGATTATCAGCAAACTGCCATTGTGTTTAACGTGCATACCCAGCTTCCCCATCATAATAAGGCTTATGAGCGATTTACGGCATCGGGTCCTTTGGCATTTTTACCCTTTGACAGTGAAATTGCTGGCAATCATGCACAAGGTAATGGTTTTTCGGTAGTGTGGACGGTAGCGCATTGCGATGCTCAACGACTCATGGACATGGACGACAAGGCATTTTTAAGCGCATTGCAACAGGCATTTGGGTATCGTCAGGGCACAGTATTGCGGGTAAGTGAAAGGGCGAGTTATCCCTTGGCAATGACTACGGCCAATGCCGTGGTTGCCCATAGGGCGGTGGTAGTGGGTAATGCTGCGCAAGCACTACATCCTATTGCTGGGCAAGGATTTAATTTAGGGCTTCGCGATATTTGCACGTTAATTAACGTGGTAAGGCAGGCAAAAAATAACGCGACAAATGATGAATTTGACGCAGGAGCATTTGCTATCACCCATGCATATGCCACACAACGTCAACCCGACCGAGACAAAACGGTGTTCTTAACGGATTGCTTAGTACGTGCCTTTTCCAACAACGACTTGCCTTTTGTGGTCGGGCGAAACCTGGGTTTATTGGCGTTTGGCTTAATACCCGGTGTGAAAAATGCCTTCGTTAAGCAAACCACAGGTTACGGTGAAGGTACTGCTGACCTAATAACACGAGACAGAAAAAATTATGCAACACGTTGATATTGCCATTGTTGGTGGGGGAATAGTGGGGCTTACCCTTGCCGCCGCGCTTAAGCAAAGTGAATTGAGCGTGGCAGTCATTGACAAGAACGCCTGTTTTCAACCTTTATCTGATAAACCCTCAGCGCGGGTCAGTGCTATTAATCAGGCTAATATCGACGCCCTTGAAAAACTGGGTGTCTGGCCCTTCGTGGAAAAGGACCGATTGCAGGCTTACACCGCCATGCACGTATGGGACAAAGACAGCTTTGGCGATATTCACTTTTCCTGTGACGACATGAACCAACCGGCGTTAGGTGTCATCATGGAAAATCAGGCATTGGTAAATGCATTGTCTGAGGCGGTCTCTCAACAAGCCAATGTACAAATGCTCACCACAGGCATCGAGCGAATGCTGACGGGGCCGAACCAAACCATGTTGATGCTAGATAATAACGATGTACTGAGCTGTCGACTGGTGGTGGGGGCAGATGGCGCTAATTCGTTTGTGCGCAAACAGGCGGGCTTGCCCATCACGTTTAAAGATTATGAACACACCGCCATAGTGGCCAATATTCGCACCAGCGAGCCTCATCAAAATGTGGCCCGGCAGGCCTTTACACCGACAGGGCCCCTTGCCTTATTGCCAATGGCAGACCCCTATGTCTGCTCGATAGTGTGGTCTCAACGCAGCGCTCACGCCAGCGAACTTATGCAATTAACTGACGACGCCTTTACGCACGCCCTGACCTCGGCCTGCCAAAGTGTACTGGGTACGGTAACATTGGAAACAAAGCGCGCAGCGTTTGAACTTACTATGCGTTATGCCCGAGCGTGGGCCAAAGACGGCGTAGTGTTGGTGGGCGATGCTGCACATACCATTCATCCATTAGCGGGACAGGGGGCGAACTTGGGTATGCAAGACGCCCTCGCGTTGGCTTCATTGCTAAACGAACTTGTGTTATCTGACAAAGATATCGGGCTTCACAAGCACCTTCGTCCTTATGAGCGCAGCCGTAAAACCGAAGCGGTAAAAATGATAGCGGCCATGGACGGATTTAAATATTTGTTCGATGGCAATGATCCGGTGAAAAAGCTCATTCGCGGCATTGGGTTGTCAGCCACTGATAAACTGGGCGCATTAAAGTCTGCCTTTGTGAGTCATGCCATGGGGCTTTAGCAAATGTCAGCGCCGTGGGGCAATTTCAGCCATCACATTAGTAGGTTGACCGATTCACCATTGAGTCGCTAGCGTGTAAAGGATACCCTCGGGTATCCTTTTTTGTTATTCAGAGCCAGTTTTATGCGCCAACCTCTTTTTAATTTTTTCGCCGCGCTTTGCTCCGCTAATCGTTTAAACCGGGCAGTGGTGATTGCGGGAGTTGCGGTATTTGTATCGACCTTCAGTGTTAGCACACAGGCACAGCCACTAGTACAGTCACAGACGACTTTGGGCAATCCATCTCATTTTGAAAAACCGTTAACGGTAGATTTGTCATTGTACAGAAAGCACGCTAACACCCTAGCCAGTGATGAATTTGAAGGGCGCGGTCCATTGTCTGAAGGAGAAACGAAAACCGTTAATTATCTCGTTTCTGAATTTAAAAAGTTAGGGTTAAAGCCAGCCTTTGGCAACAGTTACACCCAAGCGGTTCCGTTGGCAAAAATCACGCCTAGTAATATGACAACCTTAGACATAGGGGAGTTAACCTTTTCACAAGGTAGCGAGTTCACCGCCCGCACTCAGCGTATCGAAAACGCTTATGCATTGAACAACAGCGACGTGGTTTTTGTGGGCTATGGCATCAATGCCCCTGAATACAACTGGAATGACTACCAAGGTGTAGATGTGAAAGGAAAAACCGTGGTGGTGTTGGTTAACGACCCCGGGTTTGCGTCAAAAGACCCCAATTTATTTCAAGGTAACGCCATGACCTATTATGGGCGATGGACCTACAAGTATGAAGAAGCAGCCAGACAAGGGGCTGAAGCGGTATTCATTGTTCATGAAACCATGCCAGCAGGTTATGGGTGGGGCGTGGTAGAAAACTCTAACACCAATACCAAGTATACGCTGGTTGACGAGAACAATAACGCCTCGCAGGTGGGTGTAATGGGGTGGCTGCACCTTAACGCTGCCAGAGCGCTATTTAAGCAAGCAGGGTACGATTACAGCGAATTGAAGTCTCGTGCATTGCAGAAAGATTTTCAGGCTATCGCATTAAACACCAAAGCCAAGTTAGGTTTTGACAATGTTATCGAACATGCGCAATCACAAAACGTGGCTGGAATACTTGAAGGTCACAGTAAACCGGATGAGTGGGTCATGCTTCATGCGCATTGGGATCATCTGGGAAAAGCGCAGAAAAATGGTCAAACCATTATTTATAATGGTGCCGTAGACAACGCATCTGGCGTAGCCGGTATGCTGACGCTGGCAGATACGTTTGTGCGCGAGCGAGCGCACTTAGATGGCAATAAAAATACCGGGGGAACGGCACGTACCTTAATGTTCAGTGCGTTTACCGCTGAAGAAACTGGCTTATTAGGGGCGGACTATTTTGCTAACCATCCGCCCATCCCCACGGATAAAATGGTGGCCTTTTTAAATATTGATGGCATGAACGTCAACGATGGCGTTGACTACATATTACAATACGGCAAAGGCTATTCTTCTATAGAAGATGACCTCGCGGCAATGGCGGCGACGCAAGGCCGTGTAGTGAAGATGGATCCCCGTCCTCAAAATGGCTTACTGTTTCGTTCAGATCACTTTGCGCTGGCAAAACAGGGAGTGCCTTCCATGCTGTTTATGAGTTTAGGCGATACCGACCCAAGCTTTATTGCCAATCGCTATCACAAGGCTGACGACGATTACCTAAGTAGCTGGACGTTAGGTGGAGTAGAGCAAGATCTTTCGCTTATCGGCAATATGATGACGCACTATGCAAACGGCACCATGTGGCCTTTTTGGAAGCGCGATTCAGACTTTAAACACAAGCGGGAGCAAGTCCGTCCTTCTGCTAACCAACGCAGTGTGACCAAGTAATCGATGGAGTGGGTATTATTCACATTGGGCGCTGTGGTATTGCAAACCTTGCGAAATGCACTACAAAGCAAGTTGAGCGCCCATGTGGATACATCGGGAGTCACCCTATCGCGATTTGTGTTAGCCCCTCCGGTGGCACTTGTTTATCTACTGTCGCTCAATTCAGCTCAACCACAAACCAGTCCCACATTTTCCTATGATTTTGTGGCAGTGGTCGTGTGTGCGTCGTTACTTCAGATAGCCGCTACCGCGTTTATGATCACCTTATTTAAACAGCGAAACTTTGCCATTGGGGCGGGGCTGGCAAAAAGTGAAGCGCTGGTGGCCGGCGTCTTGGGTATGCTGTTTTTTGGCAGCTACCTTACGTTACTCGGTTGGGCCGGTATCCTAGTTGGCGCAGTGGCAGTATATCTTTTGAGTACCCCAATGGGGATAAAGGCACTCAATAGCAAAACCCTGTTAATTGGGTTGGCGTGTGGTAGTTGTTTTGCGCTGACATCACTATTGGTACGTGAAGCAAGCCATATGCTCAATGTGCCTCATTCTCATGGGGCAGCTTGGGTATTGCTTTGGGTGTTGTGTATACAAAGCTTAACCTTGTGTAGCTATATTGGCGTGACTAAACCTCAGGTGTTTCGACAGTTACTCAATGCAAAAAAACAGGTGGCGTTAATCAGTACTATAAGCTGTCTGGGGTCGGTATGTTGGTTTACCGCAATGGCCTTGCAGCACGTTGCACTGGTCAAGACGCTGGGGCAGTTAGAGGTACTTTTAACGCTTATTCTGGCGCATTTTTGGTTTAAAAATACGGTATCTAAGAAAGAAATCATCGGCCTCTTGCTCATCTCTGTAGCCGCCGTCATGGTAATGTGGGCATAACAACAAACCATAGGAAATGGGGTATGAACAAACGACACTTTTTGAAATTAGCCACGGCAGGTATGGCCCTGGCTCCTGCATTAGCGCCTAAATTAGCCTTTGGTGGCACTCATCACAGTACTTCAGCACCAAGCGATAAAACGCCATTAACTGACATTACGTTGGATACGCAGCCGATTAGCGTAGCTGAGCGAAAGGCACGGATCAGTAAAGCTCAGGATTTAATGGCAGCTCACAAAATTGATGCGTTGCTTATTGAACCCGGTGCTGCAATGGATTATTTCTCTGGTGTACAGTGGTGGCGCAGCGAGCGTTTAACTGCGCTAATCATTCCACAAAAAGGCGATATTGCTGTGGTTACCCCGTTTTTTGAAAAGCCCAGTGTGTTGGAGTCACTTAAATTAGGCGACGATGTGCGCGTGTGGCAGGAGCACGAAAGTCCCTTTGAGGTTGTCGCAAAAGTGCTTAAGTCACGGGGGATCACAGGCGGTAAAATTGGTTTTGAGAACACAGTTAGATACTTTGTCGTATCCGGTATGTCAAACGCGTTACCCGCGATGGAAATTGTTCCTGCCGAGCCCGTCACGTTGGGTTGTAGAATGTATAAAACGGCCACCGAACTTAGCCTGATGCACAAGGCCAACGAAGTAACGCTAAACGCCTACGCTTATGTCTTCAGCCAGCTTAAAGAGGGGATGAGTCAACAAGAGGTGAAAGCCCTAATGAATTCGGCGCAAGCCCAATTAGGTGGCAGTAATACCTGGTGCCTTGCGTTGTTTAACGACGCCAGTGCCTACCCTCATGGTACAAATGCCCAGCAACGTATTCGCGAAGGCTCGGTAATATTGCTTGATAGCGGTTGTAGCGTTCACGGGTATCAAAGCGATATCAGTCGTACCTTGGTGTTTGGTAAAGCGTCTCAGCAAGTTGAAGACGTGTGGAATACCGTACGGGAAGGGCAAAATGTGGCGTTTGCCGCAGCTAAAATAGGCACACCTGCAGGGCAGGTGGACGACGCGGTGCGTGCTTTTTATACCAGTAAAGGGTATGACAAAGATTACGCCTTGCCCGGGCTAAGCCACAGAACTGGGCATGGCATTGGTATGGAAGGCCACGAAAGTGTCAACTTTGTGCGCGGCGAAACCACACCGCTTAACAAGGGCATGTGTTTCTCCAATGAGCCAGGGTTATATATTCCCGGTGAGTTTGGAGTGCGGTTAGAAGATTGTTTATACATGACAGACAAAGGGCCGACTTACTTTACTGAGCCGCCAGAGCGTTTGTCTGCCCCATTGGGTCGTTTAATTAAGCAGAATTTTTCAATCTGACTTTGAAAAATTCTGCTAGGGTTTTACTTATCACAGGGTGTTGCGTGTCCTGATTAAACAAGCAAATGTTAACCTTGCCCAGTTTCGGAAGGTGGGGGTGATTAAGGGGCGTCAGGTTGGCGGGCAAGCTTGACTTGGCAAGCGCGGTCACTCCCAACCCTTGTTGAATAGCGGCAACCAGCCCACCTAAATCCGCATTGGTGTAGGTTATTTTCCACGCAAAAGTTTGCTGTTTTAACTGTTCAATCACACGGCTTCGGTACATACAGCCATCGGGGGCAAGTACCAAGGGAATGTTGTTGCCCACCAGAGGATGCGCGTTGTCGCCCACCCACACTACATCGTCTTCAAGCACGACTTCGCCTTCGGTTTCTTCCTGCGGATTCACCAACGCCAGAATAAGATCGAAATGATCCCGTTGACTGGGGTGCAGTAAATCACGACTAAGGGCTGAGGTGACTTCTAGAGACACATCGGGGTAGCGTTTTGAAAACTCACCTATAAGGCCGGGAAGCAAAGTAGACGCGAATTCATTGGGAATGCCCAATCGCAAACGACCGCTAAGCGGTGCTGGCGTCAAACTACGGAAAATATTGTCGTTCAGTTCAAGTATCTCTTTGGCTTTGGGATACAACCAATTGCCATCCGTACTGGGAACGTGTCGCTGACCCACTTTGGTGAACAGCTTTCGGTCTAATTGGGATTCAAGCTTTTTAATCTGAAGACTGATGGCAGGCTGAGAACGCCCCAGAAAATCCCCCGCTTTGGCATAACCACCAAGCTCTATTACGCTCACAAACGTGCGTAGCGTATCTAAAGAAAGCTGCTTCATATTAATTAGGCTTTGTTATGAACAAGAGTGATTACATTATATTTATAAATGTATTGCTGCAAAAGCCCCTTGGTCGCGAGAATGAAAAAAGTTATCTAGGGGACTAGCGTCGCAGTTTATTTAGTTTACCTAGTTCATTTAACTATAGCGCCTTCAAGTGATTGCCACAGGGTATGTAGAGCAGCTTTATTGTTAGGCACTTGTGATAAAGAATGGTGTGAGAAACGCCGCATGCCGGCGAAAATGCAATACCAAGAGGGCCTTAAGTAAACTAACTTATTGTCTACCTCGTTAAGTGCCGCTTCAAAATTTGCGCCTTTGTCCCATGCGTCAAGCAGATAAGCGAGGGTGTCGGGTACGACAATATCTTTCCGGCAGGCTTGCCAATAGGGGGTGTCATCACGGGTATTTAAATAATAATGGGCAGCAATGTAATCCCGAATTCCATCAAACATGCGATTCATCTCAGCATTGTAATACTCTTGCTGATGGGTTTGGCCAAATTGCCAGCAATCTACAAATTGTTGCAGGGCGTATTGCACTAGCATCAATGCAGTGGCTTCTAGAGGTTCAATAAAGCCTTGTGAAAGTCCTATACATAAACAATTACCTTGCCAGTGGTGGGTCAACCGGCCAACGTCCATGCGAAGATGCCGTGCCTCGCCACATTGTGCGTCTGGCGGTAAACTCTCCCTTAACTCACGCTCTGCCTGAGATGGTGAGCAAAATTGTGAGCTATACACATATCCATTGCCGGTGCGATGGGTGAGAGGGATTTCCCACTGCCAACCACATTGTTTTGCAATGGAGCGGGTTTGCAACGCCTTGTGTGGACTCTTTAGTACTGGGCTTGCGATGGCCACTGCGGCATCATTAAACAAGGTGTCAGCATAACTGTTGAAGCGTCTGTTCAGCGCTTGTTTACCAAGCAACCCTCTAAAGCCCGAACAATCGATAAATAAATCGCCATCCAGTGTTTGCCCATCAGACAAGCGTAAATTAACAATGTCGTGGCCTTGGGTGTGTACCTGTTCAATCGTACCTATGTGGTGCTTAACGTCTTTTCTAATTGCATAGTGCTTAAGAAACTCACCCAGTTGGCCCGCGTCAAAATGGTAGGCGTAATCGATATTGGCCGAAGGTGATATAGCATTGGGTAAAATGCCCTTGTTTACCATTAACGCAGCGGTGAAATAGTGGGCGGGGTTTACGTCACCATAGTTCCCTTGCCTGTACTGATTCACTGTCTCGAAATACACGTCAGCGGTGGGGATGTCTAAAGCGGAAAAAAACGGATGGAAATACGCATCTTGGTCAGAACATAGTAATTTGCCCGATGGATCACGGGTGTGTGTCCAATGTTCGAAATTGATCCCCATCTTATAAGTGGCACTACTTGCAGGCATCCATTGCTGCTCGTCGACTCCCAGATAGTCAAAGAAGTAGCGTAGGTAAGGCGTTGACCCTTCTCCTACACCGACGGTGGGAACAGTAGACGACTCAAGTAAAGTGATTTGGGGGGCCGGCATTGTGCTTGTGTGTCCGGCAAGTTCAATAGCGCGGGCTAAATAACAGGCACTCATCCACCCTGCGGTGCCGCCTCCCACAATCACTATTTTTTGCACAAGAGCATTCATTGGAGATGCTCGGTAGAGGCGCGGATCACGAGCTCTGGTACAAATGTATGGCTTAGGTTTTCAGGGGCTGTCTTAGTTCGCTTCGCTCTTAGATACTGAATTAACGCTGCTGCGGCATGCTGTGCTATCTGGTTGGTGGGTTGCGACGCTGTTGTCAGAGGGGGGAATGTCTGACGAGAAAATGGACTGTTTTCGAAACCGGCAATGGCGATGTCTTGTGGTACATCTAGCCCTTTCATCCGTGCACCAAACAGGGTCCCTGCGGCAATTTCATCGTTACAGGCGAATACCGCTGTGGGGTGGGGTGACATGGCTAAAATAGTTTCAGCGCTTTTTACCCCCGTCTCAAAAGAGTAGGTGCCTTTTATAATACGCGACTCATCAATGTGAATATGTGCTTCACTAAGGGCGGCTTTATAACCGTTTAAACGTTCAGTGGTAGAGTTGTGAATTTCCTCACCCGCAATAAAGGCAATGTCGCGATGGCCTTGCTCAATCAAATGGCGAGTTATATCGAAGGCGGCTTTAAAGTCATTGACCAATACATAAGGTAAGGCTGAGGTAATCTGTCCGTCGCCAGATAATATGCGCACATAACTGATATTGTTTTCGTCTAATGTGGAAAGCACCGCGGGCATTTCTGATAACGGCGGCGATAAAATAAGACCCGCGAGTTGTGCGGTCTCCACCATTTCCACTAGTTCTTTTGCAATGTCTTTTGAGCTGGCGTCACAGGGGTGGATCAAAAGCTCGTAATGGTTCTTGCGACAGACATCCAATATGCCTTTTTGCATGTCGATAATATAATAGGCATTAGGGTTATCATAAACATACCCAATCACAGATGCCCCTTTACTGGCGAGGTGTCGGGCGGCCTTGTTCGGTGTGTATTTTAGTGTGGCGATGGCATCTTCAACGCGCTTTAGCGTGTCAGGCTTCACTGTGCCTTCTTTGTTGATCACGCGGGACACGGTTTTAATTGAGACACCTGCCATTTCAGCAACGCTTTTTATTGTTGCAGCCAAATTTTTTCTCACTCTTAAAATTGGTTTAAATTTCAACAATTAAGTAAGTAATATTACTTTTTTATTAAAAAAATAATTGCAGCCTCACAGGGTGTCCTGTAAGTTAACATTTAATGACAGCGTTGTCATCTTTTGGAAATGTCCCATATTTCAACGCCTGTCATTTTATTTTTTAATAAATGACAGCGTTGTCATTTTGGCTGAGAGAAGGTTAATACAATGTACAAAAACAAACAGAGTAAACTTACAAACAGTGTTCGCCTCGCCATTGCAATGGGCGCATTAACCAGCATTTCGGTGCCAGTTGTTGTCGCGCAAGAAGTAGGTGAAACAGAAATCATCGAAGTAACAGGGATCCGTGGAAGCCAAAAGGCCAACATCAATGCAAAGCGTTTTTCTGATGCTATTGTCGATGCCATCACAGCAGAAGACATAGGCAAATTCCCGGACAAAAACGTCGCAGAAACGCTGGCTCGTGTGCCAGGTATAACCATAGACAGAGATTTCGGTGAAGGTCAGGGGGTCACTATTCGCGGTGTTCAACCAGACCAAAACCTAACCCTAGTCAATGGTCAAGCTGTGGGTACCGGTCAATGGTTTGTATTGTCAGACGCAACGCGTAACTTTAACTTTGAGATATTAGCGTCGGAGATGATTGCAGGTCTTGAAGTGTATAAATCTTCTCAGGCCGATATTGATGAAGGGGCGCTGGGTGGTACGGTTATTCTTAAAACCCGCAAGCCATTTGATTTGGAAGCTAACTCTGGGCAAGTGTCTGTTGAGGGACAGTACGGTGATATTGCCGATGCGCTGGATCCCACTCTGTCAGGTTTGTACAGCTGGAAAAACGAAGACGAAACCTTTGGTATATTGTTTTCTGGCTCTTATCAGGAGCGAACTGTTGAACGGGAGACCAACGAAGATTTTGGCTGGTTCGGGCCGAGCATACCAAGAATAGATCCGCTTATTGAAGCCCCGGTTGGCGCCGACAGAAAAGGGGCCATTCCGTGGGGAATGGGGTCGGCGTTATTTAAACAGGATCGCGAGCGAATTGGTTTTGACGTTACTGCGCAGTGGGCGCCTACCGATAACTTTGACATGTCGGTACACTATTTATCCTCTACTTTAAAAGCAGACAATGTGAACTCTAACCTTATTGGTATTCCTTTTCGCGGCATTGCGTATATGGGGGAAGACACCAATACGGGGACTGTCAGCGCTGATAATGTGGTTGATTACCTAGACGTGGTTGGCGTGCCGCAACGTCCCGCCTGGGCGCGCTTTCTTGCTTACGACAATATCTATCGCGACGGGTCTGAAATGTCGACTGAAATTGTGGATATAGAAGGCCACTATTTAATGGGCGATGGCAAACTGCACTTTCAATTAGGCACGACGACAGGGGAAGGTGAGAACCGCGACTTCTTTACTGAGTTTTGGGCTGATGCCAGCGACCCTCGCGTTGCGTTCGACTTTTATAACCCAGGTGGTGATGCGCCTTATATCGACTTCACAACGTCAAGCCCCTGGTTAGCCAACCCGACAGATGAAATGTGGTTAGGGGGGATCTTCGATCAACTAAATGCCACCGAAGACAAAGAAAACTATGTGCAACTCGACTATGCATATTCCGTTGAATGGGGCGCAGTAAGCGAGATCAAGGCCGGCGTTAAACGCCGTGACAGAAGCTTTTCGCAATCCCGCTATAGAACCGATTTAGCCAATTTAGATCCGGTAGGCGCGGGAAGCTTAGGGCCGGCGTCAGCGTTTTGGACAGGCGACATGATCAATGTCTCCCACGACAATACCAACGCGGTCGCTGCCAGCTATTTCTTTCCAGATAAAAGCAGTATGTATAACGCGTTATATAACGCAGCGGAATGTACTGATGGTGATACAACCCTTTGCCGACGTAGCGACGTATTTCTTTCTGAGTCATCATTTGAAATTGAAGAAGACATAACGGCGTTGTATGCCATGGCGACATTTGGCGGCGAGGGCTTTAGAGGTAACGTAGGCTTGCGCTACGTGGAAACTGATTCAACGTCGAATGGTTTTGACTTAAATACGGGTCAAGCCGTGTCCTTTGACGGTGGCTACAACGAATGGCTGCCAAGCATTAACGTGTCGTACGATTTAACTGATGACGTGTTATTGCGCATGGCGGCATCCCGTGTACTCACACGTCCTGCGCCATTTCAACTTGCGCCCGCGGTCAACCTTACTCCCGAGACAAGTTCCGGCTCAGCGGGTAACCCTCAACTGGATCCCCTTACTGCTAACCAATTTGAGGTAGGCGCTGAGTGGTATTTCAGCGACGCATCAGTCGCGGCCATTACGGTATTCAAAAAGGATATTAACGACTTCATCTTTACCAAAACCGTCGCCCGCGAAATTAATGGTCAGCAAATAAACCAGCTCAGTACCCCGGAAAATGGCGGCTCCACCACCATTGATGGCGTTGAAATGCAAATTCAACACGTGTTCGACAATGGCTTTGGTGGCTACGCCAACTATACCTATACCGACGTTGCCGATGCTGAAGTTGAAGAAGCCGTCGCGGTTACCGATGACGATGGCAATATTGTCGGGGCGACACTTGCTTCGCGGTTTGTGAGCTTTCCAAATACCTCAAAAGACTCATTCAATATTGGGGTGTTTTACGAAACCGACCTGTATAGCGCGCGTCTAAATTATAACTACCGCTCAGAGTACTTTATTGCCCAGGCGGAAATTGGCGATCAATACAGAGATGAGCAATCTCAGTTAGATGCCCAGTTAAGCTGGAATGTTACAGAGTCTATTACGTTAAAAGCGGAAGCACTGAATTTAACCGATGAAATTTGGGAGAACTATTACGTGCGCTCAACCGACGGCAAACGGTTAGGGGGGACGCAAAGTGCAAACGGACGCCGCTTCTTTATTGGCGCCAGTATGAAGTTCTAACGCACAGACGTTAATAGGGTTAAAAGGTGAAATAGCAAACTACATCGCTATTTTCATAACACCAGCGTAGCGCAACTGCGCTATTCTGGTGTCACTAACCTACAAACATACCAACAGCAATAAGTATGAGTGGTTTTGATGTTCAGCGAAGGAGCGGTAGTGTGAGTCGAATTTTGGGAACAGTGCTGCTGTGGGTGGCATGTGCAAAGGGCTATGCAGGTAGTGTTGTAGACAGCCAAGCAAACTGGGGGCAATCCCATTTAGACGCGTTAGGGCAGAGTGTTGAAGTGCAGTATGAGGTACTATCTAACCTTGACGACCAACAATGTCGCTTGCACATTCCCCATGGTGACTGTTTCACTGCACAAATCACTTTCAATGGCGCAAAGGCGGTTATTCCTGCATCGACCTCACTGTACTTTAGTCACCTTTCACCGATTAAAGGCATAACTGCGACCCACGACATTAGTATTGAACACATTAACGGGGATTTACATCGCCTACAGGTGAATCGCGACATTCCCGCGAATGACACTATAGAGATTACCTTGTCTGCGCTTTTTTGGCATGCATCGCGCTCTGACGTTATGCCAAATTATTACCTGACTTACCCGTCGCTTGCGCCAGTGATCATTGCCTCTACCACGCGGGTGCGCGAAGCAGGCAGTGATTTATTGGTTAACCAACACACCGGGGCGTGGGATAGCGAAGCACAATACAAACGCTCGCCTGACGATAATATGCCGTTAATGGACAGCGCTTACTGGTTTGATAAACGAGTTGCACAAGAAAAAGATCATGCTACTCAAAAGTATCAATATCAGCGAACGGCTATTAAAGACAGCAATGGTCAACAACACAAAAGTGATAACGTGCAGACGGATTACGCCACTCAACGCACCATACCTGAAGTGATGCAACGGCAAGATACCGGCGAGACCATATCTGTAAAGGGGATTAAACTTAGTAAAGCACTTCAAACGACTTTGGTTCCCGCCTTAGCGCAAATGCCATACTTCGGGCTGCCACTTAGTGAGCATGGCCTGCCGGTAGAATGGATAGAAGATAAAGATCGTGTTGATGAAGAACAGTATGCAATTAAGATCACGCCTCAAAAAATCACGCTAACGTCCCGGGATCAGGTAGGGGCGAATTACGCGCTGCTTACATTAATGCAGCTTTATCACAGTAATGACAAAACGCTCCCTGTCACTGATATCCTAGACAAACCGCGCTTTTCCTTTCGTGGTATGCATTTAGATGTCGCACGACACTTTCCTGGAAAAGCGGCGATTGAATCGGTCATTCGCCAAATGTTCACGTATAAGCTCAATAAATTACACCTTCATTTAAGTGACGATGAAGGGTGGCGCTTAGCTATAGATGCGCTGCCTGAACTCACCGAAGTGGGAGCCTATCGCTGTCATGACTTATCTGAAGATGAGTGTATTTTACCCCAGTTAGGCATTGGGCCATTTAAAGAGGCACCGGGCAATGGCTTTCTCAGTCAACAGGATTACGTCGAACTATTAACCATGGCACATGCTCGGGGTATTGAGGTCATTCCTTCTTTTGACATGCCAGGGCATTCTCGCGCCGCTATCGTGTCGATGAATAAGCGCTACCGCCGCCTGATGAATGAAGGAAAGCCACAGCTGGCACAGCAATATTTGTTGGTAGACAGGCAAGACACGACTAAATATGAAAGTGTGCAGTTTTATCATGATAACACCTTAAACCCGTGTTTAGACAGCACGTATGACTTTATCGAAACGGTTATCTCAACAGTGAAATCGCTACACGAGAAAGCCAATACATCGCTGCATTATTTTCACGTTGGTGCTGATGAGACCGCAGGGGCGTGGACTGATTCACCTGTTTGCCAAGCAAAAGGAAAACGTGCCGACACTTTATTGCCAGAGTTTGTTACTCGGGTACAAGGTATTGCAGCAAAGTATAAGGTAGGTATTGCTGGCTGGAGCGATGGAATGGAAAAAGCCATCACCACCCTTGATGCGCAACATGCCTATACCAATGTGTGGCATTTACTCGCCAATGGCGGCGAGCAGACCGTTACCCATTTTTCTGATGCAGGATTCCCTGTGGTGCTGTCGTTTCCCGATGTGCTGTATTTCGACTTTCCCTATCATAGCAATCCGTTAGAGCCTGGTTATTATTGGGCTTCTCGTACCACTGATACCCAAAAAGTTTTTTCGTTTATGCCCCAGCACTTGCCCCTTCACGCCAAAATGTGGACCGATAGAATGGGTAAGGCGTTTAGCAGCAATGGCGAGGTGAATGACAGCACAGTAATAGGGATTCAAGGGCAATTGTGGAGTGAGGTTACGGTAAATCAAGACGCACTAGAGTATATGCTTTTTCCCCGGCTGATCGCGCTAGCTGAACGGGCCTGGCATAAGGCTGATTGGCAAAAGCATGCGTTAGCACTAATGCAAGAGAATACTTTTTACCCGCATCAGCAACAAGACTGGCAAGCCTTTCAGGCAACGCTAATGTTGCACCACGCGCCCGCACTGGTGCGCCAAGGTGTGAATTTGCGAGTGCCCATTCCCGCTGCCAAAATGATAGACGGCAAACTGCACATGAAACCTCAATTGGGATTAGCCATGGAATACCTGAGTGCAGATGGCCAGTGGACAGAGTTCACGCAACCTGTTGAAGTGGCTTCGCCTGTGCGTGTAAGAGCGCGAATTAACGAAACCCGTAAAACTAGTCGCCCAACACAGTTGTAAGTGGCTGTTTTTGGGTGTTTAAAATGACAGCGCTGTCATGGTCTGGTGAACGATACGTCGCCAGCCTGAATGAAAGCGTTAATCACAGTGCAAATGTTGACCTGGAAACTTTGCTTGATAAAGAGAAGTATGAATGAGTTTTGACCTATATTTTATTGGCATTGATGGCGGTGGAACCAAGTGCCGCGCCAGATTGGAAGACGCCAGTGGGAACGTACTGGGAGAGGGAACAAGTGGTCCCGCCAATATCATGCGTGACAGTGGCTTGGCAAAAACATCCATTCTCGATGCGGTGGATAAAGCCATTCGCAGTGCGCTTAACCATGCCGGTGATAGCCAGCATACGGTGGCCTCTTTCAGTCTACAACGTTGTGTAGTAGGAGCTGGTCTAGCAGGGGCAAATATAGATACGGCTAAACGTGCATTTGAGCAATGGTCGCATCCTTTTGACTCGCTTTACTTAATGAGTGATTTACACGCAGCTTGTATAGGTGCACATGAAGGGCACAGTGGCGCCGCGATCATTACGGGCACCGGATCTTCCGGCACCTTATGGAGAAACGATACTTTTTGCGATGTGGGAGGGCATGGCTTTCCCATCGGCGATATAGCCAGTGGTGCTTGGTTAGGGTTAAAAGCCATTCAGCACACTTTATTGTGTTTAGACGGTTTGATGCCACAAGACGCCTTGTCGAACTATATCTGCCAGATGTTTAACGCTGACACCACTACCGCCATTGTCAGTCAATGTGGCACATATAATACGCATCATTATGCTGCGTTGGCAGAAGGCATGTTGCCGTTACTTAACGCCAACGACGCGGTTGTCATGGGTTTATTCTCCGAAGGGGCGGCATATATCAACGCTATTGCTAATAAACTGCTTGCAGGGCACCACCACCCTCTTGCAATGATTGGTGGGCTTAGTCACGTGTATGCACAGTATTTATCAGCGCCAATTCAAGTGCGATTGGTAGAAAGTCGAGGAACCCCTCAGCAAGGTGCAATTTTTTACGCGCGTGCTCGCTATGCAAAAACAGCTGCAAAATAGGTTAAAACCCAACGTGTTATCCAACAATGCAACATATACAACTGAAAGGTAAGAAATGAACCTATCTACTATGGCAAAAGAAGCTCGCGAAGCGCCGACAATTATTGCTCAACAATTAGAGAAAAATGAGCAGGCTGTTACTCGACTTGTCACAACCTTAAAACAGCGAAACCCTTCTTTGATTTACATGATTGGGCGGGGATCGTCCGATCATGCAGGCGTATTTGGTAAATACCTTTTCGAAATAGAATTGGGGCTTCCTGTTAGTCATGCCGCGCTGTCCATTGCGGGCGTTTACCAAAAACAACTTAAGCTGGAAGGTGCGGTGGCAATTGTGATTTCACAATCTGGTCGCAGCCCAGATATTCTTAAGCAAACCGAATCAGCCAAAAAGGGCGGTGCTTATACCGTGGCACTGGTAAACGATGAAACTTCGCCGTTGGCCGAAATGGTAGATGCAGTAATCCCGCTGCTGGCTGGCGAAGAAAAAGCGGTAGCGGCGACAAAAAGTTATCTGGCGACCTTATCCGTCTTGCTGCATATTTGTGCAAAATGGCGTGGCGATTCTGTATTATCAAACGCATTAACGCACCTTCCACAGCAACTTAACACTGTGATTGAAGAGCCGGTGCAATTAACTACATCATACCTTGAAAATACACGTAATACGGTGGTGTTAGGGCGCGGATTGGGTTATGCGATAGGCCGAGAAGTGGCCTTAAAACTGAAAGAGGTACTGGGCATTCACGCTGAGGCGTTCAGCAGTGCTGAATTTATTCACGGGCCTGTTACGTTAGTAGAGCGAAAACTGAAAACTATTGCCTTGCACATACAAGATGAAAGCGCACCGTTTCACAACAACATGGTACAGAACGTAAAAGACAGAGGCGCAGAGTGTTTAGATATGAAGGTGAATGGAGAAGGCGTTCACCCTCGGGTATCTCCACTACTGTTGATGCAGCGTTTTTATTTAGATGTGGAACTGGCAGCAACCCAAATGGGATTAAACCCTGACAATCCGCCCGGGCTTAACAAGGTTACGCAAACGCAATGAAAAAGCATCTACGGGTAAATAAAGCCCTGATAGGGCAAAAGTGGGTTCACAATTTGGTGATGACCATCGAAAATGGGCGTGTTACCGGACTTACTGACGTCAATACAGGTGACGACAGCGCAAAGCCACAACATAGTTACACCTCACTTACTGTTGATATGCACATTCAGGGCACTGTTATTCCCGGTTACATCGACACGCAGGTTAATGGAGGAGGGGGCATCATGTTTAACCAGACTCCTTCTTTTCACCGTTTAAGAGTAATGGCAGACGCCCACCGTCAGTTTGGTACTACCACGTTATTTCCCACTTTGATCACTGACCAAATAGACGTGATTGAACGTGCCGCTGATGCGATAGCCGAAGCGATTAGTGATGAGCATCCATCCATAGCCGGTGTGCACTTTGAAGGGCCCCATTTGTCGGTAGAAAAAAAAGGTGTCCATCCACCCCGTTTTATTCGCAAACTATCTGACAGAGAACTGGACACCTATACTCGTACCGATCTCGGGCAGGTGGTACTGACAGTTGCCCCTGAAAATGTGCCAACCAGTGTCATTGGTGAGCTGGTAGCAAGTGGCGTGGTAGTGGCGCTTGGACATTCCAATGCGACGTACCGTCAGGTTGAACGTGCCATAGAGGCGGGGGCCACGGGGTTTACTCACTTGTTTAATGCCATGTCACCACTGACTTCTCGTGAACCCGGCATGGTGGGTGCAGCGTTACTTAATAAATGCCTTTGCGGGTTAATTGTTGATCACCAGCATGTGCACCCCAAAACGGTTGAATTGGCTTATAAAATAAAAGGCCCGCACGAACTGATGCTAGTAACCGATGCCATGGCGCATGTGGGCACGACCCAACAAACAATTCCCTTTTTTGACCGTAATATCAGTCGCCAGGGCAACAAACTCACGACCGAAGACGGCACCTTAGCGGGAAGTTGCTTAGACATGCACAGTGCCTTAATGCACTGTGTAAACGATATTCAAATTCCCCTTGCCGATGCGAGCGCGATGGCAAGTACAACCCCTGCGGCATTTACTAAAATTCGTGATAGGGTAGGAGATATCGCCATAGGAAAAGTGGCGAATTTTCTTGTACTTGATGACAACAACGCGCTTAACGCTGTATGGCAATATGGTCAGCAAGTCAGCGGTATAACCATACCTAATAATAACTAAAAAGGAATGTAACATGACATCACACGCTCAATCACAGGCGATAGCGCCAAAAGGTATAAGTCGTTTTATCCCCATTTTAAGTATTGGTGTGCTGTTCTTTATTTTCGGTTTTATTACCTGGTTAAACGGGGCGCTTATTCCCTTTCTACAAATGGTGTGTGAACTAAGTGAAATGCAGGCACTGTTTATCGCCTTTTGCTTTTATATTGCTTATGTGGTGATGGCATTACCCATGGCAAAAATACTGGAGAAAACTGGGTATCAAAAAGGGATGAGTGTGGGGCTGGGTATTATTGCAATAGGATGCGTGCTATTTGTGCCTGCTGCGCTAACGGCGCTTTTCCCGGTTTTCCTGCTGGCACAGTTTGTGGTGGGCAGTGGCCTGACTATTCTTCAAACCGCGTCGAACCCGTTTATTGTTCGACTGGGCAATGAAGAAAGTGCCGCTGCCCGCATTGCCTTTATGGGGTTGCTTAACAAGGCCGCTGGTGTGTTGGCTCCTATTGTGTTTACTACTCTGGTTTTAAGTGGCTTGCCTGAGGTGAATCAAGAGTTGTTAAACACCCTGCCAGAGATGGAGCGCGCCGCGCTAATCAATGACATGTCAGTGTCACTTATTCAACCCTACGTAGGAATGGCAGTGGCTTTAGGATTACTTGCTTTAGTCTTTATGCGCTTACCACTGCCTGTTATTGAAGACAACACAGTTGCCTCTGTAGACACGCTTAGTCCTGCTTCGCAAAACACGCAAATATGGCAGTATCCTCACTTAGTATTGGGCGCTATTAGCTTGTTCTTTTATGTCGGCGTCGAAGTAATTGCTGGCGATACCATTGGGTTGTATGGCTCTTCTATTGGTGTAGAAAATGCCACCACATTAACCTCGTTTACCATGGTGGCAATGGTACTTGGCTATGCACTTGGCCTACTGACCATCCCCCGTTTTGTGTCTCAACAGGCTGCCTTACTGGGTTCAGCGGTAACCGGCTTTATTGTGACACTAGGGATAGTGTTTGCCGATGACTCATCCTTGCTAATTTCTGAGATACTGTGGGGCTGGACGGGCATTCAACAATTGCCCGATACAGTAACGCTCATTGCACTGTTGGGTTTTGCCAATGCCATGGTTTGGCCTGCCATTTGGCCATTAGCGTTAAAAGATTTGGGCAAATATACCGCGCAAGGCTCGGCGTTACTCATTATGGGGATTGCGGGAGGCGCTATTTTACCTGTGGTTTACGGGGGCTTAAGTGGGCTAACCGGAGGGCAGCTTGCCTACATGGTTATGCTGCCCTGTTATTGTTTTATTGGTTACTACGCCTTATGGGGCTGCAGAAAATACACATGGTGAAGGGGCAACTTGCCCTTTTTAAAATACACCCTTATCACCCAACTAATGGTAATTCGTTGGGTGGTAATCACTGTTAAAATCGGCGCGAATAGCTAAGGCTTGTTGAAACGCGTCGCGGGCTTGTTGTGCATTGCCCAACAGGTGATGGGCGAACGCTAAACTGTCGTAAACCTGAGGGGCGTCGGGGTAGTGGTGAATGAGCGTGGCGATGATGTCTAAACCCGCCTGAGCATTACCTTGCCGGATAAGGGCTAACGCACTTTCATTTAATGCTTTTCCCATAAAAGTATTGTACTGAGCGTCGTTATATTGTTGTTTAAACTGGGTTTTAAAATCAGCAGGGCCTAATGTACGGTATTGTTGATAGACAAAATGTTTAGGGGGCGGCTTAATGGCGTCAAATTGCCCTGTAGTTGCTAACTGCGTAATGCGGTTTGATATTCTTTCCGCCACCAATTCATCGCTATTGGCTAACACCACAATCACAATGCCTTGATCGACTAGCACTTCAGCGGCTGCGCTTATGCCAGTACCGCCTCCGTATGACACTATTTTATTGTCTCTGACACGAAAATAGCGGGAAAAAACGAGGCCTTTGTGTTTAAGCAAGGTGTCGGTAAATACAAGCGCGTGGTAGAACTGATAAACCTCGGGTGCAGTGGCTTCTATACCGCCATCCGGCCCAGAGACTTCCTGCATCAGGGAAGGGGCAAGTTGCCCTTCTATGGTAAAGGTATAGCGTGTTGACTGACACGGGCTATTGTCTAGCCGAGTCAATGAACTGTGCTTGGCGCCAATAGGGGTGAAAATACGCTCATCGAGTAACGTGGCAAACGATTTCTGGGTGATCATTTCTGCTATTCGACCCAGTAATATATAGCCGTAATTAGAGTACCGATAATCAGTGCCGGGCTCAAATAAGCGCGGCGTATCTTTTAAAAGGGCAATTTTCTTGTCTAGGGTGTCAAAACTAAGTGGGTCGGCCATATACTCAGGCGTAAAAATATCGGCAAAGCCGGCCTGATGGTTAAGCAAATGCTCGATGGTTACCCCTTGGGTAAGCGCGTCATCTAAGTCAAGCTCAAAGCGCGAAAGTGGGGTATCAAAGGCCAATTTCCCGTCTTCAATAAGTTGTAACACCAATACTGCGGTGTAATGCTTTGCAATAGAGCCAATGTTGAAGCGGGTACACGCGCTATTTTTTAGCGCTTTAGCGGTGTTGGTATACCCGTATGACTGATGAAAAACCACTTTGTCTTGAGAGGCCAGCAATACGTTGCCAGAAAACCAGTTGAGCTCGGCATAACGTGCGGCAATGTCATCGCTACCTTTGAGTAAAGCGGGTAGCGAAACCTTGTTACTGGCCATGTTCTGCTGTGAGCGTTCAGTCTGCGATTCATCACTGTGCGCATAAAACGCGATTGTGAACACTGCCAGTAGGCTCAATCCCAGTTGTAAGGTTTTCTTAAAGTTCATATGAGTGACGTCCTTAATCATCTAGTCAAAACCACTTTATCGAAATCACCTTATAGAGGCAGCGCCATCACATACATGCAAAGCATTAGGATAGGGCGTGTTCAACGAAAAACACCGTTATTGTCTGGCTGTCTGCCTATTAGATGCATACCAGTAAATAATCTACCTAAAAGTGGATGTCCTGTTATTACCTACCAGTCGATGCGATTTTTGCGTACGGGTACCGTTGCTGCAAGCAATGATATGACCACCACTACAATCGCCACAAATACTGCTAAGTCCAGGCCTAGCACCTCAGTGGCAATATTGCCTGATTGTACGCTTGAGCCAACGTGCTCAGCCAATAAATGTGACCCTATTACACCCCCCATCACAATGGTTGAAATAATAGCCGCCATGCCAAACTGTTGGCGAACCCAGGTTAGCCAAAGTGCTAATAGGCCAAATGCCACATTTGTAATAAGTTGCCACACTTCGTGAAACCGAGCATGGGGCGGCCAGTCAGGGTTAAACACATGTGACGGGTTCCATTCCAAATAGGGGATGAGTACTACATAAAACATTACACCCACTGAAAGTAGCATTTTGGCAAGCAGCTGCATTGGCCTTACTCCATTTATTGTTGTTAGTCGGAGAGATCGTAATGTTAAAACATAACAAAATTTCAACAGTAATTACCATACTACTTTAACAATCAGTGCATTATGCAACCCATTCAAATTTTATGATTGTGCGTACGCTACCGCAGTGAACCCTTAAAAAACGCGGTAGAGCATGTGCAATAAAGGGTTAGCCCTATAAGCGATTGATATATGTATATTTGAATTTCTGATATAAGGTGTATTGTATATTAGCTTTTTAAATGTCTTGATAAGAATTTCCAATTTGTTGAGGGTGAGCTAGCTCACTATACTCAATGGCATTTTCTACCTTGTTTATTCAACAACAAATAAGAGTACGTGGAATGTCAAACACCACCGCCCTACACGCAAAGCACCTAGAAGCCGGTGCGAAAATGGTCGATTTCTTCGGCTGGGATATGCCAATTAACTATGGTTCACAAATTGAAGAGCATCACGCTGTGCGTCAAGACGCAGGTATGTTTGATGTGTCTCACATGACCATTGTTGATGTAAAAGGCGCACAAGCCAAAGCGTATCTTCAGTACCTTTTAGCCAACGACGTGGCGAAATTAAAAGACAAAGGCAAAGCGCTATACAGCGGCATGCTTAACGAAGAAGGCGGTGTGGTAGATGATCTTATCGTTTATCACTTCGACGAAACTAACTATCGCTTAGTGGTTAATTCAGCAACGCGCGAAAAAGACATGAACTGGTTAATAAGCAAAGCAGAAGGCTTTGAGGTGACCATCACTGAGCGCCCTGAATTCGCCATGATCGCAGTACAAGGCCCTAACGCAAAAGAAAAAGCAGCCACCTTGTTCAGCGCAGCGCAAAAAGAAGCGGTAGCGGGCATGAAGCCTTTCTTTGGTGTGCAAGCTGAAGACCTGTTTATTGCTACCACGGGTTACACCGGTGAAGCAGGCTACGAAATTATGGTGCCAGCTGAACAAGCGGAAAGCTTCTGGCAAGCATTGCTAGATGCAGGCGTTAAGCCGTGCGGCCTAGGTGCGCGTGACACGCTTCGCCTAGAAGCAGGTATGAACCTATACGGTCAGGATATGGATGAAACCGTATCTCCCCTTGCAGCCAACATGGGCTGGACAATTACATGGGAGCCGGCAGAGCGTGACTTTGTTGGTCGTAAAGCACTGGAGGCACAGCGCGAAGCGGGTACCGACAAGCTAGTAGGCTTGGTAATGACTGAAAAAGGCGTGCTACGTCACGGCCTTAAAGTGAAAACAGACAACGGCGAAGGCGTTATCACTTCGGGCACGTTCTCACCCACACTGGGTCACTCAATTGCGATGGCTAGAGTGCCAAGCAATGTAGGCGAAACAGTAGAAGTGGAAATGCGCAAAAAGTGGGTTACAGTAAAAGTGGTTAAGCCCTCCTTTGTTCGCAACGGAAAAAGTGTTTTATAGCGCCCATACAACAGCCAATAGGCCCCAAGTTAACAGAGAATAACAGGAACAATTATGAGCAACATCCCAACTGATTTACGCTACGCCTCTACACACGAATGGGTTCGCCCTGAAGGTGACGGTGTTTTCACTGTAGGTATTTCTGAGCACGCACAAGGCTTGCTTGGCGACATGGTGTTTGTTGATTTGCCAGACGTTGGCGATGCAGTAAGCACTGGCGATGACATATGTGTTGCCGAGTCAGTAAAAGCCGCGTCTGACGTGTATGCACCAATTTCAGGCGAAATTGTTGCAGTAAACGAAGATCTGGAAGACTCACCAGAGCTAGTTAACAACGACCCTTACGGCGACGGCTGGTTATTCAAAATTAAAGCTGACGACGCGTCAGAAGTAGAAGGTCTACTTGACGCTGAAGGCTACGAAAACAGCATTGACGAAGAGTAATTCGCAACGCGATTTTCCAAGATAGACAGTTAGAAAAAGGGGCGCGAAGGTAATTCAGCCCCTTTTTAACTTAAAGATTTAACGCGCCCTTGCGGCAACCATTACGAGTGCTTAACAACGTTATGTCGAATACGTCCCCTACATTGGCTCAACTAGAGCAAAAAGATGCCTTTATCCGTCGTCACATTGGCCCGGGTAAGGGTGAAATTGAAGAAATGCTGTCTGCCATTGGCGCAAGCTCATTGGATGATTTAATTGAGCAAACCGTGCCGGCAGGTATTGCGCTACCTGAGCCACTAAAATGTGGTGAAGGGGCGACAGAAGTTGAAGCATTAAGCGAACTGAAAGCCGTTGCGCAAAAGAACAAGATTAACCGTTCTTTCATTGGTATGGGTTACTACGACACCCACGTACCTAACGTTATTCTTCGCAACGTGTTGGAAAACCCAGGTTGGTACACAGCCTACACGCCTTACCAGCCAGAAATTGCCCAAGGTCGTTTGGAAGCTATCCTTAACTTCCAGCAAGTGACCATCGACCTAACCGGTCTAGAGCTGGCATCGGCGTCATTACTTGATGAAGGTACAGCGGCAGCAGAAGCCATGGGCCTTGCTAAGCGCGTATCTAAAAACAAAAAATCAAACGCCTTCTTCATTGCAAACGACGTTCACCCGCAAACCATCGACGTGGTAGAAACCCGCGCTGAAATGTTTGGTTTTGAAATCATCAAAGGTGCAGCAGAAGACGCCGCAGAGCACGACGTATTCGGTGCACTACTGCAATACCCCACCTCTACCGGTGAAGTAAAAGACATCAGCGACATCATTGCTGCGGTACAAGCGAACAAAGGGATTGTAGCAGTAGCGGCAGATCTTATGAGCTTGGTTATGCTTAAGTCTCCTGGCGAGCTAGGTGCAGACGTAGCACTTGGCAGTGCACAGCGCTTTGGTGTACCTATGGGCTACGGTGGCCCGCACGCGGCATTCTTTGCTACACGCGACAGCTATAAGCGTTCACTACCTGGCCGTATTATTGGGGTAAGTAAAGACACCCGTGGTCGCCCAGCGCTTCGTATGGCGCTGCAAACCCGTGAACAACACATTCGCCGTGAAAAAGCGAACTCAAATATTTGTACTGCGCAGGTGCTACTAGCCAACATGGCAAGCTTCTACGCGGTATACCATGGCCCACAAGGCCTTAAAGTAATTGCTGAGCGCATTCACCGCTTCGCCGACATTCTTGCTACCGGTTTAAGCCAAAAGGGTGTAGCCCTTAAGCACAGCACGTACTTCGACACGCTAACCGTAATGGTAGACAACAAAGAAGACGTACTAGCAAGCGCATACGCAAAAGGCATGAACCTGCGTGCAGATCTTGACGGTGCGGTAGGTGTGTCGCTAGACGAAACCACAACACGTGAAGACATTGTTGCGCTATTCGACGTACTGCTTGGTGAAGAGCATGGCCTTACTGTTGAAGGTTTAGATGCAGAAGTAACCACGCAAGACGTGAAATCTATTCCAGAAGGTTTAGTACGTACTAGCGACTTCCTAACCCACGAAGTGTTTAACAAGTATCACTCTGAAACAGAGATGCTTCGTTACATCAAGAGCCTTGAAAATAAAGACTTGGCGCTTAACCACTCAATGATTTCATTGGGTTCGTGCACTATGAAGCTAAACGCAACGGCTGAAATGATCCCTGTAACGTGGGCTGAATTCGGTCAGCTTCACCCGTTTGCGCCACTAGACCAAGCAGCAGGCTATCAAGAAATGATTGCCGAGCTTAGCGAGTGGTTAATTAACGTAACAGGTTACGACGCGCTTTCAATGCAGCCTAACTCAGGTGCGCAAGGTGAATACGCAGGCCTATTGGCTATTCAGCGTTACCACGAAAGCCGTGGCGAAGGTCACAGAAACGTGTGTCTAATTCCAAGCTCTGCCCACGGTACTAACCCTGCGTCTGCGCAAATGGTTAGCCTTAAAGTGGTTGTAGTAGCCTGTGATAGCAAAGGTAACGTAGACCTTAACGACCTTCGCAAGAAAGCGGAAGAAGTGGGTGATAACCTGTCGTGCGCCATGATCACGTACCCGTCTACCCACGGTGTATACGAAGAAACAGTGCGCGAGATTTGTGACATTGTTCACCAATACGGCGGTCAGGTCTACATGGACGGCGCGAACATGAACGCGCAGGTGGGCATTACGTCACCTGGCTTCATTGGTTCAGACGTGTCGCACCTTAATCTACACAAAACCTTCTGTATTCCACACGGTGGCGGTGGCCCAGGCATGGGACCAATTGGTGTTAAATCGCACCTTGCGCCTTTCCTACCAAACCACACAGTTGTTAACGTAGAAACAGCAGGCAAAGACTGTGGTGCGGTATCGGCAGCGCCATGGGGCAGTGCATCTATTCTGCCTATTAGCTATATGTACATCAAAATGATGGGTAGCGCCGGCCTTCGCCGTGCAACTGAAGTAGCAATTCTTAACGCTAACTATGTGGCTAAGAAGCTAGAAGGGCACTACCCAGTGCTTTACAAGGGCAACAATGGCCGCGTAGCGCACGAATGTATTATTGACCTTCGCCCGCTTAAAGAAGCAAGCGGTGTAACCGAGCTAGACATTGCGAAGCGCCTAAACGACTACGGTTTCCACGCGCCAACCATGAGCTTCCCAGTAGCAGGTACGCTTATGATTGAGCCAACCGAGTCGGAAGCCAAGTACGAACTAGACCGTTTCATTAACGCCATGGTTAGCATTCGCCAGGAAATTGCGAAAGTAGAAAGCGGTGAGTGGGATGCCACTGACAACCCGCTACACAATGCACCACACACTTTGGCTGACATCTGTGACAGCGACTGGAATCGCAGTTATGACCGCATGCTAGCGGCGTACCCAGCGCCAGAAGTACACAGAAACAAGTTCTGGCCAACGGTTAACCGTATTGATGATGTATACGGCGACCGCAACCTGATCTGTTCTTGCCCTAGCATTGAGAGCTATGTTGAGGAGTAGGTTGGTGTTCTAGCAGCGTTGCTGTTAGAACTTAGTTGATTTGAAAGGCGAACCGGGTGGTTCGCCTTTTTTTGTGCTTTTTAAGGCCTAGTCTTTAAACAGTTGCTGTTACCGTAGAGTGGGGCTTTTTCTGTTGAATCTCGGTAGTCCGCTTCAGACAAACAACGGACATACAACGCCCATTTAAGGGGCTGATAATAGTTTGCTAAAATGTGTAGCGAAGCGAAACCGAGCAAACTGTTAGCAGTCCCGTTTTAAATTCTTGTAAGCTCTTCTTAAACACCCGGCCAAAGATGTACTTTACCTTTAGTTTGTAATAATTACATATAGCTTCAAATTTTGATGAATAAAGTTCATTAAACACTATGCCAATTACTAATGTTGCAGACATAGGAGCAAGTATAATGTTTTTGCATATAATTAGTTGTTCACCATGAGATGTATCCATATCTATAATTAACTGTTCAATATTATTTAACTTGGTATTAGTAGATATCAATATCTCTGTTAACCCACCTGCTTGTATTGTAAATTCTTCCCTAGATTGAAATGCCATATCATTTAACTGGTAACCATATGAATATTTGGGTTTTTGATTATTCTCTTTTTTAACCATGAAAGATTTTTGTTTATAACAATTTATATCTTTAATCGTAACTGCGTAAGGTTTTATATTTTTGATCTTGATTATATACGTGAATTTTTCAGGTGTTTGATGAATTACAATTTGCTTAATTGATAAAGCTTTTCTAGCACTTTTATACCAAGCAATTAGTACAGAAATAATTGCAATTAGTGCAGCTAAAGAACTAAGAGTATCTACAATAGTTTTGAAGTCCAATGAACCTAGGAAAGAACATAATCCCTTTAAATACTCCATACTTCTCCTGAAGAGCTAACTTTTAAATAAGGGGCGCATACATGTGGGCTAAAAAGCGAAGCAGCCCACGTGTATGCGTCCCAGCGAACGAAGTGAGCGACAATAGCGTATTGTTAGCCACCCACACACCTTACTCTGATAAGAGAACCATCTCTCTTGAGAAGCTGGCTTCCATGATCTGTATTTATCAGAAGATCACCACTCAACAGCTTGAGGCTGGATTTTGGTGCTCCGATTAAGCCATGGAGTTTTGATATTTCTGGTTGCCCTTGAACAAAGTGTACGAGGTAAATCGTGCCGCTATTGCTCATCATATGGCTTAAGCCTTCTGTTACCACATACCCAAAACTGAATTTATATATGTCCTCAACATTCATATCTTTGAGGATGTTAACTTTCCCACTTCTGTTTACAAAAACTAACTCGCCTCCAAACTCACCTCTCGAATCTCCAGCCAGAAAACCATGCGGAGTTTCAAAAACAACTGGCGCAACAATGTCGTGTGTTGTTATGTGATTTTTCGCTGACTGATATTTTTCTCTGTAGTATTTCATTCTGTAAACAACTTTGGCTCCGAGTCGGCTTGCTAGTTCTTTGTTCAAGCTCAGTTCAATTGGCCTTTCATGCATTTTAAACTGTTTGTGGAATTCTAATAGCTGGTCATCTGAAACCTTTTCTATAGTGACTCTGGCCCTTACTTTGTCCTTGAAATAACTTTTCTCAGGCTCTAGTTGGATTGCTGTGCTCTCGTCAAAATCTGGGCACTGAATTTCCTCATAATAAGAATTCGGATGAGCATAAAATGTCATTAGAAAAAGAAGTGATAAAAGTCTCATAGTGATCCAGTGGCAAACGGTTAAGCTAACGGGCGCACGCTTTTTGTGCGTCCGTTGTTGAGCGCATTGTTAGGTACTTTATTCATTTTCACTCCATTCTAGTGAGCTTTCGTTTTTTAGGTAATGAGCTGCTTTGAATCTTTTTAAATATGGTTTTTGCAATACACCATTCATCATACCCCAAAACCATGTTTCCTTTGTTTTATTGTCAATTTCACTAGGGAAGTTATAAGTAAAATGAAACTCACTCTTTCTGATACCTAACTCTTGAAATGACAAATATAGATAATCATAGATAGCCCAACGAAGATTATTTAACAACTCAGTAATCCAAGAACAGTAGTAAATAAAATAGTTACTATTGAGATGCTCGCAAAAATAATCAATGGTAAAAGGGATAGATTCCAAGCTTACTACATAGCCATTATCACCTAGCATCTTGTGAATGGACTTTGATACACCGGTAAGCCTAGATAAATTGTGCTTGGAATAATTGCCTGAGACATGGAGAAGTTCTAGCCTTGAAACATTTAACTTAGCATTAATATCAAGGTCTGGAAGCCAAAAAGTCATAGGAGTTCTATAGTTAAGCCATTCAGTTAGTGAATTTACTGCTCTTTTTAGATTTTCTACGCTATTTTCACGATTGAAACATGCAGTTTCACAAGCATGCCGTAATACATCCAAACATGAGCCTTTAACGCCTGTTAAGCTTTTATCACTGGACTCTTTTACAAAATCAAGAGCCCGTAATAGGAATAGCTCTCTATGGACAGAATCGTGGAAATACACTTCGTATTCACCTGGATGTCGTGCTACTTCGCGTAGTTCTACGAGCGAATGATTTACAATATTATTGAGTGCATCAATACAAATACTAAGGCCAATAGATTCTTTCTCCATAGTGTGCATTGATGTGTACCTAACATTTACATGAAGCGGACCCTAAGAATCGCTTATTAATTTTTATCATATCGGGCTATCACCCGCTATCCTCTGCTGTGACTGCGCTGGAGTCACTTTTACTATTTTGCGAACCTATTTATATGCGAACAACACTTCGCATACAAATATATCACTATTGGCATAGTATAGCTTTAAGCAGCTTAGTCATACACTTAGGCGTTCGCAAAACTGGTGAGTGAAAATTAAAGCGAATACATGAAATGACTGTCGGGCCGAACGGCAGCTCCACGTACACAAGGGACTGTCAAATATGATTACACTCCGTCATCAAAATTTTCAGATACAGTACTTTTCTATAAAGGGCAATATCCACTTTTTAGACAAACAACCTATTACGTCTGTTTATTCCAGATACATCGTGTTATTTTATTGGTAATGGTTATCATTTGTATTTTTAGTATTTTTATTGCTTTCTCAACGAGGATATTTCCAAATGTCGTTCCCGTTATCAAAATTGTGTTTTGCGTTAACTGCCGCTCAATTGCTGGTTGTTCCAGCTTTTGCTGATATCGATGAAGTTGAAACCGTCGTAGTTACCGCATCCAGAATGGAAAAACCGCTAAGCCAAATCCCCAATACCATTACCGTGATTGACCAGCAACAGCTTGCACAACAGCTAGCGGTACAACAGGATATATCCACCGTTTTAGGCAATTTAGTACCCAGCTTTTCACCTAGCCGTCAGAAAATGACCAGCGCAGGTGAAAGTTTACGTGGTAGAAAACCCCTGTACCTGATTGATGGTATTCCACAATCCAACCCACTGCGCAGTGGCGGTCGTGATGGCCATACTATTGATCCTTTCATACTAGAACGCGTTGAAGTGCTGCATGGCGCCAATGCTATTCATGGACTAGGTGCCGCAGGCGGTATTATTAACTTGATCACCAAAAAACCGGGCGACGGTCTTGAACAAAAAATTCGTTTCGATACCAGCTTTCAAACTGACGAGTTATCAGAAAGTGCCTTTGGCATTAATTACGCGTTAGCCAATCGTTTTGAAAACAGCGATGTTTTGGCCGCAGTGACTTACCGCACAACAGGCATGGCATACGATGCCAACGGAAATTTGATTGGGGTGGACAATACCCAGGGTGACACGATGGATGCCACCAGCTTTGATGGCTTTATCAAAGCGGGGTATGACTGGGACAGACAGCGTGTAGAAGTCATGTTTAACCGGTATCAGGTGGAAGGCAAAAATGATTGGATATCAGTTGCAGGTGATGTAGATGCTGATATTTCCAGCAGTGCCCAAAAAGGCTCCCCCGATGGAGAAGCGGCACAAAATAAAGTCACAACAATGAGTGTAAGTTACAGTCATCAAGACTTTTTTAGTCAGCAGTTATCCGTTCAGCTTTTCCGCCAGGATTTTGCGGGAACTTATGGTGCTGAAGCAACACCGCTTAGAACCTTTCAGGACCCTGCTTATGGCCCTGATTTAATTGACCAGTCGCAAAATAATTCGGAAAAAACCGGGGTTAAAATCACGTTGGTCAATAAAGACCTGCTAGGGTTACCTGTTGATTTGATTTATGGTTTGGATTTATTACAAGATGAAACTTGGCAAGCACTTATCCAAACTGGGCGTGCCTGGGTACCTCCTACAAAATATCGCAACTTTGCGCCATACGCCCAAATCGAATATGCGGGCGACACAGCATTATCGGTCACCGCAGGTATTCGTTACGAAAAATCAAAATTGCAGGTGGATGATTTCACCACTTTAGCTTCTTATGGTAATCAGTTTGTGGAAGGAGGGGATCCGGAATTTTCCAAAACCTTGTTTAATTTAGGCGGCACGTACAAACTTACACAAGCTTGGCGTGTGTTTGCCAATTATTCTGAGGCTTTCTCAATGCCGGACGTCGGCCGCGTGCTACGAGGTATCAATGTACCAGACCAAAGTGTGGCTACCTTCCTGGATTTAAAGCCCATCCTCACTGAAAATAACGAATTAGGCCTGGAATATGCCGGGGATGTGTTGCGAGCGCAATTGGCTTATTACACATCGGATTCTGATTTTGGCCAACGTTTGCAACGTAACGACGACGGCGTTTACAGCGTAAAGCGTGAGAAAACGGAAGTAGATGGCATAGAATTCAGTCTGAACTGGCTTGCTACCGATTCAGACACGTTTGGTATTCGTTTGGCAAGCTCTGATGGACGTTACGATTCTGATCAAGATGGTTCAGTTGACAGCGATTTAGGTGGTTCGAATATTGCTCCAAATCGTATTAATGTAAGTTGGGATCGTGCCTGGACAGATACCATCAGCACCCGTTTACAAGTAAATCACTTACAAGATCGCGATCAAAAAGATGCCAGCGACAATATAGTCAATCAGTTTGACGGATACACCACTGCGGACTTTAGCGCCAATATTGAAGCATTTGATGGCGTGATTACACTGGGTATTCAGAATCTGACTGATACCGATTATTATACCTACTATTCACAATCCAATCCGAATGATAAACGTAACTTTAAGGGCATGGGGCGCAGTTTTTCAGCCTCATTCTTGTTAAGTTTTTAATCTTCAACAGGTGTTCTGCTAAAAGTGGAGCACCTGATTAACCACATTTGGCCTAAATGAAACGAACCGAATTTTTTCGCCTCCGCTTCTGGCATCGCTGGCTGGGACTAGTAGCCATACTACCTTTAATAACGGCGGCGTTAAGCGGTACGTTACTTGTGTACAAAAAGCCCCTGATTCGGCTGTTGGTGACTCACAATGCCGAACTACCAGCCAACTTTTCACAGCGCAATCTACTCACCCAGATAGATCACATCGAACTAATATTAGCTGAGCGAGGCGCAGTAAGAGCGAAAGCTCCAAATAAACGAGAACCCTACTGGACAATCACCAGTGCCGATGAACAACATTTACTGTTGGCGGTTAACGATTTAACCCCTTATAGGTCTAACCTGTGGTTGTTGGACGCTTTCAGCTTTGTTCATCATTTACACACCAAATTGCTGCTGGAGAAAACCGGCCAGCGCATTCTACTCATATCTGGCATTTTTGCTATCGTTCTGCTGATCAGTGGCGTTGTTTTATGGTGGCCGGGTCGCAAAGGTTTCCGCTGGAAGTTTGTAAAACCCTGGCCATTTAAATTACGCAGTGTGCTCCAGTTACACCGCCATAGTGGTATTGTTGTTTTTCCGGTTGTACTGATAATTGCTCTTACGGGCAGTATTATGCTGTGGCAAAAACTGGTCAATCCGCTGTTAAACCCCATTGCAATGCAACAGGTAGACAAAGGTCGCAAAACCACGCCCGTTCCTACTTCAGCATCAAGGGCATTGACCGCGGCGCAGCAACAAATTCCGGATGGAAAGCTTACTTATATTCGATTTCCCAATGACAAAAATGACTTTTACCGTTTTCGTTTCCGCCTGCCGAATGAATGGCATTCCAATGGCAGAACCTCAGTAAATGTATATGCCAGGTCCAATCGCATAGAAGTCACCCCTCGTTCAGATGCCGTCCCTTGGCAGTATAATCTGATAAATCAGTTGTACCCTCTGCACAGTGGTTATGGCTTAAACGGGTTGTATCAATTGTTGATTTTGTTGGGTGGTATCAGCTTGGCTTGGCTAGGGTTCACAGGGTTAGTAAGTTATGGGCGTCAAAAAATGCGGTAATCCTCTTACTGCCCGTTTTGGAGCATCAAGCTGAGTGCTTTACAAATGCTAACCCTCTTGTAGCATCAGCGCGCTAGATGCAAACCTCATGCTTGAATGAAGCCCAATTTACTCCAATAAGAACGCTGAAATCATTTGTATTAAACATAGTTTCACTCCCAACAGTTAACGTGTTGGATATATCAGCTTAGTCTTTCAAAGAAAACATAGCGGCTATTCTATATGCAACCCCTGAAAATTCTTTTAAGACTAAGCGCACTCAGAACATCGAAAAAAGCAGTAAACATCGAATGTTGTTGTCTGAGATTCGTATGAACCGAGCACATAGCCTAAAACAAAATTGTCGTTTATAGGCAGGGAGTGACTATAGTTTGTTTATATCAGACCACCTGTTCGGTCCAGAGCAACTACTCTTTCCTAACACCCCGTATGTTATTATCCATCACAAGCATTTTAGCAAAACCGCCTTCGCTTTCAGTATCGCTCTCAAAACGAATACTACTGCCGTTCTTAGCGAAAAATCGTCCTTCACCCTCATGAAAATACCTTTCATTCTCTACATAAGGTAAGGCATTCAGCACGAAGCCATCTGGACTTTCTTCTAGCACTACATCAACATTAACAGGGTTGGTCACCACATAGGTTCCAATGTATTTATTTAATTCTTTTTGGGTAATAGGTACTAATGTTTTAATTTCAGGCTCTGAGTAGCCTACGTCTAATGCTTCTTTTAAGCGAATTTCGAGCTCTCTTATTAACTGCATACCATTGTTGCCGTTCGTCATAATGGCGTAGCCGTTACCGGTGTCTAACTCAATGTATAACTGAGACATAAAGCCTGCATCTGCGCCGCCGTGACCAAAGCCCAGAATTTTTCCGTTGTCGTCCATATTGATGAAAAAGCCTATACCAACATTCGGTGCTTCATTGGTTGGTGTATTGTTGGTTAACATTTCCTGTGCACTCGCTTGCGATAGCCAGTCGGTTTTTTGCCCTAAATACGCACTTCGTACACCGCTTGCCATTTTCAAGATGTCTGATGGCGTGCTCCACATGCCAGCTGCTGCAAGTGTGGCGTAGGTATGCGCACCACCTTTAATTGGGGCGCCGTCGCCGTCATAAGGCGTAGCCATATTGTTTGATAAGTTAGACGATATGGGTTGCTCGAAGCCAGAACGCATCATACCTAAAGGCGTAAATAAAAGCCGTTGCGCCATGGTCGGCAAGGGTTCGTTAGCCACATCTTGTAAGGTAAGCTGTGCCAATGTAGTGCCACCACCTGAATAACGCATCTGCGTGCCCGGTTGAATGTCCACAACAACGGCGTCGGTATTGGCAGGTGCCACACCCTCTAACACTTGTTGCAAGATAGGCACAGGTTCGCCAGCCGCGTAACCAGGAAAGCCATGTACTGTGGTGCCAGCGGTGTGGCTTAATAGTCGGCGTAACGACACCTCTTCTTGCCCAGTCCATTCATGTTCAGGCAACTGCCAGCTGGTGAGTAAGTTATTTACGTCTGTATCTAAATCTAAAGGGTTGTCTTTACGGTATTTCATTATTACAGCTGCAAATGCCGGTTTAGAAATACTGCCCGCCTGAAAGACCGTGTTTTCATCAACAACCAATCCAGTAGTTACATCTTTAACGCCACTTTGCATGGTCCATGCTATTTGCCCATTTCTCATAAACGCGACTGACACCCCAGGCACATCATAATGCGCCTGTCTTTGTTCCAAAGACTGAAAGTCTTCTTCTTGCCCTTCAATACGAATGCGTTCTGCTAGCCCGGTTTTTAAAAGGTCGGCTTCTTTTAATTCTTCACCTTCCTCAATCTTCTTCCGCAAATTAGCCAACCGCGTTTTATAAGCACCATTTTCAACATTTTCTTCATAGCTCATTGCTAGCGCTTTCTCTCTCATTGTAAGCGCCATGGCTAAATCGCCTTTAGCTTCATAGCCATCTGCCAAGCTGTCGTAGGCATCAGATTTGTTAGGGAAGCTAGCTACATTTTTCTTAAAAATCGCGATGGCAGATTCGAAGTCTTGTTTTTTTAGCGCTGCATAGCCAGCGTGGTTTACTGCTTTATATTCTGGCTTAGCTTGAAAGCCGTATTTTTCCGAAAGGTCTTTATAGTATTGCTCTAACGCAGGAATACCTTCTTGTATTAGCGCACCTGTTGGGCGTAGTGAATTAAGCTGTTTTTGAAGGGCTAAGCTCATACCTGCAAGCGCAGTAGTATTGTGGCTTTCTGATGTATCTAGTTCGGTATCAAAGGTAAATCCTTTTCTTACACTGCTTTTTAGTAGTTCAGCGTAACGTTCGTATGCGCTCAGCATGTTTCCACCTTCGTTACCCATATTGATATAAAGGTATTTGTTAAGGTCGCTACCTGACGCAAAAAACGCTTTTGCTTCTGAAAATATCACTTCTTCGTGCCACCACAGGCTTGGACTAAATGCGAAGTATGCTTGAAATAGTTCAGACCTTTCATGCAGAGCGTACACGCTAAAAAGGGCGCTTAACGAGTGCCCAGCAAGAATTGCGTAGTTGTTGGTGCGATAGTTCGATGTTACAAACGGCTTTAGCTCTTTTTCAAGAAAGTCTAAAAAGTTGTCTGCACCACCTGATATTCCCCACTGGTTGTAGCTTTCATCATAAGTAGGCGTGAAGTCGCGAGTACGCTCGGTGTTGGTAATACCGATAACAATCATCTCTTGTGCCATACCAGATTGATTGAGTAGATCGAGCGTGCCGACGGTATGCGCAAAGTTGCGCTGACCATCTAGCAAATATAAAACAGGGTAGGTGGTGTTGTTATAGTGGGAATAATTATTGGGTAAATGAATAAGCAGTTCTCGCGACTCACCCAAAACCTCTGACTTTATTGCTGTAACTTTTGCTTCGCCACGTACTTTGGCATTTACGTGAAAGCTAGCGCTTAATACAACACTTATAAAAACACAGGCAAGTTTTAAGTACATTTGAAATTCCATTTTCGCAGCTGCTCAATACAAGTCAAAGCAACATAAGTTTTTATAATCAAAGTAATTTAAGCTGTCATAGAAACCCTACTTTGTCAAAATCCATCCCCTTTAACTATTTTTCTCCTAACTTCGCTTTCGCCTTTGAATAGGCGAACAACCTTCTCTGGAGCGAAATGCGCGTGAAAAATTGCTGACATCGGTATAGCCCAGCAGGGAAGACAGCAACGTAATATCAATCTGACTGGATTCTAAATACTATTTAGCTTTGCTTATTCAAACCTCTGTAATCACTCATTTTAATATCAGAATCAGGCAAAAAATTCTTATGAGAGTTTAGTCTGCTATTTAACATGCTTTTATCAATTCGCCATGCCGTTACTGGATGGTTTTGGATACGCAGTAGTGCCAATGATATGGTATTCACTCCGTGAAAATCTTTTTTGCAAAAACGGCAAGTATGTATAACCTAGATTGAACGAACGAGTTACAATAATGGATGCAAATATAAGGTGTTTGTGTCGTGCAGTTTTTAAAATTATTTTCAATTTAATAGCTGTTGTAACCAAGGAAAGAAACAATAAGTGACTATAGATGTTGGAAAAAATTCCTGCTCCTACTCCTCGAGAAAATTTACGAGCCCTCATTATTGACAGCCAGAATCTGGTTCATAGTGTTATTAAGCCCGCGTTACACTCCCTGGGCGTTTCATACGTAACCAGTGCTTTCAACGAGTTTCATGCTAAACGTCTTTATCACGCAAGGCATTACGACATCGTGTTTTTGTCTTTCAACGTTAGCCAAGATAGGGATGGATTTCATTTATTCGAAGAGCTCAAATATTTAAATTTTATAAAAAGCACAACCACCGTTGTTTTTTTAAGTGCCGAAACATCCAGTGAATTGGTCAATTGCGTGGTCGAACTCCAGCCCGATGACTTTTGGGTAAAACCACTTAAGCGCTCTTTAATTCAAAATCGCCTAAACTATTTATTACAGATCAAGTTCAAACTTCACAAAATGCTCTATTGCATGCAAGCAAACGAGTACTCAAGTGCAATGTATTACGCTGAACGCCAATTGAAGGACGCTTCACTTAAAGAATATCACCCCAAAATAAGACGGCTAATTGGCGATTGCCTCATCAAACTTCAAGATTATGAAGGCGCACAACGCTATTTCGAGACACTGTCATCCACAATGAAGCAAGGTTGGGTAAGTATAGGCTTGGCGAATTCGTTACTGCTGCAAGATAAGTTAGAAGAAGCACAAGATCTGATTGATAAACTCGTTGCTCGCCGTGATACCCGCTTTCTTACCTACGACTTGCTCGCGCAATACTTCATAGAGAAAGGAAAGTTTGATTTAGCCTATGAACAAACTAGGCAAGCAAGCAAACTGGCCCCGAGAAACATAGAGCGCAATAAGCGCTTGTGGGAATTGGCTCGGTTAAACCACGACAACCTCGGTCAATTAACCGCGGTAAAGAGTATGGAAAAAAACGCCAAAAACTCTATTCATGATTCACCGCAGTTAACGCTTAATGTCATCCGCACAACTATTGATGTAGCCACAACGTCTGCCGATGAAGAGGCTGAACAGTATATCAGAGCAGCAGAGCATGAAATTGAAAAACTGGCGCTGCAACCTGAACTGCAGAAAAGCTTTGATGAACAGCTATCAATATTGAAAGCACGTATTTTATGCTGCAATGGTAAGAAGAATGTCGCCGAAGCACTGGTTAAAGATTGTTCTACAGACACTCTCGACTATACGCTTGAAGACAATCTCGACAAAATGAAGGCATTTCATGAACTTGGTATGCGAGAAAAGGCAAAGAGTGTATTAAAGGGATTAAAAGCACAACTCGAATCTGATTCGTTTAGATCTATAGTGGTTAGCAAATATTTGGAGGAAGAGTCACACCAGCGCGAGGAAATTCGCTTTACTCCGAAGGAACTGAAGGGCATGGCTGCCACTAACTATAAGAAAAGTCGCTTAATGCCTACTTTTACAAACTTACTCCAGGCTTTTACTCTTTCTCCACGCGATAAGCAGGTCGCATTTAATTTGTTAAAAGTGATAGTGGAGTTGAAAGAGCGCGATGAGCTTGAAGATAATCACGTTGAAGCCATTGATAAAGTGGTGAAGGTGCTGGTTAATGAGTCGCTAACGAAATTGCAAAGGCAGCGTCTTGAACAGTACGCGGAAAAACTCGATGTTAACCTTCACGCCGAAAAATACGAAATAGCCTCGGGCGTTTTTAATAGAAAAAGTGGGTAAGCTATTACAATACCAACTCATTTATAGTTTTTAGAAAAAGAATCAGTAAGAAAATAGGTAAAGAATGAAAAACGTTATAGTTGCCGGCGTTGGAATGACCAAGTTTTGTAAACCAGGTCTGCATGAGCCCTACCGAGTTATGGCTTCAAAAGCCATTAAAGACGCAATAGCCGATGCTGGTATAAACGTCAGCCAAATAGAGCAAGGATATGCATCATATATCTACGGAGATAGTACCTGTGGCCAGCATGCGTTTTATGATGTAGCTCAAAGTGGAATACCAATAATTAATGTGAATAATAACTGTTCAAGTGGTTCTACAGCGCTGTATGTCGCAAGACAAGCTATCTTATCCGGTGAAGTGGAGTGCGCTGTCGTTTTTGGTTTTGAAGAAATGCAACCTGGAGCACTCGGCTCTCATTGGGAAGACAGAGAAAGTCCATTTGATAGAGCAAACTTGGTTTATGATAAATTTGATATTCCAAATGCGCCTATTGCATTACGCGCGTTTGGCGCGGCTGGCAAACACTACATGGAAAAATATAATGTCTCTCGCGATATCTTTGCAAAAGTAGCCGTTAAATCAAGATCCCACGCAATTAACAACCCACTATCACTGTTTACCAAATCAATCACCGTTGAAGAAGTACTTAATGACAAAGTCATTTTTGATGAGTACATGACGCGGACTATGGCTTGCCCTCCTACTTGCGGAGCAGCGGCTGCCATTTTATGTAGCGAAAACTTTGCCCAAAAATATAGTGTGAAAAATGGGGTAAAAATATTGGGGCAAGCGATGGCGACAGATACGCAAGAGTCGTGGAAAGATCCTATATTCTCAGTCGGCGCAGGAATGACCGCAAACGCCGCCGAAAAGGCATTCAATATTGCTGGCATTTCACCTCAAGATATTGATGTAATTGAATTACACGATTGTTTTACCACAAATGAAGTGATCAGTTATGAGGCTTTAGGGTTATGTAAAGAAGGAGAGGCTGTGAAGCTGATCTCTGACAATGATCATACCTATGGCGGTAAATTTGTGATTGGGCCCTCTGGGGGGCTGATGTCAAAGGGGCATCCAATTGGTGCTACAGGTATAGCACAATGCGCCGAGCTTTCATGGCATTTAAGAGGTCAAGCGGGTAAAAGGCAAGTAGAAGGTGCCAGATTAGGGTTACAGCATAATGTTGGTTTAGGTGGCGCTGTTGTGGTGACCATATATGGAAATTAAACGTAAGCGTCTAGAGCCTGCTGATTTACGCTTGCTCCAAAACAACGGATAGAAAAAACAATATCACCGGTATTCCCCGTGCCCACGGGGATATTCCCACTTTTTTAAAACAGGTTTAAAGTGAATTCCCCCTTTTAATTACTCTTCTCCCAACTCCGTTTTCGCCATTGCATGGGCGAACAACCTTCGCTGGTGCGAAACGCCCGTGAAAAATTACTCACATCGGTATAGCCAAGCAGGGAAGACAGCAACGTAATATCAATCTGACTGGATGCCAAATACCATTTTGCTTTGTTTATCCGAACATCGTGTAATAACTGGCGAAAGGTAAGCCCCTGCAGTGCCAACTGGCGTTGTAAGGTGCGTCGGCTGACATTGAGGATTTGTGCAATGTTGTCAATGTTCGCTAGCTGCGAGCCCATTGATTGTTGCAATAAAGAGGATACACGTTCATCGATAGGTTGATGATAGTCCCCGCGAAGCGTGTCTAAATATTCCAATTGCCTGGCTTTAATGGTGCGGTCTTCTTGGTGGATTGGCAGGTCTAACGCATTGCCCGACAATACCAACGCGTCGCGTTCAGTATTAAACATCACATCAATACCTAACAGCGCAGAATAGCGTTTTATGTCTGTTGTATTGTTATGGCTAAACTCCAGTCTTAACGGGGCGAAATGTCGCCCGAAAAAAGCGCGACACAGATGAAAACACGCACTCATTGCCAGTTCCCTTATTTGCTGCGTGTTGTTTTGCTGCGTGAAATTGTCAAACCGTTGAATGACCACTAAGTTGGGGTATTCCAAGTAGTCCCAATACTCAGACTGGTTGTGATAGGCCATGTAAGACTGGAGCAGTTGTATTGCTTTACGCGCGGTGTCGCAATTTTCAATTAATACGCCTAGCGCGCCAAGCATGTTGAAATTTTGCATGGCACCTAATCTCAACCCGAACAATGGGCAATTCAGGGTTTCGGCACACGTATTTAGTAAATTGGCGACAAGGTTAACTTCAACTGTTTGGCGCTCGCTGGTAAGTGCTGATAACTCAAGGTGGTAGCGCGCCAACAATGCTGTGGGGTCGCCGCCTAACGACAGCACTAATTGTTCAAAGCCGAACAATGAGCTGGTGCGAATTAAATAGGAATGCTGCAAGTTGAAAAACCTCGCCCAGTAAAAATGTCACAATGGCACGAAATGACAAGTAAGTCTTCCTTTGCGTTGGCATTATTTACACTTCATTAACCTAAAACGTTGTTGTGGATGACCTATCGTGAAATATGACGTTGTGATTAACCAGGGCAGGTACTTTGACGGTACGGGCAAGCCATCAGCCATTATGTCAGTGGCGATAAAAGACGGTCGAATTGCCAAGGTATCGCCTACCACCTTTGACGCCCACCACGCCGACCAAATCATCGATGCCGAAGGCATGTGGATAACGCCTGGGTTTTTAGACACCCACACGCACTACGACGCTGAACTGTTAGTGAGTCCAAGTTTGTCAGAGTCGGTGAGGCATGGTGTAACAACAGTGATGGTGGGAAGCTGTTCGTTGAGTATGGTGTGCAGCCAAAGCGAAGATGCGTCAGACATTTTTACCCGTGTTGAAACCGTACCAAGAGAAAAGGTCCTGCCAATTTTACAGCGTACGAAAAACTGGTCGACACCCACACAATGGGTGGAACACGTATCAAACCTTCCGCTTGGGCCCAATGTCATTAGTATGCTGGGTCACAGTGATTTAAGAACCAGTGTAATGGGGCTGTCTCGCGCCACTGACAAAGCGGTCATGCCCAGTGAAGATGAACTTACTCAAATGGAAGCGGTGCTTGAGGAAGCGTTGCAGCAAGGTTTTGTTGGCCTATCCACCATGTGTTTGAAGTGGGATAAGGTAGACGGTGATCGCGAATGGTCAAAAAGCCTACCCAGTACCTATGCCCACTGGTCGGAAATTGCACGTTTAAACCAACTAGTACGGCGTTATGATCGCGTACACCAAGGTGCGCCCGATGCCTCTGCGCCGTTGCAAATTACCCAGTATATGCGCGAATGTATCGGGTGGTTTCGTCGCCCGCTTAAAACCACGTTGATCAGCCAAATGGACTTAAAGGGCAGCGTGTATTTACGCATACTCACCAAGTTGGCGTCTAAAATTACCAACTTGTGCAGAGGCGATTTTCGCTGGCAGTTGCTTCCCACGCCATTTACCGTTTATGCCGATGGCATTGACGTGGTGTTCTTTGAAGAATTTGGTGCAGGGGAAATGGCACTCGATCTCAAAGATGCCGTTGCGCGCAATGCGTTGTTAAAAGACGAGCAATATCGCCGCGAATTTCGTGCTTTTTACGGCGAAAAGCTAAGCCCGCGGGTATGGCAACGGGATTTCTCTGACGCTGTAATTTTAGAATGTCCGGATGCTTCTATAATTGGCAAAAATTTTGCTCAAGTAGCGCAGCAACGGGGCATCCATATAGTCGACTTGTTTCTTGATTTGGTAGTGGAATACGGCACTAAACTGCGGTGGTTTACCACCATTGCCAATCATCGTGAACATGTCTTAAGAAAAATGGTGCAAGATCCCAAAGCACTCATTACCTTCAGCGATGCAGGTGCACACATTCGCAATATGGCCTTTTACAATTTGCCTCTGAGGTTTCTAAAGTTAGTCAAGGAGTCGGCAGAGAAGGCTAGTCCAATCATGACTATCGAGCAAGCCATTTGGCGCGTAACGGGCGACCAAGCTGACTGGTTTGGAATAGACGCCGGAAAGATCCGTGAAGGCGACCGTGCCGATGTGGTTGTGATCGATCCCACCAAGCTTGATCAAAATTTGAATCAAGTATCTTGGGCAGAAATGCAAAATTTTGATTTAAGGCGTTTAGTAAATCGCAACCCAGGGATTGTTAAACACGTTTTCATCAACGGTCAACAAGCCGTTAATAACGAACAAATCAGCGCGGACTTAGGCCACAAAAAGGGCTTTGGGACATTTTTACCCACACGTTAGGAATTAACTAAAGCCAATAAAAATCAACAGCTACGAATTTTTACCCTTCAACCCTCTGTACGAAAGTTCTACATCTATTTGTTAATGGAATGTAAATAATGCTTGGGATTTGTACGACTTGATATAAACGAGAGGGCATGATGATGGGATTGGGTAAAGGTTTTAGGTTAACGCTTTTCGCAGGCAATAGTGTGCTGGCTTGCATAGTGTGTTTATTTACTTCGCTTGGGGCAAATGCAGGTAGCTGGCAACAGAATGTGGCAATGGGAGGGTTTAACAATGTACACATTTATACACCAGATACGCAGTCGCCAATCGGGCAAGGCCGCGCACTGTTAGTGGTGCTGCACGGATGCACTCAGTCGATAAATGCATACTTAACTGCCAATTTGGAAGAGGCCGCAGAGAATTACGGTATGGTGATTGCCGTACCCGATGCAATGAATAAAGCCGGGTTTAGTTGCTGGTCTTATTGGCAGGGCGTTAAATCTCGCACTGCCGGTGACTATGCCAACTTAGTGTCGCTGGCAAACTCACTTAGCGCCAATAGCAACTACGGCATTGATGCTGACCAAGTGTACATTGCAGGGTTGTCATCGGGCGCGGCGTTTGCCAATACCACTGCCTGTTTGGCACCTGATGTTTTTGCCGGCATGGGAATAAGCGCCGGACCTAGCATAGGCACAAGCTCAAGCGGTGCAATAGGCAGTTGTGAGTACGCCGATGTCACCACACGCTGTCAACAATACGCAGGTAGTTACAGTGCATCGTTTGATGATCAGATTACTTCTATTGCCCATGGTGATGCAGATACCACGGTAGATACGTGTTACAACCGGCAAAATGCTGAAGGCATGGCGGGCGTATACGGCGTTTCTGAAGAGCCTGGCACTACTATTATTGGCTCAGGAAGTCGTACCGCTGAAGAAATTCTCTGGCAAGACGGGCGCGTTTCTATGCTTTGGCTAAACGGTGTCGATCACGCATGGTCGGGTGGTGCTGGCGCAAGTGGCTCATACATCAATGGCAGTGGGGTCAATTATGCGAATTATCTGGGGCAGTTTTTTGTTGATAATAATAAACGGGTCGATCGCAATCAGCCTCCCGAGCTAAGTGGTGTAACGGTGCAATCTTCTAATGGACAGTTAATTGTTCAGGGCAGCGCGGTTGATCAAGAGGGCAGTGTTGATCAAATCAATGTGCTTATAAGTGACAATGCGGGTAGTACTTTCCAGTATTCAACAATCACGCAACCTGATGATACTTTTTCAATTACCAGTGCCGTACTTGCTGATGCACTGTATGTGGTGTCGGTGACGGCAGTAGACAATGCCGCCGCGGTATCCGCTGAAACAATACTGACAGCACGCGTTGGACCTCCACCGCCACCCATTGCTCCGGTGTTATCTAATGTTATCGCCACTGTGTCTGGGCAATGCGCGACGGTTTCGGGGGATGTTTACGATGACAATGAAGACCTTGCTAATGTTATTGTGAGCTATTCAACGGGCGATGTAACAGCAACCCTGGATGGCTTATCTTTTACGGCTAGCGCTTGTGACCTGCCAGGCGGTCAGCAGAGCATTGTGATAACGGCTAATGATGCGGGTGGGCTGTCGACTAATACCCAGATTAGTGTGGTGATAGATGCCGGGGTTACTGCCACGTTGTCTGAACATATTTCGGCAGGCCGTTTGGACTATACCGCCTACGCTACCTGCTATTTAGAATATTCCACCAACGCATTTAAACTGACTGAAACAGTGCAAACTGACGGCAATTGTACTTGGCAAGACGACGATGGATCGTGTAACGGACCTGCACAAGTGTGTAGTAGCGGAGGTGGCAACAGCGGCGGCGATAACCCCACCACCTGCGTCGAATTTACAACCAGTAACTACTACCACAAAGTAGCTGGCAGGGCTTACAGTACCGGAAATGTGTTTGCGCCTGACTATTTCGCCAATGGTTCGGATAACGCCATGCCCGGCTCTACCTGGGGGACCAATACTCTGTACTCCAACGACGATACCCTATGGAGTGTAGGAAGCTGCCCATAGTAATAGTCATAAGAACCGCTAAAAAATGGGTCAGATCACATTCCAGCAATAAAATACTCTGACCCTTTTTTCCGAGTAGGTTTAGTACTTTGTTACAAGTTTCCCATTAACAAATTAAGCAATGATGCGTAGTGTGGAATTTGAATAATAAAAAACCGAAGGAATGATCATGCTCAATATTAGCGGCCTTACTAAAACCTATCCAAATGGGGTGAAAGCCCTAAACGGTATTAACCTAACCATTCCCAAAGGCATGTTTGGGTTATTGGGCCCCAACGGTGCTGGAAAATCATCTTTGATGAGAACCATTGCAACCCTGCAAACACCTGACACCGGTACCATTCAGTTTAACGATATTGATGTATTAGCCGATCCTAATGGGTTACGTCAGCGCCTTGGTTACCTACCACAGGATTTCGGTGTCTATCCGCGCATTAGCGCCGAAAAATTGCTCGACCATCTTGCGGTACTAAAAGGAATAGACAGTAAGTCAGAGCGCAAAGACGCGGTTGAAAGCTTATTGGTTCACACTAACTTGTGGCAACACCGAGATAAGGCTGTGAGTGGCTATTCGGGTGGTATGCGCCAGCGTTTTGGTATTGCTCAGGCGCTACTGGGTGATCCCGATCTCATTATTGTTGATGAGCCTACTGCGGGGCTCGATCCTGAAGAACGTAATCGTTTCCACAATTTACTGGTAAGTTTGGGTGAAGAGAAGGTCATTATACTGTCGACACACATTGTTGATGATGTGTCAGAACTTTGCCCGAAAATGGCAGTTTTGGGGCAGGGACAAATTTTACTAGAAGGTAATCCAATTACGCTGACAAGCGAGCTAAAAGGGCGAATTTGGCGCAAACAGGTCAGTCAGGAAGAATATCGGGAAGTTGAGCAACACCTCGACATTATTTCGGCGCGACTCATTGCGGGTAAGCACGTCATCCACGTAATGGCAGACACGCCGCCAGAAGGGTTCGAACAAGCACCGGCTAACCTTGAAGACGTGTATTTCTCTACGCTGCATAACAGCCGCGCTGCAACTGCCGCGTAAGGAGAGCTACGATGTTTTTAAATAGCCTGACTTTTGAATGGCGATACTACCTTCGCCAGCCGTCTTTTTACGTCACCATGCTGGCGTTTTTCATGCTGCCCTTTTTGGCAACAACTACCGACAATGTTCGCATTGGTGGCGGTGGTAATGTACTTTACAACGGCTCGTATGCCATCACGCAAACCACGCTCATCATGGGTATTTTTGCATTATTCCTGTTAGTTAATTTTGTTTCCGGCACGGCCACACGTAATCACTCCAGTAACATGGGTGAACTGATATATACTCGGCCTATTACACCGCTGTCGTACCATTTAGGGCGCTTTTGTGGTGCTTACTTAGTCAGCATTTGCGTATTTGCTATGGTGCCAATTGCAATATTATTAGGTTCGCTAATGCCCTGGGTTGATCAGGAGCGATTAGGCCCAACAAATTTAAACTTTTATTTAACTACCTTTTTCTACTTCTCAGTGCCAAGTTTACTGGCGCTAGGCATGATATTTTATGCTATCGCTCAGCGCCTTCGCTCAATGATGGCGGCGTATCTGGTGGCAATGGGGATCTTCATTTTTTATGTGATTAGTGGGGTAATAACCTCCGAGCCAGAATATCGCACTATTGGTGCGTTGCTCGACCCCTTCGGCCTACGCACCTATGCCGAGGTTACGCGTTATTGGACCGTGTTTGATAAGAATACGGCCATTGTGTCGTTAGACGGCGTGTTATTGCAAAACCGTTTAATCTGGCTTGGTGTAGGCGCATTGATTTTGGCTACCATTGGCAACATCTACCACATGCATTGGCAGCAGAAAGCCCGCAAAGAAAAACCGACCAAAGCTTCAAAAACTGCGCCACCAAAAAAATTAAATCTGACCATAAAATCTCATGTTGGCAGCCAATTTAGTAAATTGCTAACCCGTATTGGTTTTGAAATGCGGCAGGTGTTGTTCAGTCCTGCGCTTGTAGTGCTGATGATATTTACGTTTTTCAACCTTTCAGCTGTTTACTTCATACCTATCGGCGGCATTTACGGTACACCCGATTGGCCGCTAACTTACAAGATGGTCGAGTTTATTCGCGAAAGTTACGGGCTGATGATGATCATTGTCATCACGTACTACAGCGGTGAAATTGTGTGGCGAGAGCGCGGCTCGGGTATGGGTGATATCATCGACTCTACGCCCGCGTTTAACCTGGTTTTTTGGGTATCAAAGCTATTAGCTATGTGGGCAGTAACGGCCTTGCTATTTGCTATCGGCATAGCCTTTACGGTTATTTTTCAGCTCTCACAGGGCTACTTTGATTTTGACTTCGGCACCTATTTTATCGGGATTTATTTTGTATCCTGGCTTCCATGGGCTTTGTTGGCTGTACTGGCATTTTTTATTCAGGTGTTAAGTCCGAATAAATTTGTCGGCATGCTGCTGTTTGTTGCTTACTTCATTGTCAGTCTGGTGTTTGCAGAGCTTGGCCTTGAGCACCACATGTGGAGCTTCGGTGACGCGCCACAAGTATTGTATTCTGACTTGAATGGCTGGGGTTGGTTCTTAGCTCCATATGCTTGGTATATGCTTTACTGGAGCGCACTATCGCTGGCGCTTTTCACTGTTGGCTATGCCATGTGGCAGCGTGGGCCGGAAGTGTCGCTGAAGCACCGTTTCAAGTTGCTGGGCTATCAGTTAGGTACGTCTGGAAAAACCTTGCTGGCAGCAAGTCTACTCGTTTTTGTACTGACTGGAGGGTATATTCACTATAACACCAAGGTTGTGAATACTTTCCTTACGCAGGACGAAGGGTTCGAGTTACAAGCAGAATACGAACGTCAATTCAGCCAGTACGAGGATGACTTCATACCGGTGATAACCCGCGTTAATGCCAATGTTGACATTTACCCCAAAGCCCGGCGTATTGAAGCATCAGTCGACATTACGGTAAGCAATCCATTTGATGCACCAATAACACGCTCGTTAATTTCCGTACCGCAATTTACCACTGAATGGAATGTAGTGATCCCGGGGGCTCAAATCACCGAACGTTTTGAGGATCTCTCTGCAGCTTGGATGACGTTTGACCAACCGCTGATGCCGGGTGAAACGCGAAATGGTACGATCACTTTAGTGCGTGCACACAAGGGGTTTAAAGACACCAATTTCGATCTTCAGGTCGCGGAAAACGGGACGTTTATTAATAATTACTCGTTGTTTCCCTCTTTCGGGTTTAATACGCAATACGTTATTGCAGACAGACATGAGCGACGTAAACGCGATCTACCAGAACGCCCTCGGGCAAATAAACTGGAAGACACGTCGCGCTATACGGAAAGTGGTTTTGGTAAAGGGGTCACTTTTATCGATTTTGAAACTACCGTGTCTACAAGCAGTGATCAAATTGCTATTGCGCCAGGCTACCTACAACGAGAGTGGCAGCAAAATGGACGTAACTATTTTCACTACAAAATGGATGCGCCAATGATGAATTTCTTCTCGTACCTCTCGGCGCGCCACGACGTTAAGAAAGACGAACACAATGGTGTCAATATCGAGGTGTATTACCACCCAGAGCACAACTGGAACGTGGATGTAATGGTGCAAAGTGTGAAAGATTCACTGGATTATTTCACCGAGGCCTTTGGTCCATATCAGCACCGCCAGATGCGCATTATCGAATTTCCAGGTTATCGCTCGTTTGCACAAAGCTTTGCGAATACTGTGCCTTACTCAGAGGAAATTGGGTTTATTGCCGATCTGCGCGACCCAGAAGATATAGACTATGTGTACTATGTCACAGCGCACGAGGTTGCTCACCAATGGTGGGGGCATCAGGTTGGTGCGGCAGATGTGCAGGGACAGTCCATTATTATCGAGAGTCTGTCTCAATACAGTGCCATTATGGTATTGCGTGAACGATTTGGCGAAGAAAAGATGCGCCGTTTTCTTAAATACGAACTGGATCGTTATCTGCGAGAACGCGGTAGTGAGTTAATTGAGGAAATGCCGTTTATGCGCAGTGAAAACCAGCAATATATTCACTACCGCAAGGGCTCGGTCGTCATGATGGCAATTTTAGACCGTTTAGGCGAAGCACGTGTTAACACTGCACTTAAAAACTTCTTGGAAAAGTACCAGTACAGTTACAACCCGTACCCGACTACGCTCGATTTACAAGCCGCACTAAACGCCCAGGCTACTGAAGAAGAGCAACGATTTATTGCGGATTTGTTTGAGCGCATCACGCTTTATGACTTGAAAATGGTATCGGCACAAGCTGAACAAACCCAAGACGGCGAATTTGAAGTGACCATGACAGTGTCGGCTGCAAAATATGAAGCTGACGGTGCGGGGCGTGAAACGGAAAGTAGCATTGATGAGTATATCGATATTGCGCTGTTTAGCGGTGACCCGGAGGATTTGTCGGACAACACTACGGTGCTTTACAACCAGAAACACAAGCTCATCAGCGGGGAAAATACCATTACGGTTACAGTAAAAGAAAAACCTGCCTATGTGGGGGTTGACCCATTCGTCAAAATGATCGACAGGGACAGCGGTGATAATGTAATTCAACTTTAAACTATGGGGTCAGAGTACTTTTTAGAGCAATGTTCTCTGAACATAGTTGAAGGGGATAGTGTTTGTGGGGATCCCACGAATTTAATTACCTACATCGCCGAGCGAATCTCGTTTGCTAAAAAGCCGCACTACTTTAGTGCGGCTTTCTATTTTTCACCGTAAATCGGAACTACACAAAATTACCGCGTCTCCTTTATTGGTCGACTTGAAGACGCTTTGCGGCAATAATGAAACGGAAAACATTAATAAAGCTACGCCAGAGGAATAAAAAGAGCCTGTAAACTCTGCCTTCATTTCCTTTGGCGAAATCATCAGGAAAGTGAGCATGCCAAAGGCAAGTGAAATAAAAAAGAACAACACCATCGTATTTAACGGTAAAACCTGCATCGTTCGGGATATCGAACGTTCGGTACCTCAAGGGCGTGCTGGTGGCAGTATTTATCGCATGCGGATGTACGATGTGGTTAGCGGAGCTAAATTTGACGAAACGTTTAAAGACTCCGATATGCTGGATATGGCCGATTTGGTACGCCGCCCTGCGACTTTTTCTTACATGGACGGTGATGAATATGTGTTTCTTGATAACGAAGATTATTCACCCTACCACCTGAATAAAGACGCAATCGCAGAAGAAGCACTGCTGTTCAATGAAGACACCGATGGAATTCAGGTGTTAATTGTCAGTGAGCAGCCTGTTGCGCTTGATTTGCCTACCAGTGTTGCATTGGAAGTGGTAGAAACGGATCCCTCCATCAAAGGGGCGTCTGCGACATCTCGTACCAAACCCGCTACTTTATCAACCGGCTTGGTCGTACAGGTGCCAGAATACATCTCTACTGGCGAGAAGATACGAATAAATACCGAAGAGCGCAAATTTCAAAGCCGAGCTTAAAAGTAATTTCAGTTAGTGTAATGAAATAGCCCATGAGCCGATTCCGGCAGCGTTTTTAGCGCTGCCGTTTCAGTTGGGTAGTGTTCATTGAGAAAATAACAGGTGGCTTGGATAGCTCTTAAACAACAAAATTAATCGCTCATTTGTTTGCAATTAATACTAATTTAAAAAATGGACAAAATTAGATTCATTTAATACTACTTTTGTCCTCATTTGAATGTCCATGTTCCACACTCTCTTCAACTTTTCCGTTCATAGCTATCAGCTCGTTGTACAACAGTTCTAGTTGCTCGTGAATGTATTCGATGTTGTCTTGTTGGTTGCGCTTAATTGCCAATTCTATCGAGCTGGCAAGTTCCGCTAGTGCGTATGCCCCAATGTACCTCAACGCCGTGGTGTAGATATGGACAATCCTTACAATTGAGGGTAAATCCCGTTCATCTATTGCTTTTCTTAAGGTATCTAATTCGGGGTTAAGAGCCACAAAGTCATTGAGTAGTTCGTTGTAGAGTGCTTCATCGTTCAGCAGTGCCTGCATGGCTTGCGCTTTATCGATATTATCAAGAGAGTGTGGTGCAACAGGTGACGGTGTGGTTGGCGCGGCATTTAACTTTTGTTTGTTTAGTACTTCAACCAACACATCGAAAAAACGGTTTGGGTCAATCGGCTTGTTAATATGCCCGTCCATGCCGGCGGCGAGGCTTTCGTCAATATCTTGCTGCATGGCGTGTGCTGTCATTGCAATAATAGGTAACGAAAGCTGTAGCTCTTCCCGAATAGCTCTTGTTGCCGTTAACCCATCCATTACTGGCATCTGAATATCCATTAATACCACATTAAATGTCGGATCCTCACGGAGAGTATTTAATGCTTCTTGCCCGTTATTGACCACATGAATAGTGGCATGGGTATCATTTAATAATCCCAATGTGACTTTCTGGTTAAGCGTATTGTCTTCTGCAAAAAGAATTTTAACGCCGCTTAAATCAGGCACAGTCATTGTGTCTGCTGCCACTGCTTTCGTGTTAACGTTAAGGCAAAGCTCTTGAAGTTTGTCTACCAGTTCACTGGTACTAAATGGCTTTTTAATAAAGGTGTGAATACCAAGTTGATTAGCTTGCTCACGCATTTGGGGTGATTCAAATGCATAGAGCATGATCACCTTAGGTTGTTTAGTGGACAGCTCCTGATTCATGATGGCAGCCACTTCCAACCCGTCTATATCAGGCATGTTCCAGTCTAGGATGAGCACATCATAAGGGGTGTGATTGGCGGTTGCTATACGCATTTTAGCAATGGCTTCTTTGCCTCCTGCTGCAATGTCAGCCTGGATACTCGCCATCGATAACGCTTCAGATATGGCATCCCGCGATACGCCGATATCATCGGCTATAAGCACATTTAAGGAAGAAAGCTGCCTGGATGGCGACAGTAGTTTCTTACTTGTGTCTTGTTTAACCATTACCGTGAAATAAAAGCTGGCTCCTTTGCCAAGTTGACTTTCAACCCAGATGTCGCCGCCCATAAGTGTGGCAAGCTGCTTACATATCGCCAGTCCTAACCCTGTGCCGCCGTAGCGGCGAGAGATGGATTCATCTCCCTGATTAAACGGTTGAAATAGCTTGTCCTTTTGGCGCTGGCTTAGACCTATGCCGGTATCTTTTACTTCAAATTCAAGCTGTTCGATATCCGACTCTTTGGTTGATCTCACACTGACTGAAACCAGTCCTTCTTCGGTAAATTTCAACGCATTGCTCACTAAATTGCTAAGTATTTGCTGAATGCGCAGCGGATCGCCAATTAGGTTTAAGGGAACATCTCGTGCGATGTGTTGAATTAATTCAATGTGCTTTTCGTCAGCCCGAGCTAAGTGAAGCCGAATGGTCTGGTTTACTAGCGAATCTAAATTGAATTGGGTCGACTCTATGTCTAACTTACCAGCTTCAATTTTTGAAAAGTCCAGTATGTCGTTGATGATGGCCAGCAGAGTTTGTGACGCGCCTTCAATTTGGATTAGGTTGGTTTGTTGTTCTTGGTCTTCTGCGGCGCGTTGTGAGAGTTTGGTCAGTCCTATAATGGCATTAAGTGGCGTGCGTATTTCATGGCTCATACGGGCAAGAAAGTCAGATTTAGCATTGGTTGCCTTTTGTAAATCATGAGTCAGGTTATTTAATGCTTTGCGCTGTTGTCGAGTGCGTAGTAACAAGCCTATTACCAGTCCCAGCGATAGAATTACGCCAATGATGAAATACGTTTGGAAGGTATTCTGTTTTTGCTGGATCAGGTTGCGCTGCTCTTTTAGAAGGTTGTCTTTTTCCAGCAACTTTATTCTTTCTTCTTTTTCTGACACCGCCAAACGTACCTGATTCAGCGCAAAAAGTACTGATTGTTGCTCGTTAAAACTTTTTTTGTATGCAGTTTGATATAACTTTGAATAGTGTAGCGCTGCTTGGTAGTTTTGTGCAGATTCAAGGAGAGTTATTAACTGTTCCAGTATACTAAGCAGTGTTGCTTTATCACTTTTAATTGCTTCGTTTTCAAGTCCCGCTTCTAACTCATTAATAGCAAGTTCTATTTCACCCCGTTGACGGTAGATTTCTACTAACTGTAATAATCGTGAACCTTCGTTATAGCGAAATCCAATCTTACGGTCGGATTCAGCTGCACGGCTCAGTAATTTCAGTGCTTCTGTTAAATTTCCCTTTTCAATATGTAATTCAGCCATTTTCATGTACACAATACCGATGAAGGGGTACTGAATGTCAGTAAAGAGGTCTAGCGCTAACAAAAAGTTAATTTTTGCATCTTGGTGGTTACCTAATTCCTTTTGGGCAAAGCCAAGAAAAAAATAAGCAGTGCCTTCGTCTTTTCGGCTCTCTAAGCGTTGCGCAGAGGTAAGATAATTTTTGCCAAACTCTAACATCATGTCGAAGTTTTGCATTGACATATACACGTTACCCATTGTGCTATAGACGGTAAGCACTTCATCACTACCTAACGCGTGGTGTATGCTAATAGCACTATTTAATGCTTCTAGTGCCTGGGCGTGTTCACCGGAAAAGTCCAGAATTAACCCTTCTAAACGATAAGATTCGGCAAGTGCGAGTTTGTTATCAGTTGTCTTGGCAAGTTCTCGTGCCTCTAACAGTGCTTGATAGCCGGCGACGTAGTCTTGCTTTAAAATATGTTTGTACGATTTGAGGTTTAAAAAACGAGCTTGGTCATAGGGGTTGGAGTTGACGGTAAAAAACGCGTTTAACTGTTCAAATGTTTGATCGATAGACGGATCGTTATTGATAATGCGCTGTTTTAACCCATCTAATGTTGCCAGTGTAACGACAATTCCCTCAGACTCGCCCTTAACGGCCAAGACGGGGTGGCCTACCAATGTTAAGGCAAGAAGAAAGACATAGTTAAAACAGCGCTTCACGAGGTGCTTCGCATCGGTTAATAGTGAACTACTCGGGTCACTTTACTCTCGTCATCAAAGCGTTTTTTAACCTCGTCCCAGTTTTGATCTTTAATCAGCTTTAGATCTTCATCAGATAAACCGTATTTAGTGGCGGTTGCAACGGGATCCTGTTTATACGCTTCCATCAGTTGACTGTTTGTGTCTAATTCTATTAAGAAGTCTACGATTGATTTTGCCATTTTTATTTCCTTTTAATTTACGCTTGGGTTTCTATAAGCAATGACTTGTTGCTCGGTTAATCCTAACTTGGCTAAGCGGTCCTGACGGTAAGCTGGTAAGCCAAGTGAAGGTACAACCAGGGTCGAAATAAGGGTTGGCTCGGCGTACATTAACTCGCTAAGCAACACTTTTTGAATTTTAGGCTGGCAGAGAGGCAAAGTGGCTGCCTCATAAATTATCAGTTCGTGGTCGTCGGGATAATGCTCACGCAGTATATCGGCTAACATGGCTAAACCGGGCTTACTGTGATTGGCATTTAGCACGCTTAATGAGGCTTCTCCAGCTAAGCCAACCTGCCAGATGATTTGTGTCATATGAGGGTCAATATGGTAATCGCGAAATAAAAATTGCGTGGCCTCGTATGACTGGCAACCAAAGCGAGAGGGATCTATTCCTAAATCTGCAATTAAGCAGTCTTCTGCGGATATTCCCGGTAGCATGTGGGCGTCTAAACCAAGTTCACGTACTCGACGAATGGCTTCGTGTGAGGGGGTAACAAATACCCCTGGGTGACCGTAAAATGCAGCGCACACTCTTTGGCCATCAATTACGGCTTGCACAATGCGATCGGCCATTTGACTGTATGTTACTGCGCGGGATTTGCCCTCTTGGTACAGGTCATCTAAGGAAATAGTATTGGGGTTTATATTGGTGACGGCATGCTCACCTACTTTGTTCATGATACCCATGAATACAATGTCAGCATTTTCGATGTAGCTTTTGGCAGCAACAGTCATTTGACCCGCTACGCTAATCCCTGTCCCCACAACGACTAACGATCCTTTAGGAGTATTATCCATTTCTTCCTTTACCGCTTTCCAAACCCACTTTTTCCTCACTATAAAATAGATTTAATCTATTTACTATGACCTCTTAATACAGCCCTTAGCCACTGACCTTACATCAATCTATTGGCAATGTTTAAATCACTCCTAATTTGGCATTTATTTAGCATTTAAGTGAGTAAAATAGGGCGTGGTTGTAGCGGTTAACAATAGGTACTCTATCGCTTGCGTGATTGGTCGTTAAATTTGTCGTTCAGATGGTCGTATAATGGGGTTGTTTTGTGGGTGTCGATTCACGCTGCACGGTTTCTATAAATTATTGTCACACACATATATTAGCAATATAAATATTACTAATAGTAGTCACGTGTTAGCTTAATGTTCTAATCAGTGATACATCATCAGGGCGAAATAACGACTATGAATAAATCCAAACAACTCTTTACGCTAATTACATCTGAGGGCGAGTTACAGGTCTCACTTAAGGAAGTAGACGTGCCAAAGCCAAAGCCACATGAAGTAATTGTTCGTATGGAAGCTTCACCGATTAATCCTTCTGATATGTGGCCAATGTTTGGGCCAGCAAGTCTTGATAAAGCAAGCTTCGATGCAGATAAAAATGCGTTGGTTGCGCCGGTACACAAACCATTGTTGAATCGAATTAAATCACGTCTAGATCAAACCCTGCCAATTGGTAATGAAGGAGCGGGGACGGTGGTTGACGCTGGTGAAAGCCCTGAAGCTCAGGCGTTAATGGGTAAAACCGTTTCTATACTTACTGGGGCAGCATACACTGAATATGCCTGTGTTCCTGTGCAAGCGTGCTTACCGCATATGAGTAGTACCACGGCAAAACAAGCGGCCTCTTCTTTTGTTAACCCATTGACAGCCTTAGGTATGGTGGAAACCATGCGCATGGAAGGTCACAAAGCCCTTGTGCATACAGCAGCGGCATCTAACCTTGGGCAAATGTTGAATAAGATATGTCTTGAGCAAGGCGTTGAACTGGTCAACATTGTGCGCAGTCAAAAGCAGGTGGATATATTAAAAGGCCTTGGCGCTAAAATTGTACTTGATTCAAGTAGCGAAAACTTTAAAGCCGAATTATATCAGGCTATTGATAGCACGGGTGCAACCTTAGCGTTCGACGCCATCGGCGGTGGTGAATTGGTCAGTGATATCCTGACCATGATGGAAGCGTCAGGCAGTAAAGATGCAAAAGGTTTTAATACCTACGGTTCTGATAGTAACAAGCAAGTGTATATCTATGGCGGCTTAGACTTCTCTCCTACTATCCTTAATCGCGCATACGGCATGACATGGGGCATTGGCGGCTGGCTGCTAATGCGCTTCCTAGCAAAGCTTGATAAGAAGCGCGTGGGTGAGCTTTATCAAAAAGTGGCATCTGAAATAAACACGACGTTTGCGTCGTCTTACAGTAAAGAGCTCAGCCTTGAAGAAGCGCTACAGCCTGAAAATGTGGCGTTGTACAACGCTAAGAAAACAGGTGAGAAATACCTGATTGTGCCAAACAAGTAAGCATAGCACTGAGTGCAAATTACGCGACAATAGGGCTTGTGTTTATTGTCGCGTGTCGGAAAAGCATTTCTGAATCAACATTGGCGCCATCGAGAGATGGCTGCTTAATTATTTGCTAGCAAGCAGAAGTGCATCTGCTTTCTTTAACAATCCTTCACGACAGTGCAAAAGCGCTAGCCTATTTTCATTGTTGTCCCATACACTACAGCCCTACTTTTTTACATACACGTTCTATTTTCTTTTAAGCGGAGTACAAGTATGAACCCCATCGTGGTTTCGATAGGTTTATTGTTTTGTAGCAATGTTTTCATGACTTTTGCTTGGTATGCTCATTTGAAGGAACTCAACAATAAACCCTGGATAATTGCAGCGTTTGTCAGTTGGGGGATAGCGTTATTTGAATACATGTTTCAAGTGCCCGCAAACCGAATTGGTTACACCGTATTGTCGGTTGGACAGCTTAAGATCATCCAGGAAGTGATTACTTTATCGGTGTTTATACCGTTTTCGGTGCTTTATCTTAAAGAGCCACTTAAGCTGGATTATTTATGGGCTGGCTTGTGTTTAGTTGGGGCCGTATTCTTTATGTTTAGAAGTAAGTTTTAACGTTAGGACATAACTTTAAGTGGGGGGAGCAAATGACAAACCGAGCATCTACTCAGCAACTTGTTATTGAGGGAGCAGGGTGTGCCAGCTGCGTTGGCAAAATAGAGTCTGCACTACGCTCCACTTCTGGCGTTGAGTCAGCGGAAATGAACTTTGCCGATAGAACGGTAATGGTATCCGGTACCGCTAAGGCCAGCGAATTAATCAACGCAGTAGAGCACGCGGGGTACAATGCAAAGCTGCTAAACAATCAACACGCTGCGCAAGTCATGGATGACAAAGAAGCCGCAGATTGGGCGTATTACAAAAAATTACTTCGCAATACCGTTATAGCCTTAGGGCTCGGTATCCCGTTAATGTTGTACGGCCTGTTCATTGGCGAAATGACAGTGGAAACGGCTGCTCAGCGAATAGGGTGGTTAGCTGTTGGTGTGGTAACGCTTTGCGTCATGTATTTTTCGGGTAAACACTTTTATGTGGGAGCATGGAAAAGCTTTAAAAATCATTCAGCCAATATGGACACCTTAATTGCTTTAGGCACAGGTACGGCGTGGTTGTATTCAATGCTGGTGGTATTGGTTCCGGATGCCTTGCCCACGATGGCACGCCATATTTACTTTGAAGCAACGGCCATGATCATAGGCTTGATCAACTTAGGTTTAGCACTAGAACTGAAAGCACGGGGAAAAACGTCGCAAGCCATTAAAAGGCTGATAGGACTACAAGCGAAAACTGCCATTGTTATTCGAGATGACAAGGAAGTTGAGATACACATTGAGCAAGTGTTAGAAAATGATGTAGTAAAGGTGAAGCCGGGACAGAAAATACCCGTTGATGGCATAGTGGTAGAAGGCCATTCGTCCATTGATGAGTCCATGTTAACGGGTGAACCTATACCCGTTGAAAAGCAGGTAAATGATGAAGTGGTAGCAGGTACGCTTAACAAATCAGGGCTGTTTTTGTTTAAGGCAACACGCATAGGTAAAGATACCGCACTGGCGCAAATTATCGATATGGTAAAGCGTGCACAAAATTCAAAACCTCCGATAGGGCGCTTGGCAGATGTTATCGCCGCGTACTTTGTCCCGACCGTAATGATTATTGCTGTAGTGAGTGCACTGGCGTGGCTTAATTTTGGCCCTGAACCTGCGATGGCATTGGCCATGGTGTCAGCCACTACGGTTTTGATCATTGCTTGCCCTTGTGCACTGGGTTTGGCCACACCCATGTCGGTTATGGTTGGGATAGGCAAAGCCGCCGAGGCAGGTGTGCTTATTCGAAATGGGGAAGCATTACAAACGGCGTCTAAAGTTACTGCCATGATCCTGGATAAAACAGGAACGATAACCGAAGGTTCGCCAAAAGTGACCGATGTGGTTTTAATCAACGCCACAGATGAAAAAAGTGTACTGCAACTTGCAGCCAGTCTTGAAAATGGATCTGAGCATCCCTTGGCAGAAGCCATCGTAGACAGGGCTATGGAAGAGAACATTGACCTGCTGCCCATTGAGTCGTTTGAAGCACTAATCGGTCTTGGAGTAAAAGGGCAGTGCAAAGGCAAAACGCTCTTATTTGGCAATGCTAAGCTAATGGCAGAGCGAAATATTGTGATAACAGGGGCTGTTGAGAACGCTCAAGCGCTGGCCAAGGAGGCCAAAACCCCCATGTATTTTGCGATAGATGGAGAATTGGCGGCAATTATTGCCGTGGCGGACCCTATTAAAGCCGACGCGATAGAAGCGATAAAGAGGCTTCAATCAAACCACCTTCGCGTCATTATGCTGACCGGTGATAACAACGAAACCGCTGCGGCAGTCGCCAAAAAGGCAGGGATCGCTGAGTATTATGCCCAAGTCCTTCCTGAAGATAAGGCCTTTAAAGTGAGGGAGTTACAAAAGCAAGGCGAGGTGGTGGGGATGACCGGAGACGGCATCAACGATGCCCCGGCACTGGCCTTGGCCGATGTAGGATTTGCTATTGGTACAGGAACAGATGTGGCAATTGAAAGTGCGGATATCACCTTGATGAGGGGCTCATTGCACGGCCTCGCCGATGCCATAGCAATTAGTAAGGCGACATTGAAAAACATAAAACAAAATTTATTTGGCGCGTTTATTTACAATGTGGCTGGTATTCCCGTTGCAGCGGGGGCGCTATATCCAATGTTAGGCATTTTACTCAGCCCAGTTATTGCCGGGGCGGCAATGGCGTTTTCTTCCCTTACGGTTGTCTCGAATGCTAATAGGCTCCGTTTGTTCAAAGCGCGAGAGCATTAGGAGGATATATGCTAGTGATAAATGTGATGGGATTAGCACTAATCGTTTTTATCGTTTGGTGGTTTTGGTTGTATACACCCAAAGCGATAGTAAGTAGTGATAACGATGTGTTAATTACTGTGAACAATGGCGTGTATTCGCCTTCTACCATAAGTGTTTCAGTCAATAAGCCGATTACGCTGAGGTTTATTCGAACGGATGCTTCACCCTGTGCTGAAATGCTTTTGATCCCCGAGCTCGCAATTAGTGCGCAATTGCCGCTGAACGAAGAAACTGACATTAAACTGCCGGCTTTATTGCGTGGCGAATACGCATTTCACTGTCAAATGAATATGTATAAAGGAATGATTAAAGTGGTGTAGATGACAGCAACATTGTTCACTCTGGCCCTTCGGTGGTGAACACTAAATGCCTGTGCTTGTCTTTAAATACCACCCCTTTTTTTAAAAGGGCCACACTTAATCGCTTTTGCCAATTTTTTAGTTCTGGTTCTGCCGCAGTTAGAGCTGCTTCACTATCAAACTGAAAACGCAGGAGCAGCGACCCCGGGAATTGGTGATACTGCACATCAAACCAACATTGCAGCATGCCCGGTAGTTCTTCACGGGCCTGTGCTTCAAGTTTGTCTGCAACGCTAAACACCAGTGCTTGTTGCTTGAGTTGGACGGCAGAAAGCTTTTTCATTACAAGCGCTTCTTAATGGCAACTTCAACGCTTTCGGTGATATCTGCACCTTCAATGGTTAGCCACATCTGTCCGTCTTGAATGGTGACCTGTATTTGCATAGAACGGTGTACCGCGTTGGCAAGGGTGTGAGCGAGGTCTTCCGGTAAGGTAAATACCGACAGGTTTTTTCGAGCCTGTAATTTGTTTTGCTCTTTCTTCCACCACACTTCAAAGCTGTTGTCGGCGTATGCATAAATCATCATTTGTTGGCTTTGGTTACAGCCTTTTTTTATGCGCTGTTCGGAAGGTTGGCCTAATTCTATCCAAAGTTCTATTTCATCGCTGTAGTTCTTTTGCCACAAATCTGGCACATCATCGTCAGACAAGCCTTTTGTGAATTGCAGTCGCTCATGGGCATTGACGATAAAGGCAATAATACGCAGCATCATTCGCTCGTCATTTTCAGACGGATGACGGGCAATGGTCAGGTTGTGATCGTGGTAATAGTTGCGATCCATATCGGTTATCGATATGTCAGCTTTGAATATAGTTGCTTTAAGCGCCATGGTGATCCTGAATAATATTTGAACGGCCCTTAATTACGGTTTCTACCGCTTTAACGATAACGGGCTCGGCAGTGCGAGCTATTGTAACAGCTAAATGCGCTCAGCGTCCTTAACCTTCAAATAACAGATGGAAAAATTTTGGTTCCTGTAGCGTCAGTGTTATGTGCTACCATTTTTAAATTGCGTAATTCGGATATTGAGTAAAAAAGGGAATACAAGGATGAGTCTTCAACTATACGTTAACCGTTTGTCTAGTCTAAATACCGCAAGAGCGAATGGGCGAATTAGCCCACATAAAGTGTGTATGATGCTAGCAGTGGCAGATCTAATAGAAAGTGGTGTTATAACTGATAACAAAGTCTATTTTGACGAAAAACTGGTTAATCGATTTAGTTTTTATTTCGAACAGCTTAAGCAAGGTAATGATAAAAACACCCCTTATCTCCCATTTCACCATTTGCAGAGTGAAAAGTTCTGGCGACTTATATTTAATAATTCTAACGATGAAAATTCTTATTTCGAGGGTAATCCATCGAAAGGGAGAATACTCAAATACGTCAGTTATGCGGAATTGGATATCCAACTATTTGAATATTTAAAGGCAAAAAATAGTGCTATTCACTTACGCGCCGCCTTGAGTTCTAACATCGTTGAATTAGAGACCCAATTTATCCGTTGGATGCGACTGAATAGACGTTCAGAAAGCACAATAAGCAAATACGCCAGCGCACTTAAAGGTTCACTATCAAAGTGGGCTTGCGATGCCAAGATCACTGATAAAAACCTAGTGACCATGACTTCTTACTTCGAATACAAAGCAGCAACAACTAAATTGCGAAACGTTGAGGAATTTAAGCAAAAAGATAAAAGCGGAAAAGGGATGTACTCAGCGGCATTAAATTGGTTTGAAGCTTTTCTCAGTGATGTAACTCAACTGGATATTCAGACTGACATTGAAGAAATTATAGCGCAGTCAGGTATATCCAATACAACAAAAGCCGCGTTGGTAAATACGCGTATTGGGCAAGGTCAATTTAGACAAAACCTTATCGAATTATGGAATGGTTGTGCAGTGACCCAGTATTCCAATTACAGCTTATTAATTGCATCGCATATCAAACCTTGGAAAGCGGCGAATAATAGTGAACGACTAGACAAATACAACGGTCTACTGTTGTTGGCAAATCTGGATAAAGCATTCGACCGTGGTTACATTAGCTTTGAAGACGATGGAAAAATTCGTATTTCAACAGGGTTACAAGAACCAGAAGTACTGGGAATTACTTCAGATATGCAAATTAATTTAAAAGAATATAATCGCGATTACTTGGCCTACCATCGTGAGCAGGTTTACGAGTCTCTAGTAATGTAGGGAGAATTGTTATAGACAGGATTGCACCAGAAGCACATTATTGTCTAGATAAGAGCCGTTGCGTTTGCAAATATTTTTAATCGTTCTATATGAATCACAATATTACTTTTTATTCAGAGCATGCCGCCGAGTTAGTTCGCCAATATGACAGTATTGAAAGCGACAAAATTCATAGCGCGTGGCTAGATTTGCTTCCAAATAATGGAAATGTTTTAGACGTGGGAGCAGGGTCTGGGCGTGATGCGCGTTTCATGGCAAAACAAGGGGTAAAGGTAATTGCGGTTGAACCTGCTGATGAATTGCGAATGCTTGCAATGTCATCGACAGCAGAGCCTACCAATATAAAGTGGCTTGACGACTCACTTCCGCTACTTACTCGCGTATTTTCGCTCAAGCTAAAATTTGAAATGATTTTAGTGAGTGCACTATGGATGCATTTGTCTGATATTGAACAAGAAAGTGCAATCGCGACACTATCTGAATTGCTTCTTCCACATGGCAAGTTAGTTATTACTTTGCGTTACGGGACGTTTGATGATGTTCGCACAGCCTATCCTGTGAATATAAAAATATTAAAAGCGCTGGGTTCTGCTCACTCCCTAAAGGTAATTCGTGAAACAGCAATAGAGAAAGATAAGTTGGACCGCAGCGCTGTAACTTGGCAAACATTGGTTTTTCAAAAAAGTTAGTCGCACGCTTTCCCATCTGTTACGTGTAATATTCCTTGTGCACTGCGACTCACTCCCACCTGAAAGTTTATCTCACCTATGTCGGTCTTGTTTGAAATAGCGCGCAAAGCGTGTGTTTGAATAACAATTACCGAGGGAACCAGAAATGAAAAAATTGACGCTTGCCGTTGTGTTTATACTTGGCAGTATGATGGGAGCCAGCACCGTTTATGCACTAGAACGCGGGGGAATTGCCACTGACGCGAATGCGGTCACGCCGTTACTCAATGGGCAATTTGCGCCCAATACCACATTAAAAATGGCTGATGGCTCGCCCGTTAGCTTGTCAGCACTGGTTATGCAAAAGCCAACGATTGTTCTTTTTTATCGCGGTGGTTGGTGTCCTTACTGTAATGAACAGTTGGCGCAGCTAAAAGACATTGAAGGCGATTTGGTCAAACTAGGCTATCAAATTCTTGCCATTTCGCCTGAAACGCCCCAGCGACTTCAAGAGCAAAAACTGAAAACAGAGTTTTTGGTCACCTTATTGTCTGATGCATCCCTTGATACACAGCGCGCGTTTGGTGTTGCCTTTCACGTGGATGACACGACAGCCGAGAAATACAAAAACTATGGGATCAGTCTCACTGTGGACGAGCAGGGGCGCGAAGTATTGCCTGCACCGAGTATTTTTATATTGAGTCAGAAAGGGCAAGTATTATTCAACTATGTGAACCCCGATTACAAAGTGCGTCCGTCAGCCGAATTAGTCCTTGCGGTGGCAAAAGCACTAAAGCAAGACATGTAATTAAGCCAATTGCAAAGCAAAAACCAATAGACGTAGCAAACAAGCGCAGTGAATTGAAGCCGCTACATTAGTGCAGCGCTGACGATGAGAGTGCGTCAGCGTGTATGGCTATAGCTCTAAAAGCTGCAATGGCCTGGTGTATGCTTTTAAAATCATCTTGAGCAAACGCGGTATTGGCACTGTTTTTTACTATCACAGTGTTGTGTTTCTTATTGACGTAAATAAACTGCCCATACACACCAAGGGCGAAGAATTCCTGCTGTGCATTGACCGGCAACCACCACTGAAAACCGTAGCCAAAGAGGGTGGCGGCATTGTCTCTTTTTCCGGGCATCAAGTATGGCGCATCAGGTGAAGTACTTTTCTCAACCCAAGATGAGGGGAGTATTTGCTGATCGTTAAATATGCCATTGTCGCGATAAAGCATGCCCAGCTTGGCATAGTCCCGTGACGTTGCATTAAGGCCCCCTAACACCATGGGTTGCCCTTCGCTATCAACGATAAAATACGCGTCATATTCGCTGCCAAGGGGCTTCCACAACTTCTCTTGCAGATACAGATTGATAGGCATATTTGTCATACGTCTTATCACCATGCCAAGCACATGGGTGTCCATACTGACATATTTTAAAAACGTGCCTGGTTCTCTCTGGGACGACAGCGTACTGGCAAACTCATCAAAACTTCCACCCAAGGCCAGTATTTTCTTGAGTCTATTCACGTCGCTGTCAGAATCTGCGTAATCCTCGTTAAAAGCAATGCCACTGCTCATTTGTAAGAGGTGTTTGATGGTCGTGTGTTCATAGCCGCTGCCTTTGAGCTCAGGGACTAGCTCGACTACTTTGGTGTTTATTGAATATTGTTCAAACTCATTAAGTGCAATACCTGCAAGGGCACCAATATAACCTTTCGATACGCTCCAGGAGATTCTCTTGTCCTGCTTATGGGTTCCCAAAAAATAGCGTTCAAATGTGATGGCAGGCCCGTTAACCACCACTAGCGCAGTGGTATGGGATTGCTTCAAATAGTCACTCATAGCATAAGTATTTCCCTCAAACTCAAAGCTTGTGGGGAGGCCCTGATTGTTGATGTCGAACACAAAAGGCTCAGTGGCGTTATTTGCCACCGGTGCGGTCTCGAAGATGGTGTCCATATGAGAGAAGTTGTGCACTATTTTGGACTCAGAAAAGAGAGTAGAGACCTGGTACAGATGCACAATTTCTCGTTGCCAAAACAAGGCCGCTGTGGCGATCAACGCAACAACGATCAGTAGGATCTTTCTCATATTACTCTCGTTATGCTTAGCACGTATTTAAACGTGTACTTCGAGGCCACTGGCGGGGAAAGCAGCCTTGGTGAGCCGAACTTTATCGATGTCATAGTCCTGATCTAATCGCCACGGGGCAATATGGCCTTGTTTGGGAATACTGTCCTGCGCCCGTTTAAAATACCCTGATGAAAGATTTATAAAAGGTTCTGGCTTGATTTGGGAGGACGCAGTAGGCACAAAGTAATTGGCCTTTTGCTCGTCTAAGTGATTTATTAACCGACATATGTATTGCGATACCAGTTCTACTTTTAACGTCCAAGACGCATTGGTGTAGCCAAAGAGCATGCCGAAATTAGGCACATCTTGAAGCAGCACACCCTGATAGAACATCTTGGAACCAATGTCTTGGGGCACGCCGTCAATGCAAAGCTCGACCCCCGACATAAACAGCAATTTGAGTCCCGTTGCGGTAATGATAATGTCGGCATCTAGATGCTGCTTTGATTTGGTTTCTATGCCGGTTGGGGTAAAACGGCTAATTTCATCTGTGACGATAGAGGCTTTACCTTCATTTAAACTATTAAACAGGTCTGCGTCAGGCACAAGGCAAAGTCGCTGCTCCCAGGGGTTGTAATTAGGCGTGAAGTGTTTGTCATCGACAGGCGAAGTAAGTAGTGCCTGCCTTCTTTTGGCAATGATTTTCTTGGCTTTGTCAGGGTTTTTCGTCATGTATTTAAAGTAAAACTTACCTAACCAGATATTCTTTTTTCTTACCAGCTGTGAGGCGATGTTTTTTGGCAGTAACGCCTGCGCTACTTTGGTCAGTAAGTCGCGCTGGGGGCGTGATAAAATATAGGTGGGCGTTCGCTGTAACATTACGACGTGTTTGGCTTTTTGAGCTAAGTTAGGCACTAAGGTCACCGCGGTTGCGCCACTGCCAATGACCACCACGTTTTTGTCCTGATAATCTAGATTCTCTGGCCAAAACTGGGGGTGAACCAAGGTACCTTTAAAGTCATCACTGCCCTCAAATTGCGGGCTATAGCCTTGGGAGTAGTCATAATATCCACTGCACGAAAATACAAACTGTGCTTCTATCACACTGTCACCTTCAGGTGTGCTGACATTAAGCTCCCAGCGCTTTGTTTGGCTGTTCCAGTTTAAATGGGTGACTTTGTGTTGATAACGAATGTGTTTATCTATTCCAAATTTTTCTGCAGTGTGGCGCAAATAGTCACAAATACGGCTGCCAGTAGCGAGGGAGTCCCGTTCGGTCCAGGGGTTAAATTGGTAGCCATAGGTGTACATGTCGCTGTCAGAACGAATACCCGGGTATTTAAAGAGATCCCACGTTCCCCCAAGGTTTTCTCTGCCTTCTAAAATAAGCAGTGATTTCTGAGGACAGAGTTTTTTTAGATAGTAGCCAAGGCCAATACCGGAAAGCCCTGCACCTACTACCACTACATCAACCACGTTATTCATTGTCGTCCCTCATCATCTTTGTTCGTATTTTGGAGTCTAGCCGAACAACTTAATCATTAAGTTTTGATACTTTACCGGTGCAATACGTTGGATGCGGTCGAAAAAGCGAGCGTCTTTGCCCACCAACACCCGCCGCTGTCTTTTCCGTATTCCCGCCATAATAATGGCCGCGGCTTGCTGAGCTGTCGTTTTGGCATAAATTTCATCGAACTTTTTTTCACGCTGTGCTTTCGTCAGTTGAGAGGCTGCTCCCACTCTGGCGGCACCGTCTTTACCATTGGTTACAATGCCCGTTTTTACCCCGCCGGGGTGTACACAGGTTACCGATAAATGCGGCGCACTTATTTGAAGCTCTATACTTAGGCTTTCGCTGAACCCTCTCACTGCGAATTTTGAGGCATTGTAAGAAGAGTTGTTCGGTGTACTGATAAGCCCGAAGAGGCTGGAAATATTGATAATTTGGCCCCAGGGAGACTTTTTAAGTAGCGGCAGAAATGCCTGAGTAGAATAGACCACTCCCCAAAAATTGACATTCATTACCCAGTGAAAGTCTTCCATGTCGAGAGATTCAAAACTGGCAGATAGGCTGACGCCGGCGTTGTTGATCAGGCCATGAATATTGTTGAACCTGTCTTCACATTCTTTTGCCCATTGCGTCACTTGATTTTTATCTGAAACGTCAACGACAAAGGTGTGCACCACGCAGTGAGGGTAGGTGTCGAGCAATTCGCTCTTAACTGACTGCAAATTATCCGCTGACTTATCACACAGCGCCAATTCACACCCCGCGTCGGCTAATTCAAAGGCCAATGCTTTACCTATGCCGGATGCCGCACCAGAAACGGCGAATACCGCTCCTTTAAATCGGTCCTTTTGGTGACTTGCCATCGTTGTGCTCATTAGCTCTCATATTCTTCGCTGTCACAGTGTTAGGTTAATATTGGGTTATTGAATTGTAAAATTTAAGGTGCTAACGTCGCAAAATAGTTGTCATTTGAGGTCAGCCTATGCTCAGCAAGCATCCCATCGGTCAAAAACACGTGATATCGGGTGATTACCTTACCCATTTGCGTAATTTTGCTGTTGAGCAAAACGTACCCATGGAGGTGCTTTTACACGGTGTTAGCTTAACGCCTAAGCAGTTATTGAACCCGCCTCAATTTGTGGATGATGTTGATTTCAATACTGTGACAGCCAATTTGTTTGCCCATTTACCTCAACCCTTCTTAAAAGCGGTAGAGTTAGCAAAGGGGATGTCATTTTCTGTACATGGGGCGTTAGGCGTAGCGCTACAGGGCGCAAAAAATTTAGAACAGATGTTGTTACTTGCCCAAAAATATTATCGCAGCAGGGCGAGCAACAGTCAGTTGCTTTTAGAAAAGCACCAGGGTTACTTGCACGTTGTGCCGGAGAGTAAATATTTATATCGCTCGCCGTACCTTGCCTTGGCCATATTGTTTAGTTTTAAGCAGCAAATATCAGTAAAACTCAAAAAGTATCAACTTGAAGGCGATTGCCATATTCACATTAGTAGCCCGTTGCCAGATTACATTACAACAGACTGGCAAGAGACGTTTAAGGTGAGCTTTGGGCAGCACCGAGACGAACTGCTTGTGCCGCAACACTGGCTGGAGTTACCCATTGATACTATCGATTTTAATTTTGCCAGATTGGCTGAGTTACAGTGCGTAGAAACACTTGCTTCCCTGACGTCAAATGACGTAAAAACCATTGTGACAGATTTGCTCAAACAAGGCCCTACCAATATGTTAAATATCAAGGCGGTGGCACGAGAGCTATGTATGTCGCCAAGCAGCTTGCAACGCCGTTTAAAAGAGGAAAACATTACTTTTAAAGCGTTGAAACACGGCATTATCCTCGAAGAGGCGAAACGCTTGTTACAAGAAGGCAATAAGGTTGAAGAAATTGCTGAATACCTCGGTTTTAATGATGCATCCAGCTTCTCAAAATCCTTTAAAGCGGCGGAAGGGATCACGCCAGGCGAATTTAAGCGGGTGTAAGATTGACATCGTTTAACAATTTTTTTGCATTGTATTCACATGGAGGATTGCTAAAAAACACCCATGATTGATCAGTAAGTTCACACTACTGTGTTTTTCTGAGAGGCGCCCATGGGATCTGAGCAATTCGACCACCTTAAGTTAGACATTAAACCTCGTCATATGGATTTTCCATTCGGGGCACTCAAAAAACTCAAATACTTTGACGACAACATTTATAAGTCAGCTTTTATTGCCGGTATGTCTACTTCGTTTCCCGACGGAGAAGCGGAGTTTCTCAATTCGGTGCGCAACTATCGTGAACAGGTTAAAAACCCTGACTTGAAGCGTCAGGTTAAGGGCTTCATTGGGCAGGAAGGGCACCATAGTCATCAACACAACAAAGTGAACAAAGAGTTGGAGCGGCTTGGCTACGACACGGGCAAAATTGAGCGCATTATGAAAAACCTGATTAAAAAGCGGGTCACCAAGTGCAGTGACAAATTTCGCCTGGCACACACGGTATGCATAGAGCACATTACGGGCATTATGGCCGAGCACGCGCTTACCCATCCGGCGTTTTTTGAGGGAATGGAAGCGCCGTTTAAAGATTTAATGTTATGGCATGCGGTAGAAGAGTTAGAGCACAAAGCCGTTGCATTTGATGTGTATCAGGCGTGTGTAAATGACACAGCGTACTTACATAAGGTGATGAAGCTGGCCATCGTATTGCTTACTATCCGGTTGACGCGCTTTATGCTGATCTTAGCATTTAGCACCGGAAAATGGCGAAGTTGGCGCGAGTGGAAAGGTTTTTATGCTTGGATGTTTGGCAAGGGCGGTTTATGGCGTTCTTTACGTCAACCGTATAAAACATTTTTCCATCCCAACTTTCATCCGTGGAACTCCGGTGGTCTTGGTCTTATTGAGAAGTGGGAAAACGAGCTGTATCGACCACATCAGGATAAGCGCCACCCAGACTATGCCGTACAAGGGTAGTCCTGTTTTAGAGACGTTGAAGTGTTAAGAAAAGCCAGACTAAAGGCGTTAGTATGAGCGTCAATACAACAAAGTACCGCTGTAGAATTTGCGGGTGGATTTATGACGAGGCATTGGGTTCGCCTGAAGACAATATTCCCCCTGGAACTAAATGGGACGATGTTCCAGATGATTGGGAGTGCCCAGATTGCGGTGTGACCAAAGATAAATTTATTATGATAGAAATCTAGCCTGCCGTAACCGTTACACTTGCAATGAAAACATATTGGGTTTTACGCCATTGAGTGGTAGCGTTAGCCAAACGTTTGGCCAGTCCGAAAAGACAAGTCCAAAACGGCAAGCCCAAAACGGCCAGCAAGAGCAATAACACAACCACACGGTTAACCATGAAATCTATTTTATTTTTAACGCTATTTTTATGTATTGTGCCTGGCAGTATTGCTGGCGATTTTACCCTCTATTTTACCCGTCATTTTGAAAAGCAAACGGGAACAAATCCTGCACTAACTCAACAAGGTGTTGAAAAAGCGCAAGCCTTCGCGTCATTGCTTGAACATGCTGGCATTAAAAAAGTGTACAGCACCAATTACCGTCGCACACAACAAAGTGCAGCGCCCATCGCCCTAAAAGTAAATACAGCGGTGACTTTTTACGATCCCAGAGACTTAACCAAACTCGCAGCCAAATTGTTGTCTGAACAGCAAAACGCAGTAGTGGTTGGGCACAGTAACACCACTCCCGACATTATTGGGCTTGTAGGGGGCGAAGCTAACCCAATAAGCGAGACCGAATTTGGCGATGTATATATGCTGCGCTATTCAACACAAAGTCAAAGTGGTGAACCGCTAGGCAAACCGGTACTGGTTAATACCGTTCACGTGAAGCTTCAGTGATCGATTAAAAGACAATAAATGACTTCCCTCTAGGAATTCATCTGCATTCAGGGCGCTTTGTAAACGTTTTGACTATACGCTGTGGTAACTATTGTGATTTCCAGTCATTAACTGCATACCACTTAACGCCCTGTTAACGCCGCTGCTTTTCCTTTTCCTGTGCACGTATACAACGTTGCAGGCCTGCTTTGTACTGAACACTATTTCTCACAGACGAGAGTGGACAAAACAGGTTAGACCGCGGGATGTTTGAATAAAAATGCCACCGGTGGCATTATGCGTAAATAGTGTTAACAAAAAATAAAAATGCATTTTGCGATTATTACTTCACCACCACTTTTGGGGAGCTTTCATGACACGCGCTTGGTTTATTAAACTGTTGCTGATTACATTAGGGGTATACGCTTTTGTTGCACATGCCGACACTGAACAAGACTGGGAAATAGCACAGCATATTGTTAATAGTATTCAAGCACCACAAATCCCTGAAGTGAAGTACACCCTCGAATCTACTGAAAAAAATAGACAGGCAGCGCGAAACGTTATTCAAAATACAATAGATAAGGCTGCAACGAATGGTGGAGGATGGGTTGTCATACCCACAGGCCAATGGCATGTTGATGGGCCGATACGCTTAAAAAGCAAAATAAACCTGCATCTGGAAAAAGGTGCTAAATTACTGTTTTCCCGCTCGCCCAATCATTATCTTCCTGTGGTGAAAACCCGCTGGGAAGGCACTGAAGTCTATACCTATTCGCCTTTCATCTATGCACATAATGTCGAAGATGTCGCCATTACCGGAGAAGGCGTCATAGACGGCAATGCCCAAAGTGAGTTTATCAGTTGGTATGAAAAGCAGGCGCACGATATGAACGCCCTGCGTAAAATGGGATTTGACGGCGTCCCTGTTGAGCAACGCCAGTTTGGTGAAGGGCATTTTTTACGCCCGCCGTTAATTCAGTTCTTTCACGCCAACAGGGTGCTACTTGAAGATTATACCGCCACCCATTCACCGTTTTGGGTGAATCATTTGGTTTATACGTCTCACGCGGTTATGCGCAACGTTAAAGTAGACAGCCATTTTTATAATAACGATGGACTGGATATAGAGTCGAGCCAGTTTGTATTGGCTGAAAACAATCGCTTTAGAACCGGAGATGACGGCATTGTGATTAAATCTGGGCGCGATGCGGATGGGCGTAATATCGGTATTCCCAGCACTGATATTGTGGCGCGTAACAATGACCTTGGTGGGGAAGACGGCATCGGGTTAGGGTCGGAAATGTCCGGTGGCATCAAGCGTGTGTTCTTTGAAAACAACGTACTTCACGAAGGGGAATCAGCTTATCGATTTAAAAGTAACCTCGACCGCGGTGGTCGGGTTGAAATGATTCGAATAAGGGGAAGTCAGGTGGCATCATTTAAAAACTTGTTTTGGTTTCAGCTGAACTACCCCAGCAAGTTAAACGGCAATTTTCCCGCAACGTATACCGATATTGTGATAGAAGATTTAACCGTACAAAACGTGGGTACGGTACTTGAGATCCACGCACCGGAAGCCGCTCCCGTGTATGATGTGACCTTTAAAAACATCACCATACAAAATGCGCAGATCCCTTTGATACTAGAGAATGCAAAAGACATTACGTTTGATAACGTTACCATTAAAGGGCAGGCGTGGAATGGGCGCTTCTCTGCGTTAAAAGCACCGGCCAGTAACATAGCGAACCATTAGTATTGGGGCCAGCAGCGCTTATTTTGCAAGCTTTGCTTGCACGTTTTGGTCTGCAGGCCTTAAGTAAAGAATTAGTTAGAAATTGTGTTGTTAGCTGCCGAGTACTTCAATTAGCTCTTTATACTTGGTTCTACCTACCGGCACTTGCTTACCTGAAGCTAAATGCGCCACGTATTTAGCCCCTGACTTTTGCGATACACTGGCTATCTCATTGAGTGGCACTGCGTATGAGCGGTGCACGCGCATAAAGTGAGAGGGCAGGATCTGCATTAATTTGTCTAAGTGTTTATCGTGAAGGATCACTTCATCAGTGTTTGTGGTTATTTCGCAGTAGTGACCGGCAGCTTGCACAAATTGAATATCATCTATGAGCAAGAAGTGAAGCTGATTGTGCTTTTTGTATGAGAGCTTTTGGCACTGCCCTTTGAAGTGGGCACCTAAATACCTGTCTAGCGCTTTTTGAATACGTTCCTGAGTGAAGGGCTTACTGACAAAATCCAATACTCCTAATTCGAAGGCCTCCAGTGCACGGTCAGTATTCGCTGACACCACAATAGTGTGGTAAGGCTCGGCCAACTGTTCGCGTAACAGAGAAAAACCGTCTTTTCCATGTAAGTTTAAATCTAAAAATAAAACGTCTGTACCTTTGTTGGCCAGGTGGTCTTGCGCATCGTCCAAGGTGTTAAAACACGCAATACTGGCTTTGCCTTGGCAGATGTTTTCCACAAACCGGGTAAGTCGCTTAGCGACCATAGGTTCATCTTCAATAAGGGTGATATTCATAGTATCGTCACTGCGAAATGATTTACGTTGTAATGGGTTATGCGTTGTTCTGATTAGGGAAGCGCAAAGTGGCTACCCAAAAGTCAGGCTCGTCGTATTCTTCAAAATGCCATTGTTGGCCGTATGCTTCTAATAAGCGCGCTTTAATGTATTTAGTCCCCACACCGGTTCCGCTGGCTTTAGTTTCACTGGAATGAGCCTGTGACGCTGTTTTACAACGTTGTGCTTTAAAGACCAACTGTGTCATTGCAGCATCGTGAGCTTGAGAAGTGACATTGGGCTTAACGTACAAGTCAAACTGATATTGTCCGCAGGTATAGTGATTGTGGCTAAAGGCATTTTCAATTAGCGTTAATAAAATACCCGGTGGCAGCAATGCTTCGTTATCAATATTTTCTGTATGAAGCGTAAAGCTCGCATCAAAGCGGTATCCCATTATTTTTAAATGGCTTTCACAAAGCGCAATTTCCTGTGCAAACGTAATCAATGATTGATGACTCAATTGTGCCATTTGCCTAAATTCAAGCGCCAACGCCTGGATAAATGTCACTGCTTCTTGAGGGGATGTGTCTATCCACTCTTCAATGGCGGTCAGTGTATTGAGGATAAAATGCGGCTGAAGCTGCTTCTTGACCAGTTCTAGTTCAAGACGCTGTGTGGTTAACGTAGATTGGATCAATGCTTTTTGACGTTCGGTGTGGGTCTGATTGAGCACCAGTAACATCAGCAAAGCCAGGCAGCTAAATGACACAAAGAAGTATTGATCCATAAAAGAGAAACGACTGATGAGTACGGGAGATACAAACACGACAATGCCCATGGTCATTAACCAGCTGTGTTGCTTGTGTTGTTTAATGCTTACAACCCCAATAACAAAGCTCGCAGTTAACCCTAAACTGAAAAGTATAAAGCTGCGGTAGTCATAGCCCTCTATACCAATTATCACTGCTGCATATGTCACGATAAGCAGGAGCAACACTCTGTGTGTTACTTTGCGTGGATAGTGAAAAAAGGCCATAAAAAATAGGGGCAAAAAAATGCTCGTGATGAAGGTTAGCCACAATACGACTTCCATTCTTAGCAGGTGCCACGGGTAGGGATAACTGAATAACCCCCGCCAGGATTCCGCCACAATAAGCAATACCAGCATCATACTCAACCCACTAAACCACAGGTAGGCAGGGGCTCTATGTGATGACAAGTAAACTGTAAAAGAATACACCGCGACCAGAAACAAACCGCTTAGCATCATTAAAGGCAAACGGATACGTTCCTGATTTAACGTCACTAAGTTGTTATAAGTATCGGCAAATACCCAGATGCCACTATGGGTCATGGAGGCTGGGCGCAGCTGACTACTAAAGCGAAGCGTCACCTCATTCTCACCCTCATCAAGTAGGTGGGGCGGTAATAGAAAAACACTGTCGATATTACCGGGTTGCTCTGGTTGTGTATGGGACGCTGGCTGTCCATTGCGGCCAATATAAGTATTATTCAAATACACCTCATACGCGCCCAGAAGTGAAATAAATAAACCCTTTGGATCATTGGTGTCACGTTGAGCCGGCGTAGCGTGCTCACTAACAGTGCCATCGCCTGAAAATGCCAAGCTAAATTTAAGCCAGACTGTATTGTTTGAAAGGGCGAGATCAGTGGGAGAGTAGGGTTGCCAGCGAGCGTCAGTGCTACTGGGTAAAGCGTCGCTATCAGCTGTCATTACGCTTAACTTTGAGGGGAATGTCAGCGTGTTTTGAGGTTGTTCATGTAAAAGCACTATACCCCAAATAAGTACAGTCATTAGTGCAAGGTATAACCAATTGAGATTTCGCACCGTTAGTGCAGCCTTTTAAAACAATATCTTAGCTATAAGTTACACAATTTATCTTTGATGTTGAAGGATTTGCGATGTCGTTGAGGACAGAGAAATGCAGTTCACGATGACATCGGCCAAAGTAAGCATGTTTCTGATTACAGTGAAGCTCTCTTAACAAGGAGGGATCATAATGCAACCCATGAAAACGCTAACGTTAGTCTTAATATTGCTTAAGTCAATGTTTCAACCTATTGCCGCTGAACCTACTAGCGCGCTGACACTTTCAAACGCTGAGCTTGGTGCATTGCTGCAAGAGTACAAACTAAGCGGCGTCAGTGTCGCAGTGGTAGATAACTATCAAATTATCTACAGTGCTACTGAGGGTGAGAAGGTATTTGGCTCAGGAGAAAAAATTGACGAGAATACGGCTTTCTCTACGGCATCTATCTCCAAACCCATTACTGCGCTTCTTGTGGCTATGCTAGAGGAACAGGGCAAGTTATCCATGGACGATTCCGTTACGCACTACCTCAAGCGTTGGAAATTGAGTGAATCAGACTTTCCGCAACCTGAAAAAATTACTTTTCGCCGGTTATTGAGCCACACTGCAGGAACAACGCAAGGGGGATTTGTCGATTATTATGAGGGCGATGATGTACCTAGCGCCATTGACAGCTTAAATGGCGTTAAGGTGCCTCGCTACAATACGCCTATTAGTCTGATGTTCGAGCCGGGCACTGCGTGGGCCTATAGTGGAGGTGGTTATGTTATTGTGCAAGTTGCCATAGAGGATCTGACGGGTAAAAGCTTACCTCAATTAGCACAAGAGATGTTGTTTGCCCCTTTGGGCTTGGCAAATACGACAATGCATCAACCTAACACTCAGTCGTTTTTATCTAATGTGGCTAGCGTCCACAATGGCGACCTTACAGTGATTGGCTCGGGGTTACCCATATGTCCGCAAATTGCCCCTTCAGGCATGTGGAGTAGCGCCGTTGATATGGCAAAACTAGTCATAGAAATGCAAAAAGCACTGGCAGGAAAGCCGACTCAGGTTATTTCTTCAAACGTCGCGCGCACAACAACGCAGATAGAAACCTTAGACGCTGTTGGCGGCTGGGGACTTGGCTGGATGAGAATGGAAGCCAATGGCAATTTGGACTGGTTCTCTCATGGGGGAGCAAATACGGGTACGGGGGGACACATAATGGGCACAATGGAAAAGGGCAGAGGAATTGCTATATTCGGCAATGGCGGCAACCCTTCGCGCATACCCGTTATAGACACCTTAACGGCGACCATCATTGAAAAGATGGGATGGGCGCAACCGTCTTATGCGCAAAAAGACCCCGCGCCAGACGATGTTGTTGAGTCTATGCTGGGGACATACCAATCAGTATTTGGTCAGTCTTTTGAGATTAAGCAAGAAAATGGAAAGCTTATTTACCAAGGGAATCTTAAATTGTGGAGCGCAGACAATACAGGCACTCTCATCTATACAGGAAACGGTCAGTTTCAGATTGATGAGTATGCTAATTTGCTAAGTATCGATACCAGTGTCACGCCAAAACGGATCCGTGTGAGTCGCCCAGGTACCGACAAGGTGTCTTACTTTGAATCCTCCCTAACGCAATAGGAAAAACCCAATAGTAAAAGTTGGCCTTCTTTACCCTGTAAATCCTTCATACTCTGCATGGCATGTTGACGGAAGTTAACCTGCTATGCGCCAAGGTTTTCTCAATAAATCTATATATTTCAGATTCTTATTTCCACAAGTTTCGGTGGTTTAGTTATTGCACTGTTTAGTTGTTGCACTTAATTACTTAATTAGGGTACGCATGTTGTTGATGTGCTGCACCGTGTCTTAGCGAAGCCTATACGTGGGAAGGTAAGCGGGGATTGCATTTAATCATCAGGTTGATGTCCGTGTGTAACGCGTCAGCAGTAATAACTTGGCAATCTACAAAGGAGTCTTAGTTAATGAGTAATCAGCGAAGTTTAGACGGTAAAAAAATTGCTATTCTTGCGACTAACGGTTTTGAACAAAGCGAATTGGTCAAACCTAAAGCAATGTTAGAGCAGCAAGGAGCGCAAGTAGAGGTATTGTCAATTGAAGGGCAATCAAAAATTACGGCTTGGGATGAAGACAATTGGGGCGTAGACGTGGACGTGGATGCACACGTTGAAGATGCAAACCCTGCTGACTACGATGCGTTAATCCTACCTGGAGGTCAAATAAACCCAGACGTCTTACGAGTAAACGAAAGCGCCGTTTCCTTTATTGCTAAAGCGCATAAAGAAGCGCGAATCAAGGCTATTGCTGCGATATGCCATGGCCCATGGTTGTTAGTGGAGTCAGCCTTGGCCAACAACGCCACTCTCACTTCGTTCCCTAGTATTAAAACCGATTTAGAAAACGCTGGTGCCACCTGGGTTGATGAAGAAGTCGTAAATGACGGTAAACTAGTTACCAGCAGAAATCCTGACGACATTCCCGCCTTTGTCAACAAGGTCATTGAGTTAGTAGCATAGGTAGTTTTGTTAAGCGCATAGCGGGGAAGGTTACCTCGCTTTGCTTCATTTTCCCCAGCTAGTGTTCCTCTACGTCCCCTTTGTGTACGGATTACTCCACGGTAAATATTGCGGTCAAACAACCTCATTTGTGCTAATACCTATTTACCGCAATAATGAGTTGAGACGAACTACCCTTCGTATTAGGTAATTGGTCGTGAATAATATTGAATCTTTAATGATTTGTTAGTAATGCTATAAAGTAACAAAACACACAACGACGGAACAGACTGGATAATAATAATGAAAAAGCTTTTTAAAGCGGCAGTGGCTATGTCGGTAGCCTTGGCTTGCTCGCCTTCTTTCGCGGCTAAAAACAAAAACGATAATGATGCCATTTTCACAAGTTCTACCTTCAAGTCGATGGCTTTACGAAACATTGGCCCCGCTTACATGTCTGGGCGTATTTCTGATATTGCTGTTGATCAGAACAACCCATCAACTTGGTATACCGCTGTCGCCTCGGGTGGGGTATGGAAAACCACTAACGCAGGTACTACTTGGACACCGATATTTGATGATCAAGCCGTGTATTCGACGGGCGATGTCACCATTGCACCTAGTAACTCGAATATCATCTGGGTTGGTACAGGTGAAAACAACGGTGGTCGCCATATTAGCTTTGGTGATGGAGTATACAAATCTCTAGATGGTGGGCAGACCTGGAAGAACATGGGGCTGAAAAAGTCAGAGCATGTGTCAGACATTATTATTCATCCTACCAACCCGAACATTGTATGGGTATCTGCTCAGGGGCCACTTTGGACAGGCGGTGGTGAACGAGGACTGTATAAAACTACTGATGGCGGTGAAACGTGGAAGCAGGTGCTTACGCCTGCTGACGAATGGACAGGTGTAACGTCGTTACTTATCGATCCGCGTGATCCAGATAAACTGTATGCGGCAACGTGGTCACGACAACGCACTATTGCAGCGTATGTCGGTACTAACGAAGGTGCTGGCATCCATACTTCTGACGATGGGGGAGAAACCTGGACCGAATTGAAAACAGGATTGCCAACGGGGAACATGGGTAAGATTGGTATGGCTATTTCACCGATTAACCCTGATGTACTTTATGCCACCATTGAAATTGATAATCGCGAGGGCGGGTTTTACCGTTCTTCTGACCAGGGCGCTAGCTGGGTTAAGGTGTCTGATGAAGTGGGGGGCGGTACAGGTCCTCATTATTATCAGGAAATCTTCGCAGACCAACATCAGTTTGACCGCGTTTATATAGCCAGCAATTACAGCAAAGTGTCGGATGATGGGGGGAAAACCTGGACGCCGATTAATACCAAAAGAAAGCACGTAGACGACCATGCGATGGCGTTTCATCCCACCGACCCTGACTTTGTCTTGATGGGCTCTGACGGCGGCATTTATCTGTCTCACGACAGAATGGCAAACTGGCGTTTTATGGCTAATCTACCTTTGACCCAGTTTTATAAAGTCGCGCCGGATGACGCCAAACCGTTTTATACCATTTATGCGGGTGCGCAAGACAATTCTACCCAAGGTGGACCCTCGCGTACGCTTCGTGCAGAAGGGATTAAAAACAAAGATTGGTTTTTAACACTCGGAGGTGATGGCCACCAACCTGCCGTTGAGCCAGGTAATCCCGATATAATGTACTCTCAGTGGCAACAAGGCAATTTGGTACGAATCGATCGCACCACCAAAGAAGGGGTTTATATTAAACCTCAACCGCTTCCGGGCGATCCTGCTGAGCGCTTTAACTGGGATGCGCCAATAAATGTGTCGTCACATGATCCGGCCAGAATTTACTTTGCTTCACAGCGAGTGTGGCGTTCTGATGATCGCGGTAATAGCTGGAAAGCAATATCAGCTGATCTCACCAAAAACGAAAATCGCATGCATATGCCCATGATGGGCAGAACCTGGTCGGTTGAGGCGGGGTGGGACCTTTACGCTATGTCAGAATTTCACACTATTGCCAATTTCGCTGAAAGCCCAGTCGATGAAAATATTCTATGGGCAGGTACAGACGACGGGATCATTCAGGTCACCACCAACGGTGGAGAAAGTTGGAAAAAGATTGAACTAGATGACATTAAAGGTATTCCAGAAACCGCCTACATCAATGATATTCGCGCGGATTTGTTTGATGCCAACACGGTTTACGTGGCTATGGACAATCACAAGTACGGTGATTTCAAACCCTATCTCATCAAGTCAACAAACTTAGGAAAATCGTGGACGTCGTTGTCTGATGATCTTCCCGAAAAACATCTGGTCTGGCGTATTACTCAAGATCACGTCAACAAAGATCTCCTGTTTATCGGCACGGAGTTTGGCATTTTCTTTACCGTTGACGGGGGCAAGAAATGGGTTGAACTTGAAGGTGGAATGCCCACTATTTCAACGCGGGATGTTAAAATTCAGCGCCGTGAAAACGACTTGGTTGCGGGCACGTTTGGTCGTGGTATTTATATTCTGGATGACTATGCTCCACTGCGTCAGCTAACTGAGAAATCAATGCAACAAGACGCCCTGTTGTTTGCACCTAGTCGACCTGTTAAATGGTTTATGCTCGATGACAACCACACGGATTCAGACGGTGATGATCGCTTTGTTGCAGAAAACCCCGAGCATGGGGCAACCTTGACTTACTACATCAAGGACAGTTTACAAACCGCACAAGAAAAGCGTCAGGATGCTGAGAAAAAGCTGATTGAAGATAAGAAAAAATATCCTAAGTATCCCAGTTGGGAAGAGGTAGAAGCTGAACTGGAAGCGCCTAAACCAGCGGTGTATCTCGAAATTAGCGATAGCGAAGGAAATGTCATTAATCGCCTTGCAGGTAGTACTAAAAAAGGGCTTCATCGCGTGACGTGGAATATGAGACATGCGCTAACGACGCCGCTTACCGATAAAGACAGTGACAATGATGGACTAATGGCACTGCCAGGTACCTATAGTGCAAACTTGTATAAGCGTGAAGGCAACAGTGTCGAACAGCTCGCAGAGCCCGTGTCATTTGTGCTTGAATCAATTTATGAAAGTGCGATAGCGGGACCGTCAAAAGCACAAGCTTTTGCATTTAGCCGTGCTATTGAATACGCGCAAAAACGTGCTATCTCTTCCACTACCGTGTTAAAACAGCTGAATGAAACCATGGCATTGCTGCGGGTTGCAATCGACCGTACACCCAGTGATTTGACGGCGCTTGAGGCAACCTATGCAAGTATTGAGAAGGAAATTAATGATATCAACAATACCTTGTATGGGTTGGAGTCTCGCAATCGCAAAGGCGCAAAGCCGGCTAATGTAATGAGCCGACTGAGTTATGCAACCTCTGCATTGTGGTCTTCATATGGCCCTACACAGCAACACAAGGATCAACTTCAGTTCGCGAATGAAGGGTTAGATCAGATAAGTGTGCGTATTAAAGGGCTGCAGCAGAATGCGATTCCGGCTCTTCAGCAGTCTGTCGTCAATGAAGGAGGCCCTTGGACAATGGGACTGTCAGTTATCACCCAATAAAAGGCATCACTTTCGCTACGGAGCTGCGAACGGCTCTGTAGCGAAGTCATTTTTTACACTGTTGTTCAGCAAGTGTATCTATATTTCTGCTCTAAGTACTTTTTGATGAAAACCGTTTTTCTTACTTTGTTTATTTCCACAGTAGTATCAGCCAGCGTTGCGTATGCACAGCAACTGGAGCGCTATACCGTGACTGCACAACGACCCTATTACAATCGTACGCTGGAAAGGTTATTTCCCCAGAACGATTATGATCAGTCAAACGCTGTCGCGCCGCTTGCGATCAATGACATACTTGTTCGGTCGCCGTCAGTGAATTTAAACGGACAGGGGGGACAGATTCAAAACGTCAATATTCGCGGCTTTTCCCGCTGGCGTATTCAATCCTTACTGGATGGCGTGCCAGTAATTAGTGATAGGCGCGCTGGCACTAGCTTGGGGTTTATACCGCCTTCGTTTGTAGAACAGGTTTCTGTGATCCCCGGTGCTACCTCTACCTATCTCGGTTCTGGCGCTATAGGTGGTGCCCTCAATGTGCAGTTTGCAACGCAAGTAAAGCCCCATGTCCGATGGGGGTATAGTAGTAATCAATCTGCCCAACAATACAGTTATGCTGACCGATATCAGACACTGGACTGGCAGGTGTCCCATCGAAACAGTGGAAACGGCAGTGATGCCAATGATAAGCCGCTTTTTGATCAATTTGAGCAGAACGCATTGTTTGTTCGCTACCGGCCTGATGAGGCTATGCTAAAAGAAGCGTGGACCGTATATTCTGATAATCGCGATGTAGGAAAATCGAGCAGCGACTATCCTGAAAGCCGGATAACAGTTTACCCCAACAATACCCATTGGCTAGGAAAGGGCACCTGGCTATTGTCGGATGTAAAAGCGAGCCTGTGGTGGCATCAGTCTCAACTAGATACTCAAGTCGTAAGGCCAAATAAGCGCATTAACGAAAGTGAAAGTCGCGCTTTAGACTTTGGAGCAAATCTACAAGGGCAAGGTGAATTCACCACCTGGCACACTAATTGGCAATTGCAGTTGATGGGGCGTTCGGGCGTTATCACTGACGAAAGAGAGTTTAGTTTAGACAATGGCTACCCAGAAACAGTGAACAATTGGGCTTGGAATGGCAATGAAAATTTTCCATTGGCCTATGCTGTGCGTACGTTAGATGCGAATGAACTCAATGCTGCCGGGGTAGTCGATGCTTCACGTTCCTTTAACGCTACCGCAGTCGCGTTAGGGGCAAGAGTAGACTGGCAGCAGCAATCTCATCAGCAGCTGTCTGTAAACAGTGAGAACATCAGTGGGTTTATTGGGGCTAATCACCAGTTTTCGCCACAATGGGCGGTGAGTCTTTATCTCTCTAGTGCGTTTCGCAACCCATCGTTGACGGAGCGCTTCTTTTCCGGTGAGACCCCCAGAGGAACGGTGCTTGGCGACCTGAAGCTTGATACTGAGCAAGCGGTTAATCTTCAAGGTACGCTTTACTACATGGGAGATTCACTTAAAGGGTCACTTGAAGTGTTTAACCAACAGATAGATAACTACATTGAACGAACCCAAATATCCGACGAAGTCATCCAGTACACCAATTTGCATAGTGCAACGGTAAAAGGGGTGAGTTATCAGCTCAATTGGCGTGCTGAAAAAGGGCGCTGGGACATACAGCTGGGCGGCGCCTGGATTACAGGAGAAGACGAGTCTGGAAATGTGATCGCTGATATTCCGGCTAACAAGCAGCGTTTAGATTTGGGGGTAGAATTAGGCGAAGTAAGACTGTTTTCTACTTTTGCATACCGAGCAAGTAAAACAGATGTGGCAGAGGGAGAGCGATCACTAACTGAAGTGGTTACTGTCGATGCAGGTGCATCTTGGCAAGTCAACCAAGATCTCACTTTGCAAATTAGTGGGCGTAATTTAACGAATCAGCAGTTTTATGTCAGTACTGACGATAAGGCGGCTTTCGCTCAGGGTAAAAGCCTGCAACTTGGGTTAATCTTCGCGTTGTGATCGATAGTGTTGCTTTAAGTACTTACTTTTTAAAGTAGTAAACAGCATGATTAACCCGCTAATCCACAATATAAAAAGCAGAACGGCTACAGGTAAAAATACCCACAATTTGGCTGCTGCAAAAAACCAACTGCCGTCGTGAATTGCTTCTATGGTGTCCGTGCGCCTGTAGGCGACTTGCAGAACCTCACCGGTTTGCGAATCTAATTGGATTTCCCAGTGATTTTTACCGCGCACTTTGATTATACCTTTATTGGGTCTGACATCTAAACGGTCGATGTCTTGCCAAGTGTTGAGATCTGCCTGAGGAACTTGTTGCACCACCGAAAGAATGCGTTCAAAGCTTAAGGTTGGGGTAGGCGAGTTTGATTGTTGAGTGGGAGGCTGGATCCAATCTACTTCCTTTTTCACTTGCAACAGTAAGCCACTACCAATCACGATGACCACGGGCAAAAAAATTACCAGTGAGACCCAAAGGTGTATATTGCGACTTAGTTTGCGCAGGTTTATGGACATTTCTTTCATACCTGATTCAAGGGTGTCTACTATACGAAATATGCGACATTCAGTAAAAAGCTAATGGGCTGACTTGAGTAAAAAAAACGTTGGAAGTAAGCATTCATACAAGTGGATAAGGGCTTTTATCCCTACTGATAAGACAAAAAGAGATATCCTTAGCGCATTATTTAGGCGTTTTACCTTATTGGCTTATTTTAAACAGACAATAATTCATACTGTGGGTAGGATAATAATTAGGGTGGCTACTAGCGGCTAACTTCACGTTAAGGAGATCCAACATGCACTCATCTACCAAGACCAATACCATTAAGCAGAATTGTAATAAGCCGAAAAGTGACAAGCTCAACAGGCCGTCTGTAGCCACTTCTGCTATTCCACAACAAGCGTTTGATTGGTATGACGAATATGCTCATGGTGATATCGACCGCCGTACTTTTATCACCCGACTTGCCTCGTTGTCGATAGTAGGCTTGTCTGCAGGGGTTATCAGTAGTGCGCTAATGCCAAATTATGCAAATGCCGAGCAAGTGTCTTTTAATGATCCCACCATAAAAGCCACGTATCACACATTTCCTTCTCCCCACGGCCACGAAGAGGGACAAGGCTATTTGGTGGTGCCTAATGGACTTAAAGAAGGCGAGGTTGCCCCGGCTGTCTTGGTGGTGCACGAAAACAGAGGGCTGAACCCATATATAAAAGATGTCGCCCGTCGATTGGCTACTAAAGGGTACATTGCGTTTGCTCCCGATGCGTTATTTCCGCTTGGTGGGTACCCAGGTAATGATGATGATGGCAGAGCGATGCAGCGCAGTTTAGCGCGGGAAAAAATAGAGCAAGACTTTATTGCAGCAGCCAAATGGTTAAAGTCACATGACAAAACGTCCAACAAACTTGGCGTGGTGGGGTTTTGTTTTGGTGGTTATATTAGTAATTTGCTCGCAGCCACTTTACCCCAAGAGATTGACGCCGCGGTACCTTTTTATGGCACCCCTGCGCCAGTAGAACGCCAAGAAAAAGTGAAAGGACCGTTACTTTTACACTTTGCGCAACACGACAAGCGAGTTAATGCTACCTGGCCAGGTTATGAGGAGGTATTAAAGCGCAATGGCGCGACGTATCAAGCTTATACCTATGACAACGCACAGCACGGGTTTCACAATGATTCTACCAGCCGTTATAGCCCCAACGACGCCGAATTAGCTTGGCAACGTACACTCTCATTTTTTGAACAACATTTAAGGTGAAACCGTTATCGACTCAGGGATGAAAACACTGCAGTATTGAGGTACACGCATATCAGTTGTCATGCATATGATGTAAAATGCCAAAACTGACTCAGTGAATTTTATTTATAGGCTCTTGATGATCCACAACGATGTTTTACGTCGCCTTCGCTTCGCCCTTGCGATAAATGACACGGCTACGATTAGTATTTTTAAGCTAGTCGACTATGACATGGACCTTGATTACCTTCACGCTATCATGAAAAGAGAAGATGAAGCGGGGTTTCTACCATGCCGTGACAAAATTATTGCCTTGTTTTTAGATGGCCTCATTATTAAAAATCGGGGGCGACAAGAGGGCAACCCTCCTACAGTGTTAGACGCTAAAGCGCGCTTGAGCAACAACGAAATTTTAAGAAAAATTCGTATAGCTATGAGTTACAAAGACGACGATATGTTGCGCATATTACAGCTGGCCGACTTCAGAATGAGTCGGGGGGAGTTTTCTGCATTCTTTAGGAAACCTGATCATCGCAATTTCAAACCAGCAGGCGATCAGGTAGTGAGAAATTTACTGCAAGGAATGGTGATTAAATACCGTCCCGAGTCAACGAGGTCGTCGAAAAAACCATTTACCCGTACATCTACGACTGCGTCAACAATAAATGCGTCATCTCAAAAAGCATCTAAGGGTACCAAGCACCCAGGGACAAAAACAAAGCCTGACAAATTCAGCAATACTCAGGACAGTCGCAACCGTTCAAAACGTGATGAAAGTACGACTCACACTCACGGCGAAAGCAATAATTCTGTGTGGGGCAAAATTAACAAGCCAAAACGATAACGGTTGCGTATTTTAGCAAATACCTTCCATGACGACCTTTGTAAAAATGAACTGAAAAGGTCAATAGGCTCTTAGCATAGTGCCGGTGAGATAAATACTCACCGGCATAGGTCAAAGGGATGACTCCCAATTTTAACGTTTAGTTTGTAGGCTATTAGGGTCGAGCTTGTAGTCTAACTGTACAAGTAATCCAGATTGCCTTAACGCTTTTCCACCTTGAATACGAGGCTTATATTGCCACTGCTCTAGCGCAATAATGGCACTTTCATCAAAAATCCCCTTTGGTGAGGAATTTACCACGCTAATATTGTCAGTCGTGCCGGTTTCCGTAATGTCAAAGGAAAGCACCACAAACCCTTCAGTATTGTTGCTAATGGCCGTCTGAGGATAGTGAGGCGATACTCGCTTAACCGGCGGCGCGGCATTGATTTTCGTTTCTTCGCTTTGAACTTGCGAAGACGGTACTTTGGCTAACACCGTGTTGGTTGTCATAAGAGCCACAATACACAGGGTTACAGCGCCAAGCAATTTACTGTGCGAAGCTGGCGCATTAATCGCGTTGAGTCGTTTTATCATAGTGTTTTTTTCTCCAAATGTAGGGTAGAGAGGTAGGGTAGAGGAACTATGCTCCGCACATAAAACCAGTGCTTTTGCGTAGTTAAGTTTTTCTGCTTTACTTTTGTTTTTCAGAACCTTGTTGTCGCAGGCTAGCTCTTGATTGATGCGAAATGACTTCAATGCCACCCACACTAAAGGGTTAAACCAGAATAATACTGCAACACTTAGCGCGATGGTGTTCCACCAATGATCGCGGTGACGGCGATGGACATTTTCGTGCTCGATTATTAATGCCTGCTGCGGTAGCGAAAATAGGCTTTTAAACCCGTAGGGGATTAGGACAATCGGGATGAAAAAGCCAAATAACACAGGGCTTTTTACCTTGCTGGAATAATAGGCATTAGTATGTATGGCGGGTCGTCGGCTGACTGAAAAATAGGTCGTGACATGATATAAACAGATATATGCCGTGATGATGCTGACACCTATTAGCCATCCGCTAAACAGCACATTGAGGCTGTTGCCGGTCATATCAGGGTTTACACCCACAGCAAAACGGCTTATTTGATAAGACGCGATAACATCCCATTCAAAAGGGAGGTTATTAATAAGGAGCAATGCTGGCACTATTGTCCATAATTTGTAGGTAAACATTTCCCCTAATTTTGCGGTGAAAAAATGCTCTGCAATTATCAATAATACTAACGCGATACTCAGTATCCCTTGTTGAGCAGCAAGCCATTCAATCATTGTCTTTTTCCCATGCTTGGATAAGTGCTTTTAGCTCGTCAATGTCCTGTTGAGAAAGGCTATTATCATTGGCAAAGCCAGCGACTAGTGGGGCAACTTTTCCTTTGAACAAGCGACTGACAAAACTGGAAGCTTCTTTTTTGTTATAGTCTTCACGGGCAATTAGTGGGTAATACAAATACTGACGTTGCGCCTTCTCAAACCCAACGACATCTTTTTTCACCAATCTTCCCAATAACGTTTTGACTGTTTTTTCATGCCAATCTCTGCGTTTATTCAATCGGTTTATCACTTCATTTGAGGTGGCTGGGCTGCCCTCCCATAGGGCATCTAGCACGTCGAACTCTGCGTTGGAAATATCTGGTTTTGGTTTGTTATTAGCCATTTTTAATGATTACAGTTGTAGTCCTTTGGTTTAGATTACACTTGTAATTTTGAAATGCAAGACTTTATTGGGGGATTTGTGTACAAAGCGAGTCGGGGGAATGGTTTACCTGTGCTACGACGTTAAATGTTGTTGCGTAACTATTTGAATTTAATGCGCTAAGGTAAAGCGTCAAACTGCAATTCGGTAGACTCGGTGAACGCTTGTAATATCCGGCTTTGTTGATTTCCCTTGGGAACAAAAACGTAGCACTTGGGAGTAGGTGTCATCTCTTGTAATTCGTACCACAGGGTATCTAGCACATCTTTGCCATGGCGTAGAAAGGTTTCTCCCCATGATGTTTTATATAACACGGATACGTCTTCGACAGTTGGTTTTTGCCTTAACGTGGGAAAGTTGACCACTGCAAGGCAGGTGGTTATCCGTTCTGGGGCAAGTAAATCTTCGCGGGGCAGTGAAGAGACCTTAACCGCGGGAAAATAGGTACACAAATGGGTCAGTAAATCATTGAGATCAGCTTCGCTGATTTCGCCGTAATTATAATCCAGATAAACGCGACTATGGGTATCGATAATTTTACTGGATACACACCAGACCATTAATTCAAGCGCACTTGTGGCTTGGGTAATTTTCTCGGATTCTTCAATAATGCCTGATTTACTCAGTAAATCGCCAGCATATGCGCTCCATACTTCATCGCCATTTTTTAACTGTTTCATGGCGATAGTCACTTTTTCACAATACAGGCTGTCGTCAGAGGCGCGTCGTAGAAACTCAACTTTATGATCTCGCTTGCCGTAGAAAGTACTTAGCCTTCTACCTAACACCGTCATGTCTTTTTCATCCATCACCTGCTGGTGATGGGTAATTTGTTTAGAGATTCGACGGTAGCATTTTAGTAAAAAACGGTGAATGCGGGCGCTGAGTTGTACCCGTTCGTTAAAGGTCCATTCTTGTTGGTTGTCGAGGTGATGTAAAAGCTTTCTATTCCAGCCCCAACGACGGGCGTATGATGCGATAATTTGCCGTTTAAAATTGGCTTTTTCGCCTTCAACCAATGGCTGGCTGAGCTTACAGGCACATTTAAAATAAAGACATTGGCGAAGGATGTGAATATCTTCAGGCTGGCCATGGGTTTGATAGTGCGCGATGAGCTCATCAAACATATGGGCATAGGGGTCGATATCTGCGACTTGTCCCGGCGCTTCAGCCCCGCGGTGAACCTGTTTTTTAAGGACATTACACAAGGGATGACCTTGGGTGATGTTAGCGAGATACACTTCTACTTTGGCCATTTTTAAGACAGACTTGAACGAGGAGTCCATGGCTTTGCCTAGCTGCCAAATGGCTGCACCGAATAATTCGCTGGCGTCAAGGCGTTCAAGGTTGCCTAAGTCCATAAACCAATCGAGATCCGGAGAGCCGCCTTTTTCTAAACTGTTATATAAGGCATGGTATTGTTTTTCGTTAGTTTTCTCAGGTGTTAACCACCAAAAAGGAGCTTTGCCAGCCACCACGATATTAGTGTGGTAAAACTCTGCCTTTAAAAACAGAGCTTGGGCTGAACCTGCACTTTCACCTTCCGCTACGCCAAAGTCGTTTTGTCTTACCTTTTCGATATCCGACAAGAAAAAGTGAACTTCAATGCCAAATTCCTGGTTTGCCCACACTTCTATTGCGGTCAGCTTTTGTTGTAATAACTCAAGGGCTTGCTCAGTAAACTGTTTGCCATCTATGCATACCCAATAATCAAAATCGGAGTCGTCAGTTTGGGCAATCGTCCCAACACTGCCCATTAGTAATAACGAGTCAATCGCCCGTTGGCGAGGCCAAATAGCTTTTATATCAGCAAATAAATCGCGTTGTTGAGGGAAGCAGCGCAACAGTGCCCGCTCGATGTCCGGTCTGAATGAATAATTATTGATACCAAAGGGCACGGATTCACCGCTTTCGGCTGAGGCGATGTATCCGGGGAGCGATTCGCAGTTAACATGAACCAAAAACGGGATTACGTGAAACAGCGGTTGATGCTGCTGAGGCAGTAATTCCAGCGCACGTTCAATCCTCGCTTTGTTGTACCGTAACACGCGTAATAAACGAATAGTCAAATTTTGATGAATAGAAAGCTGCTGCGGTGCAGTCATTACACTATATTACTGAGTGGTGTCATGTTGGATCATGTTGGCAAGCATAGCGTTATTTTATACTGAGTTCCTTAAATTTTGTGTTATCGGGCAAAGTTTAGCTAATCACTCCTTGCAAACGACTACTTATCAAACCAAATAGCATGTAATACACCAAAGCGCCTATGGGGGGAAGTAAACGTCGGGCGCTGTGGGTCAAGTCCGCTATCTGGTGGGATAGTCTTCAAGAAGTTTATCGACGAGTTCATCGAGCTTTGCCTGAATACTGATACTGTCTTTTGACTCGAGTTTAATACTCCCTGTGGCACTATAGATAAAGCGGCCGTCTTTTACGATATCAATTTGCAGATGTTGATGCACTGAGACCTGCTCGCCAACAGGTATGTTAAATATGCTGCCTATAGAAACCCCTCCAGAACGCCCGTAGCTTCCTGTACCCAAACCCAGACTGAATGAGCTACCGTCTTCTTTGGTCGTGTTGGAAGGGAAATACCCTACGCTTACGTCAGCTTCTTGTGGTGAACTGGCAATCAGACCTTTAGCAGTCAGCTGTTGACTAATCGCAGTTTCTAAATGCTGTTGCAACACACTGTTTACTGGGTTCAGTGGCGCTTGAATATAAAAAGTTTGAATGGCAGCAAAGTTCTGCGTTTTATCAACTTTCACGTCAGGTTTATTGTTTGCACAACCAGACAAAACTATAACGAGTAGTGTCATCAAGTAGTATTTTGGCCATGCTAAGCTATAGCGCAGTGCAGAATGTCCGTGCATAACCACTTTCTCCCTAAATGCAAATAAGGTTATATTACCTTGTCTAACGTATTAGGGTATTAAAAAGGATCGTTTTACGTGGTAGTTAACCGCTAAATACCTACTTCAACCTTGCTACGCACATGATTTAAATAAGCTTTTATTTAGTTGGTGTTAAACAGTGAACAGCTCAGTTTAGCCCTGTGGAGGCGACATGAAACATCTCATATTTTGTTTAATCACGTTAACGGCGTACTCAGCTTTAGCGAACGAAAACCCTGCTTTTCACTATGGCCCTGTGTTTGATAAATTTGGCAAGCATGTCAGCGTTGACGGCGTAAACTTTACGGGCTCTGAGGTTTTTCACATTGCTTTCGATGCAACCAACGCTGCGCAACCGGGACATACCAATCGAAAATTTGATTCGCTGGCTCGCTTTATTAATATGCATGTTGCCAATGGCGTTAAAAAAGAGAATGTGTCATTGGCACTAGTGGTCCATGGCTCAGCCACAATTGATTTGCTTAACAACAAAGCATACGAAGCTAAAAATGGCGTATCAAACCACAATCAGGAATTACTCAAAGCGCTGATGCAAGAAGGTGTTAAGGTCATTGTATGCGGGCAATCTGCTGCAGCACATGGTATTGACCATGATATGTTAATTGATGGTGTCATAATGGAATTGTCTGCAATGACAGCATATGCCAAGTTGGCGCAGCAAGGGTATACCAACAATCCTTTTTAACCCTTTGCGCCAACACTCGTTTTTACACGGTTTACTTTGTGATCGTCGCGCTCAGCCTAGCTACCGTGCAATGCTGAGAAAGTGAGAATGTCAGCAAACGGCGTATTACTGGGAAGAGTGCCAAATGAGAGGCCCTGCTTACGGCCTAAGCGGGTCGTACAAAATGTATCGGCAATGGCACCTTGCCCACTTTCCAGTAACACGGCACCTTGCAGACCAAGCGCAGTTTGCTCGGTAATGTATCGGCTGCGAATTTCCATATCTTCGGTATTGGAAAACGCATCGAGTAGTGTTGCCAGATGCTGGTCGTAGCATTTGTGCTTACCTTTTTGACGCTCAAGTTCTGCAAACAGGGCATCTTTAGCATTAGGATCTTTGGCAAGGGCACGCAATACATCAAGGCATTGCACATTGCCACTGCCTTCCCAAATAGAATTAAGGGGCGCCTGGCGATAGTAGCGGGGCATTGGGTTTTCTTCTACATAGCCTATGCCTCCCAGACACTCCTGCGCTTCATTGACGAAAGCCACCGAGCGTTTACACACCCAATATTTACCAATGGCAGTGGCGATACGGGCAAAGCCGGCTTCCTGTTTGTCGCGCGGGGCGTCATCAACGGCTTTCGCAACTCGCATGGTTAAGGCAGTGGCAGCGGCGCATTCAATAGTGAGATCTGCCAACACATTCTTCATTAGCGGCTGGTTTATTAACGTGCTTCCAAATGCGTCCCTGTGACTAACATGGTGCACTGCCTGAACTAAGGCCTGACGCATAAGTGCTGAAGAACCAATCATACAGTCCAATCGAGTGAGGGAAACCATATCAATAATCACTGGTACACCGCGGCCTTCTTCGCCAAGTAAGTAGGCTTCAGCTTCCTGAAACTCGACCTCTGAAGAGGCGTTACTCCAATCACCTAACTTATCTTTTAGTCGTTGAATACGGACGTTATTAAGTGCTCCGTTATCAAGAATACGCGGTACTAAGAAGCAGCTAAGTCCCCCTTTCGCCTGTGCCAGTACCAAATGGGCATCACACATTGGGGCAGAAAAGAAAAATTTGTGTCCCACCAATCGGTAACTACCATCACTTTGCAAAGTGGCTACAGTGGTATTTCTGCGCACGTCTGATCCGCCTTGTTTTTCCGTCATGCCCATTCCAATGGTCAGGCCATTTTTCGATTTGGCAGGAAGTGCTCGTGGATCGTAAACCCCGTTGATCAATTTTTTAAGCCAATAAGCGGGTAATTTTTGTCCATAGCGCATGGCAGGAACGGCTGCGTGGGTCATAGTTAGTGGGCAGGACGTTCCAGACTCCGCCTGATAATGCATATACATGAGAGCCGAACGAACAACATGAGCGCCTTGTGTTTGTTCGTTAAGCCAAGAGTAATTGTGGATATGGTACTTCATCGCACTATCCATTAACGCGTGGTAACTGGGATGAAAGGCCACCTCATCTTTTCTTCTGCCGTATCGGTCAAAGACGTGTAACACAGGTTTATTTTTATTCGCTAATTCACCGTGCTCCATAAGCGTTGAACCAGCGAGCTGTCCATAATCAGAAAGAACTGCAAGAGAAGAAACGCTGGACTCAGGCAAATGTTGTAGCACATAGTGACGCAACATACTGTCATCTTGCCAAAGATTGTAAGCAGGCATAATCGAGGGTTGATTTTCAACAATGTGAGTTTCAAAACGGCTGAGCGTATCCATAGTGCTAATACCTGTGCTAGAAATAAAAGGTGTAAATACAAACATTACATAAAATGGTGTTTGCGGTCAATCTGTGTAATGTTTGGGTGGTAAATGACGATATTAGTAGTGTAAAAGCAATCAAATAAAGTACTCTTTGTTACTGCCCTTTAACCTAGTCCACTAAATCTACAAGACAAATTTGCGATTAAAATGCTTCCATCTAGACCAAAATTAGCGCATCAACGATCAACAGGGCCTAAGTTTGAAACAATATAAATTTACAAAACCAGTGGCGCGCAAACTGTTAATGAAACTGTTTGGTTCACGGGACAATATTGAAATGAATGCCGCCACTGCGGTAAGGGTTGGTGAACTCTTTGGCATTTCAGAAAATACTATCCGCGTTACCCTCAATCGATTGCAGTCAGCCAATTTACTCGCCCTCGTTGAGCGGGGCTATTATCGATTAGGCGAAAGCGGCCAGCAATTTGCCTCTGAGATTAATCAGTGGCGTGAGGCGGAAGCGCAGTTGACCCAGTGGCAACAAGATTGGTTAGTGGTGCAAACCAATGCATTAGCTAAAAGCGACAAAACCCTACAGCGAAGTACAGCGCGAGCACTTGATTTAGTGGGTATGGAAAAACTGGCACCTGATATGTATGTAAGACCGGATAATTTAAAAGGGAGTGCTGAAGGGATCCGTCAAAAGCTGCACAACCTTGGTCTTGCAAGACGGGCGTTGGTCTTTCGCGCCTCTGATTTTGACGAGGTTACACATATAAAAGCGTGTAAATTGTGGCAAACCCCAGCATTAGAAAGTGGTTATAAACAAGGAATACAGGAACTTGAGATATCCCTGGAAAAATTAACCGCGTTACCCCTTGATGTGGCTACTAAAGAGTCTTATGAAGTAGGTGACAGAGCGCTTCATCGCTTAGTGTTTGATCCACTGCTGCCAGAACCTCTTGTCGATGTCGCACTGCGGCAGCGATATCGTTTATTGGTCAAGCAATACGACGATGTGGGTGCTGAAATTTGGCATCAGTTTTTACAAAACGTTTGAATGTCAATTCAAGTGTGAGCTCATCTATAGGTAAGTTACGACAAAAGGGAAATAAGGTAGTCATGACGTCACAAAGACCGTTGTTCAAACATATTAGTAACCACACCGCACTGTTTAGCGAACTTTCTGGATATCGCAATGAAGCAGTGGTTCGATTGGGGTTTAGTGGCTATGAGTTTCATAAAACGCCTAAATTCATCGATGAGCACGGCGCTCGACTTACCATCGAGCCGGAACGCAGTATTGTAGTGCCCTCGGTACATACTTTAGCGGGATTAAAATCAAAACTAATCAAAGCCATACCCACCTTGAATATGGTCGAACACAGTGAAATTGGTTATCGCTATCCTACCGCTGCACTGGCAGGGCTGGATGCGCCATTTATCAAGCGTATGCGTTCTGAGTATTTTCATCGGGTAGATGAAGACAGAAGCATATGTCGCCCAGTGAACTTGTCGTATGGTGTGAAAAGTCGCGGTAAAGCAGACAACCGACTTGAATATGAAGTGTGGATGCCGGATGAAGCGCCCGATCAAAATCCCTTGCCTTTACTAATCGATCGCTATGGCGAAGACTTGCCCAATGAGGTGCGCCATTTCGTTGAGCAACCTTCGAAGGTGCACGGTTGGATGGGGGTTAAGCGAGCGGCTTTTGAGGGGCTTTATAGTCATCAGGCGGCATGCGGTGATTTGATCATTTGCGTAGCAATGAGTGTGGATGCCTATAATATTGGTGCCAAACCCGACTTGTCTTACTCTCCTGAAGCCGAAAGTTCAATTGCGGTGAGCAACGCAGAGTTTGAATGGGAAATTGAAGGGTATTACGCGCCAAGAGACTGGGAATTTGATCACGATTCGGTATGGGCGGCGATCAACCATACCTTGGAAGCGATAAATGTCCCGCTAAACGATTTTTATTCAAGTGACATTATGCCGATAGCGGAGAGTAAAACTGAACGGATCCTATCTACACTGCAATCACTTGGGGTTAAACAAGCAGAAATCGATGCGCTTAACTTACAGCCATGGGAGTTTCTACTGACAGAAAGTGAACATCGGGTTAAAGCCCACGATCCCAGTCGTTCAGTCAACCTGTTGGGCAGGTTAAATCGATTGTTCTACCAGCCCGAACAAAAACTACCCTCTATTAACTGGATCCACGATCTCATTTTATAGTATGCGCGATGCGCGCGTATTAATTTCACTGTATACCCTTCGACCCCAGTCGAAGGGCTGAGCATATTTAGTTCACCTGCTTTTTGTTGAAATATCCATTTACGTCTTTCCGTTGCGCTTAATAGCTTGCCGAATTCTGTTACTCAATCGTCTTATTTGTAAATTTTTAGATAAAATTACACTTTTTATGTAAATAACTTTCAGTTTTATGGTGATCTGACGGTTTAAATTGCCTTTTTTGTAATTAAATTACAGAAAAGGCTTTATTTTCTGAAATATTTGTTCATAATGTGCACATCACTTAGGTGGTGTCTAATTTAGTTACAAAATAGGAATTCAAAATGAAACTGTCTACTATCGCTATTGCTTTAACACTTTCTGTTGCCGCTACTCAGTCTTTTGCTAAAGACGTACGTTTAAAGCCGGTTGACAACAATATTGAAACTCAAGCGTGTTTAACTGCAGCCACAGAAGGCTACGGTGCGTCGCTTCGCTTTATCCGCAATAACGGTTTTAACGCAGAAGAATTCAGTGCATCAGTTCGTTGTAACGGTGAATCACTTCGTACATTTGCATTTATGTACAAAAACAATGAAGAAACGGTAAACGCTAAAACGGTTGCTTTGGTTGCTAAAAACCAGAACGCCGCTTCTCAAGCATGTCTTGAAGCATTAACTATCGGTAAAGATGCTGCACTTGCGAAATTCGGTCTTGAAGGTGAAAACATTATTTGTAACCGTCAAAAGATTTCTGATTTCGTACGTCAATATAGCGCTGAAAACGTAGTCGTTCGTACTACCGCAGAGTAAGCTGACAAGCGGTTTTCCGCTTATCACTATTGTACAGTTTCATGGCCTTTCTCTTGAAAGGGCGAAAGGCCTGACACTTTACCCAATATCTCTTTTAACTGTGAAACTCATTCCGTTAACCTCTTAAATCTCCAAATGTTTTTCCACCAATCTTTTTTAGTGCTTAGCCACTTAACAACTCGCCGAGTGAAACTGATCTGGGTTTAAATCCGAAAAGTTAATCTTGAAGCGTAAACACAAGAATAATTGTTGTCTTTCAACTCACTTCATCGCTTCACCGTATCAGAGCAAGCTTCGAAAACGTGTTTATGACATACTTTTGAAAGGTGAGCATAGGCGCAGTTTTGTAGCTGACCACTTCTATCTCAATGTTATCTTGAGGAGTGAAATAAAACCGTCTGCCGGGTTCATAATCACCATGACTATAAGTGGTAAAGTGCATTGCCAGTACCTTTTGCTCCAGCACATCAAGATCATCCACCACAATCCCAATGTGATTGACGTTAGCCAGCGTCTGATAATTGCTTTTAATTGATTCAATTGTAGGAGGCTTGTACAAAGCCAGATAGGCATTGTCATCCCCCACGTGCACGGTATAGCCGTTATTCTTCGCGCCGCCGCTCCATCTTATTTTCCACCCGAAAAGATGACACAACAATGCCGCAAGTTCATCAGGGTTGGTCACGGTGATGTTGGTGTGTTCTAAATATGCTGTTTTCATGTGTTTTCCTTGTAGATAATCAACGAAAATCAGCTTAATATCTAAAGTTAACTTTAGATCAAGGTTTTTTTTCAATAATTATGCAAACGCCTGAACCTTTAGTGAATATTGGCTTTATAGCCAAACGCACCGGTAACGCAGTGTCGCTCATTCGCTATTACGCCAACGAAGGGTTAATACCGTCTGTCAGAACCGCAGGGGGAAATCGCGCCTTTCCCCGTTCAGTGATCCGCCGAGTATCGTTTATTTTAATTGCTCAGAATATGGGGTATTCACTGGCGCAAATTAGACAATTATTGTCTTCACTTCCCGACAATAGAACGCCCACACCAAAAGATTGGATGGAATTAAGTAAAGTTTTTAATCAGCATATTGAACAGAAGATCGCAGCGCTGACTAGCTTAAAATCCTCGCTCGAAGGCTGTATTGGCTGTGGGTGTTTGTCTTTAGATCGCTGCCAACTGTACAATAGTGAAGATAAAATGGCAGAAAAGGGGCCGGGGGCTCAACTGCTCGACGAAAACGTTCAGTCGGTAATTTTGACGTCTAGAGCAACAGGCACTAGTCCAAAAACGAAAAACAAAGGTTTGTAACATTAGATGCATCCAAGAAATCTTCACAAAAATGGCTACCCTATGGAAGCGTTGTGTGAAACCTATCCTGCCCTTAAGCCTTTTCTTAATAAGGCAAAAAGTGGCAAGTTAAGCATCGACTTCAGTCATGCACCCGCAGTAAAAACACTCAATGCTGCGTTACTCAAGCATTATTATCAAGTGGACTTCTGGCAGTTACCTGATGGTTATTTATGCCCTCCGGTGCCAGGGCGTGCAGACTACATTCACGGTATTGCTGACTTGCTGAAGTCTACGTCCATTGACCCGTCAAATTCTCCGGTAAAAGGGCTGGATATAGGTGTGGGTGCTAACGCCATTTATCCTATTATTGGTGTGAATAGCTATGGATGGCAGTTTGTTGGAAGTGATGTGGATGCAGGTGCAATAAAGAATGCGACTGAAATTGCACTCGGTAATACGCATTTGAAAGACCACTTTAGTGTGCGTAGGCAATCACAAAGTACATGTATATTTAAAGGCATTATTCGCAGTGATGATGTGTTTACTTTCTCAATGTGCAACCCGCCTTTCCACAAGTCAGCTAAAGATGCGGTTCTCGGGACGCAGCGAAAAACTGCCAATCTCGGTCGCAATAAAGCTAAGCGAGCGGGCTACAAGCCGACGCTCGCTCCGACAAAGGCCAATCTTAATTTTTCTGGGCAAGCCAATGAGTTGTGGTGTGAAGGAGGAGAATTGGCCTTTATTCAACGAATGATTAGCGAGAGCACACAGTTTAAAAATAACGTTAATTGGTTCACTTGTCTCGTGTCTAAAAGTGCGCATTTACGACCCATCGAAACCAGTGTTCGATACGTGAATGCGTCCGATTTTCAAATTGTCGAGATGGGGCAGGGAAGTAAATTGAGTCGATTTGTAGCCTGGACATTCACTTAAATTTTATCTTTTTTGCCTCTGTGATATACGCCTCGTAAAGTATTGGTTTAGCAGTTGGGGCAGTTCATATGGCACAAAATATCAATTGTCACTCAGACGACAGTTTGTCTTGGCGTGAGGTTTTACACTCGGATTTCAGTCAAATACCTTTATGCAGAGAATTCGATGAAAACCCTAGAGCATTATTTAAGTGTATACGCGAAATATCATAGAGATCAACGCAATATCTATACCCATTACATAGGCATACCGCTTATTGTTTTTTCTGTTTTTTGTTTACTGAGTAAGCCTGCATTTACTGTAGTGCTTGGTGTGTTAGGTGAGACAGTGCTTAGCCCCGCATTGTTGGTCTGGTTGATTGGAAACAGTTTTTATCTAAAACTTGATAGTAAACTGGGATTGGCAATGGCGCTGGTGACGGCCATGATGGTGTTTGGGGCACAATACGTTGCGCAATATACCGTCGGTCCATGGTTAGGAATTTCTGTAGGTATCTTTGTCGGCGGGTGGATCTTACAGTTTATAGGGCACTACTACGAGGGAAAGAAACCGGCTTTTGTAGACGATATAATGGGATTGGCCATTGGCCCGCTATTTGTCGCTGCTGAACTAAGTTTTGAGTTAGGTTTACGCAATCACTTAAAACAGCAAATTGAGTCACGCAGCGGGCCCATTAAAAATTAGCCCTGCATACGCTTAAGTGTGTCCTGGCGAAGTTGTAATTTGGCGGCAGCAAACGCGTGTTTGGGCAGGGCCTTGAGTTGCTCAGCATACTGCATTGCTGTGGCCAGCACCTTATCTTGCGAAACTGCTGCATCCAGAAAGCCTGCTTTAACGGCACCTTCGCCATCAAATATCCGGGAAAATAACAAGGCTTCCGTTTGATGGGTATTTGCTAATCGCGTTTTCGCCAGCTCCATGCCAAAGGGGGGAAGTACCATCCCAATAGCCGTTTCATTTAATCCATATTTTGCGTCATTCTCCTTACCAATACGCAAATCTGCTGCCATCAGTAATATCGCCCCCATTGCAATACTATGGCCTTCGGCTGCCATAACGACAGGTAGAGGAAAGCTGTAAAGGCGAATGATCAGTTTGGCTCCGGCTTGCACCAATTCGTGTTGTTTTTGTTTGTCATCCGCTTTCATAACAGATAAATCAAAACCACCGCAGAACTTGCCTTCTCCGCCGTGAATAACAACCGCACGGGCATTTTTTTCAGCGTCGTCAAGGGCATGATTGAGTTGCTCTATAAGCGTAAAGCCAACGGCGTTTACTTTGCCGTCATCAAACGTTATCAGTGCGATGTCATTGTCTATTTTACATTCGAAAGCCATTGTGGTGTCCTTGCGGGTGTCTATCATGCAATTGTACTAAACCGAAACACAGAGTCTTCCTGAGCTAAGACTATCATACAAGTTTATATAAGTGATTTTTTAAATGGATAGTGACAATGATACTGCAGAAGTCATGTCTTCTATAGAGGGTATTCGCTTCTTGTATAATTCATGTCAGGAAGAGGAAGAGAGGAAGGGGGAGTCGTTTGTGGCTTTATAAAGGGTAACTTGTCATAGCAGCATCACTATTTTTTTACATGCTGTTGAGTATATACACGACAATGATAACTTTCAGCGTTACACTGACGTTTTGCGAATTTAGTCAATGCCAGCAGGCCAGTTTGCTATTCGCCTTAATGTTTGTTTAATCAGCGCCACGCGCTTAACCTAACTCACGGATGTTTGATGCGCCCTCATTTGAAAATTCTCGTTATAGAAGATGCTGTAGATTTACTTGAGCAAATTACCGCTAGTATTAGTAACACAATCAATTACTTTGACCGAAGTGATGTGGAAATTAGCCTGCTCGAAGCCAGTTCTGTGTCTAAGGCTTTACAGCTAGTCAGAGACGACGGCGATATTCAAGCCGTGGTGTTTAGTTGGGATGTCGTAGCTAAGGAACACGAGTTAGAAGAGAGCGGAGCGGAGCTTGAATATGATAGCGTTGTGGTGCAAAACAATGCCAGAGTGATCGACGCTATTAAGCGAATAAGACCCGAACTGCCCGTGTATGTGCTAGGGGACGCCGTTAAAGGCTTAGATATTGTCAATCAGGCAAACGGCATTGAGTCTTTTTTCTATCGCAATGACATCATTTCTGATCCCGAGTCAATTTTGGGTTACATCATCAATGATTTTGACGACAGAAATGAAACCCCGTTTTGGACTGAATATAAAGATTATGTGGTGGAGTCGAATGATTCTTGGCATACACCCGGTCACAGTGGCGGCGCGAGTTTTAGAAATTCACCCTACATCAGTGACTTTTATCGCTTCTTTGGTCGTAATGTATTTGTCAGTGACTTATCCGTTAGTGTTGACTCGCTAGGCTCTTTGTCTGACGGCACACATGCCATAGGTAAAGCGCAGGCAGCGGTAGCAAACACGTTTGAGGTTCGCCACTCTTATTTTGTGACCAACGGTTCTTCTACGTCGAATAAAATTATTCTCCAGACGCTATTGCGCGAAGGAGATAAAGTCATAGCCGATAGAAACTGTCATAAATCGGTGCATTACGGCATTATTCAAGCCCGTGCTATGCCAGTGTATCTCGACAGTGTATTTAACCCTGAATACGGTATTTTTTCACCGCCGCGAATGGCGCAAATCAAAGACTTGATTGAAGAAAATACTGACGCCAAGCTTATCGTGTTAACGGGCTGCACTTATGATGGTTTGTTGACCGACTTGAAGCAAGTTGTTCAGTTGGCCCATGCCCATGGCATTAAAGTGTTTATCGATGAGGCCTGGTTCGCCTATTCGTTATTTCATCCAGCGCTACGTGACTATTCAGCCATTGCGGCAGGTGCTGATTACATTACACATTCAGCTCACAAAGTCGTGTCGGCGTTTTCTCAGGCGTCGTTTATTCACGTTAATGATCCCGACTTCGACAAAGACTTTTTTAAAGAAGTGTTCGCTATTCACACCAGTACGTCGCCAAAGTATCAACTTATAGCGTCGCTCGATGTCTGTCGCCAACAGCTTGAAATGGAAGGCTATAAAATTCTCAATGAATTGCTGAGCAACGTGGCTGAACTTAAATCACAAATGTCAAAGTTCAAGCGTTTACGCATATTGTCACCACAAGATTTTGCCCGTATGTTTTCGCATTTTGAAAGCGACAATATCGGCCACGATCCGTTAAAAATTCTGATTGATGTTTCGGCTTTGGACTATTCAAATCAAGAAATTCATCGATTTCTTATGGATGAAGTGGGCTTAGAGATAGAAAAGTTCACGCACAGTACTATTCTGGTGCTGCTTACGTTAGGTGGGATGCGCTCAAAAATTGTTAGGCTTTACAATGCATTAAAACGATTAGATGACGGCGCGGTTAACCTGAGTAAACGAAAAAGTAAAAGCCCGCTACCGGCGGATATTCCACCCATCCATTTAGATGACTTACCTTCAAAGGCGTTTTTTAGTCCCCGGGAAGCAATTGCTTGGCAAAGCAGCGTTGGTCGTGTTGCTGCGGGATTAATCACACCTTACCCGCCAGGTATTCCTTTAATTGTACCTGGTCAGAAAATTGAACAAGCGCATATTGACTATTTGCAGGCGTTAGCTAGCCAAAAGCTTACCGTACAAGGTATTTACGATGGTGAAATATATGTGGTGGCGCAAGAATGATAATGCGCAACCGACTGTGAGAAGACGTTTTTACACGCTATTTTAAGGGAATGAGATAAATGCATAATCGCTATAAGGTACTTTTAAGTACGCTACTTTGTTTAATCATTACAGGTACGGCAACAGCGAAAGACTTCGTTGATCATCAACAATTACCTGCGTGGTTTAATAAAGCGGTAAAAAGAGAAGCCTCACTAGATGAAAAAAGTGACGTTGAACTGGCGGCCTTTCCTCTTAAGGGGACCGTTGAAGGTCGATGGTCAGACGTTCAACAGATAGACGAATATTGGTATTTCACTATCGATATAGGTACCACTACTCCTGTTGAGTGTTGGGCATTCAAAGATTATGACGGACCAGCTAATTCACTGGTTAACATGATGAAGTATGCCATCAATAACATCGCGCAGCAGCAGGGCAAACCACTCAGTAGTCAGTATAACTACACATTGGATATGACGACCTTAGACGACACCCTAGTGATGGATTATCAAATTCTGTACAACTTGGGCGAGGGCAGTGACACAGTAAGTGGATTGATCAAAGGCTTATCTGCAGAGTCGGCAAACGGGCTTCAAGTGTGTTTGCACAACGAGGTGGGATATCGCAAAACACTGAAAAAAATATTCACCTCTTTTGTCAATGCTGCAGATAAAAGTGACAATACAACTCCTTTTTTCCATGCCATCAATTCCGTCGAAATGAACGGTGAATTAGTAGGGTTGGCCAGCGAAAAATTTGTGGTAGATAGTGACGGGGACGTGGAAATGCGAGAAACCCTTTCAATGATCTTACCGGTTGATGCCAACAACGTGGCGGCTACCGATACGGTTACCCTTTCTTGGAGTACCGTAGATGGCGATTTAATCAACACTTACCAATATACGGTGGAAAATAGTGAGTTGGCATCCACATTTTCACTTTCATCTGTCGATGGACAATGGCAGGTAGAGGGTGAAATTCAAGGGAAAGCTGTCAATGCAAATCTGGAATACCAAGGTGAAATGGTGTCAAATTTTGGTACTTATTTAATGGCGCAAAGTTTGGTTACTACAGCAGACGTTGACGAAACCGCCTTTAAAATTTGGACGGCAGATACCGACCCCACCGCTACCACGACTATAGTGATGAAAAAGCGCGAAAACGCAAATGGCCTTTACCAATTTCACGTTGATATGGAAGGTTTTGAAATTGAATACTCAGTGGATGACAAGTTTATTATGCAAAGTGCAGCGATGCATTTAGGGCCTATTTCAATGAAAATGGCACCGCTATTTGTTACCGGCGCACCTATTTCCTTATGAGAATAGTTTATTTTCTTGGTGCTACTCTGTGGGCTAGCTTGAGCTATGGCCAAAGTGAACCTACCTTCGCTCAACTGCCAGCGTCGTTGGATGCAGAACAACAGCTCCCGCTCTCTAACACGGTTCAGTTTGATGTCCATGTTAAAAAGCCAGATGCCTTTAGTGCCTTGTTAAGTGATTGGCAGGGAATTCAGACGTTAAGTATTTCTGAAACAACCCTTCGTATCGCAATGAGCGCTGGAACTATATCTATTTCACAGGCGTCCGCAGCGCCAGGTTACCGCAAGAGCAGTTTTGTCATAGACTTCGATGAGCCCGCCGTGCAAGCAGTGGTGAAACAGTATTTGGAATTGCACCCACCTTCAGACGAAAGTGAGCCGAATGTGTTTGATATAGAACACTTTATATCCAGTTATATTGATGAGCCCTCTTATATTCACGATTTTGCTTTTGCCTCTACAGTTGCAAAGAGTAAAAGTGGGGATTGCACAGAATTCGCGGTTTTGGTGGTTGCGCTTGCAAGGGCGTTAGGTTTGCCCGCTCGTGTCATCATGGGAACGGTGATTGTAGAAGGGGACGACAGTATAGAAGCCTACGGCCACGCCTGGGGAGAAGTGTGGCGTGGTGAAAAATGGCATCGTGTAGATGCGGCATTGGCGAAGTCGAACGCGAAAAGAAGGTTTTATTTGCCTAGCCATGTACTGCAAAATGAAGGGCCTGGTTATGCATTACCGCTTCTTAAAAGTGTTTATAATATGCCAACGGCAATTACGGGTTTAAAAGTGTTTGAGTAGCGCTTTACGTCCTTCATACCCGATAGTCCACGTCGATTACAACTTGAGTTTTAATTTCGTTGACTTACACTTGCGCCGCTACTCGATTAAAGGTTTAAGTCAATGAAACTCAGTGATGTCAAAAAGCTCCATCAAAAAAAATACCGGTCACAATTAGGCTATTATTTGGTGGAAGGCGAGCATCTGGTTTTAGAGTTACTCAATGCAATTGGTGCAGGGCATCCTCGTCTTAAAGCGAAGGACATTGTCTTTTACGTAACGGAACAATACCATCAGTGGTTAGAAGCGAAGTGGCCTTTTGAGACCCAGTGCAAAGCAGAGAACATCACCTCTCAACAAATGGCGCAGATGAGTGACACGAAATCACCTCAGGGAATTATTGCGCGAGTTCCATTACCTTCGACAGTTGAACCAGATGGCGCAGCAGCTATTCAAGGCGACTCAAAATATATTTATCTGTACGAAACGCAAGATCCAGGAAATTTAGGCACGATCTTAAGATCGCTAGCATGGTTTGGGAACTATACGTTATTAATGAGCCCCAATTGTGTAGACCCCTTTAATTCGAAAGTGGTGCGCGCCAGTATGGGGGCTATTTTTCACCTTGATATGGAATTAAATGTCCCACTTGAAAGCTTAGCCGAACGTTTTGAACGTATCGCTTACTTAGACATGGACGGGCAGGGTATACAAACCCCCTCATTTAACGAATATCAGTGCTTTTTGTTTGGTAACGAAGCGCGAGGTGTGCCCACAGAAGCAGTGGTGCAGCTAAAGGCGACGGCGTTTACTATTCCAGGCAGTGGTAAAATTGACTCACTAAACCTGGCGAGCGCTGTGAACATTTGCGTCTACGAGTTATCTCGCTAGTCGTTTTACGATATATCAACACTCTGTTTTTAAGTATTTATTAGGACAACATCGTGGCATTACAATGGTTCCCGGGGCACATGCACAAGGCCCTCAAAGAGATTAAAGAATCGCTCAATCAAGTTGATATTCTGATTGAAGTGCTGGATGCACGTATTCCTTACTCCAGTGAGAACCCTGAAATTGCGAAAATCAGAGGTGACAAACCCTGTATCAAAATTTTGAATAAATACGACTTGGCTGATCCTGAGATAACCGCGCGATGGCAAGAGAGCCTGGAAAAAGAGCGCGGTGTAAAAACCATCACTACATCCAGTGATAACCCAGGTAACAGTAAGCAAATCATGCAATTGATTCGTTCTATTTGCGCGCAAAAAGACGCGCAACCTAAAGCGATTAAAGCCATGATCACCGGTATCCCCAACGTGGGTAAATCCACACTTATTAATATTCTGGCTGAGCGAACCATTGCTAAGACTGGGAATGAACCTGCGGTAACTAAAAGTCAGCAGCGCATCAACTTAGGCAGCGGCATCATTCTTTTTGATACACCAGGCGTGTTGTGGCCGAAACTGGAAAATCCAAATTCTATTTATCGATTGGCGTCGTCTGGCGCTGTAAAAAATACCGCGATGGAATATGATGACGTGGGTTTTTTTGCCGCAGATTACCTCATCAAAGCTTACCCTGAAGTAATGAAAGCACGCTACAAGCTTGAGGAGTTGCCTGAAACAGAGATTGAGTTTCTCGAAGCGGCGGCAAAACACCGCGGCGCTATTCAAGCGGGTGGGCGGGTTAATCTACACAAAATTTGTGAAATTCTGCTTAAAGAGCTTCAGTCTGGCAAGTTAGGACGCATCACGTTAGAAACGCCCGAAATGCTTGAGCGTGAAAAAGAGGAAATGGCAATTGCTGCGGCGAAAAAAGCTGAGGCTAAAGCCAAGCGAAAGCAAAAATTCAAAACCGGTTCATTAACGCCAGATAAAAAAGATCGCAAAGAAAAACGCGAAGAAAAGCGGCAAGAACAGAGTCGCAGGATGAAAAAAGCGAAGAAGCAGTAGTGTTAGGTGTTTTGATACGCAATGATTAGGACTTGTTGATAGTCAAACCTCGCGCATTCGCGTCGTTGCTAGCGCCATGAATTACGTTGTGCAAAGCAGCAGTAAGGAAGCCTATAGTGAACAATATTAAACGATTTGATAGCAAGACATTCAATGCACTTAAAGCAAAAGCAGCGCAAAGTGAGCGTCGGCGAGCGAACCTCAATGTGCATGCATCCTATGAGGATATTGTCCAACGGCTATTCATCGCCATGATGCCTGATTCATACGTAAGGCCACATCGGCATGTGCAATCCCATAAATGGGAATTTTTCATGGTACTCGAAGGCGAGTTAGAGCTCATCTTTTTTGATGATAATGCCACCGTAACTGAGCGGTTAGTGTTGTCGAGTTCCGGTGATTGTTCAGGGGTAGAAATACCCCCCAATGTCTGGCATGCCACTGTCTGCCATCACCCCGTCGTATTTATGGAAGTTAAGCAAGGACCGTACAAATTGGATGAAGACAAGGGCTTTGCTCATTGGGCGCCAGAAGAAGGTACTGAGCAGGTGCCAGACTTCCTTAACGCATTGAAAAACGCCAGTGTAGGTGACGTATTGTCAATGTAATGCTTTTACATGCACAAGTGGCGTACAAACCCATGACTTTCCTTTTTGGAAAGTCGTTGCTATTGCTTAATTTAATGGTATGGTAAAGGATAAGTGAGGCGCGGCAGTGCAAGCATAACAGGCATCGCGAAAGAAAGCGCATCACCGATATTAACTTCATTGTAAGAAAGAGAATTATTATGCAAAACGTTTCAACCGGTTATTTTTATAATTTTAATTACTGATTGCACCTGACCATTGGTGTTCAGGGGCAAGTATTGGCTTCTGGGCACTGCAGGTAGAACGTTTTGCAAAAGCCCAGAAGGTTTCCACCATCTGGGCTTTTTTAATGCCCGTTATTCTCGGTAAAGAACAATGAAAGAACTCACATTAGGCGAAATTAGAAAGCAACACAGAGTGAAGCAAGAAGTCGTAGCAATGGCACTATCGGTCACCGCTTCTGGCGTTAGCAAGTTAGAATCAAAGCGTATCCAAGATGTATCGCTTCAAAGAGCGGCAGCATATTTGGCCGCTGTTGGCGGGAGCATCAAAATAGAAGTGACCCTTCCAGATGGTGATACGCTTGATGTGTGCGAAAAAGCGATAGCTTGAATGTAAAGGTTGAGCAGAAACAGGTAAACTACGATGAAACTCTTCAAGGAATGTTGCCATGGCTGTTCACGAAATTACTCATCCACTTATTGCACACAAACTCGGGTTAATGCGTCATGCTAAAATTAGCAGTAAAGACTTTCGCGAGCTCGCATCGGAAGTCGGCAATCTATTGACTTATGAGGCTACGCGCACGCTGCCCACTGAACGCGCTATCATTAAAAGCTGGTCGGGTGACGATGTTGAAGTTAAACAAATAAAGGGAAAAAAAATTACGGTTGTGCCTATCCTACGTGCCGGGTTAGGTATGTTGGAAGGTGTACTCGAACTTATTCCCAATGCGAAAATCAGTGTGGTTGGCTTATATCGAGATGAAGAAACCTTAAAACCTGTAGCTTACTTCGACAAAGTGGTTCAAAACATTGATGAGCGTACTGCATTGATTGTTGATCCCATGCTGGCTACTGGCGGAACGCTTATTGCGACTATCGATTTGCTAAAGAAAAAGGGGTGTAACAAAATTATGGGACTGTTTCTAGTGGCTGCTCCCGAAGGGCTTAAAGCCGTGGTCGATGCTCACCCCGATGTAGACATATTCACCGCCGCAATTGACGAACGCCTTAATGATAAAGGTTATATCCTACCGGGGTTGGGCGATGCTGGTGACAAAATCTTCGGTACTCGCTAAGCTGACTTTACTCTAATTATGTTCCTTTCTAACCCACCTCCGCTCGTCGCAAAATCGCTGAAAGTGGTGGGTTAAACGTTTAAGTCAGTGTTATACTCAATCACATAGATATCCAGCTTAAAGGCATCAGGCCTTTGCAAAATATTGCTAGGTGCTGTTGTTCATTTGCTATTACGGATTGCTATTATCTGCCTGGATTACTCTGACCACGCTAGTGTTGTAAAGGGCGGTTGACTTGATGTTCGTGAAAAGAGCTAATAACAATGACTAAAGCAAAATTGACCCTCAAAGATGTCGCTGAGCAACTCGGCGTATCTACCGCGACAATTTCCAACGCTTTCAATCGCCCCGATCAATTGTCGCAACGCAAACGCGAAGAAATTTTAGCGCAGTGTAAAAAAATAGGTTACAGCGGCCCCAATAAAGCTGCACAAATTTTGCGAAAAGGCACATCCAATATCGTGGCTCTTGTGCTGGCGGATAGCATTTCATACATGGTGAGCGACCCCGTGGCCAGTACCTTTATAAAGGGTGTGTCTTCGGCGTTGAAAAAACAAGGGAAGCACCTCCTTCTCTATGCAGGTGACTCGAGTAGCATATTAGATGTCGTTGATTTTGTTGACGGGTTTATCTGCTATGGGGCACCGCGTAATGCCGCATTGGTGGGAGAGCTTGCGCTATCTTCAAAACCAGTTGTCACCGTTGACTTTGACATTGAAAATAAGCCTTCTGTTAATATTGATAATGAAGAAGCAGCTTTTGAAGTTGCTTCATATGCCCTCAACGAGGGGGATAATGTTGCAATATTGGGTCTACGTCTAATCAATTCCCCCTCAACCTGTCGAATTTATGACAACCCACTTATCGATGTGGAAAGTTCTATATCACACCGTCGTTTGGATGGTTATTTACGCGCAGCAGAACATAAGGATGTCACGATAAGCAACGAGCAGATTTGGCACCTTCCAGAAAGTGAACGCAGTTTTGCCAAACAAGCCGCACGGGAAGTACTGACCAGTTCGCCCCGCCCCGATGTAGTGTTGTGTATGAGTGATATCATTGCTCTGGAACTCTTGCATATGGCACTGGAATTAGGGATAAAAGTTCCAGAAGAAATCAAAATCACTGGTTTTGATGGTATAGAAGAGGCTGAGCGAGCGCGCCCGCGTTTGACCACGGTGTGTCAGTCGAGTACTGAAAAGGGAATACGTGCTGCAAATGAACTGATAGAACAGCTAGGCGAAAACATCGTTTTACCTTTTGAAATACGCAAAGGTGAAACTGTTTATTAACCAGTGCTTATCCTTGTACTAACGCGTGTGAGTTACTCAAAATTAAAGGCACAACGATTGAAATACGAGGCTAAACTATTTTTCTCCATGTCGTTGACCTTTTTCTAAGTAATAAAATAAGGGGCCACCGGTTAGGGCAGCCCCTTAAGTACTACTGGTTAATAAAACGCATAGTTAAGGTTCAGCATATAGGAGGGGCCGAACTCTCTGCGTAGCGTGACTATTCCATTAGTATCAATGGTTTCTTCTTTTTCATCGGTCAGGTTTACACCTTGTAGAGAAACCCTCAACCCTTCAAGGTACTCAACTCCACTGTCAGCAAAGTCATAACTGATTTGTGCGTCCACTTGCGTCACCGCATCACGTGTGGCTGGCTCTATTTTATTTGAGCCTCCTCGTTGATAGGTTAGGTACTCAGAGCGATCTGTGGCCGCGACCCGTATTTCAAATCCGTTCATTTCATAATAGGCCGTAATACTATAGGTATTATCTGATTGGCCTGGGATTGCTGTACCGTCCTCAAGTTCAGCATCGAGGATAGTGGCAGACGCCGCTATACCAAATCCGTCTAGGGCGTCTGACAGCATTCTCAATGGCACATTGGCAGTCAGCTCTATGCCCTTCATACTGCCTTCAAGGCCATCTTCAAAGAATGAGTAGTAGCCCAAATCAGGGGGCGTGACCAGATCACCCGCTTGGTAAGGCGTATCTTCAGGGCCATAGTTGCCGTCTACATCAATAATTCTGTCGTGGAAACCAGGTATGAAATAGTTCGCGCCTTGGTTAGTTTCATCATTGGTAAAGTCAATGAGCTGGTTGCCGTCCCGCGTCCAATTTACTAGGTCTTTATAAAATAGCGCGACAGAAACATAGCCTTCATCTTCAAAGTAGTTTTCAAAAGAAAGGTCAAAGTTATTTGCTTCCAACGGACGTAATGTGGGGTTACCAGAAAACTTCGACCATGGTGAGCCGTATGCTTCAACAGCAGCTTGGCTGTTAGGTGTTGCTATAAGCTCAATATTTTGATCGAATTTAACAAAGCCTGACGCTTTCATTTGGTCAATACGGGCTCTGCTTATGGTTTTTGACGCGCCAAAACGCAAATAACGGTTTTCGCTAAGTTCTACACTTACATTTAAACTTGGCAAAAAGTGAGAGTAATCATCTCCGTCAGTAATCACACAGTCAGCGTCGATCACTTGATTACCGTCATCATCACACACGGCAAAGTTTTCACCGACTATACCGATAAAACCTGTTGAAGATTGGTCCGTCTGTACATATTGTGCACCAAGGTTACCTTTAACATTAAAGCCTTGTACTTCGGTCTCAAAATCGAGTTTGGCATACAGTGATACGACTTCTTCATCCACTGTATATGTGTCACCCAGACGATCAGGCTCTAACAGACCCGCATCGTTGAGCGTATACTCGCCATCGTTATAGGGGGCGAACCCGTCATAGGCCACTACGTATCCCATGCCAGCCCAGGTTAAATCAGCTAAACCATTGTAGAGATACTGCGAGGGAATGGACTCTGAAAAGGGGTATGAAGACGCGGTAGCAAAAAAGCCTTTGTTGTCTTTTGATTTAAAGCGATCACTGTAGTTAACGCCAACGGTGACCGTATTAAACACAGACCAGTCTACAAAACCGGTGAATTCGAGTCGCGCTGTGGTCAGTTCTTCCTCAAAGTCAGCATAGTTTAAAAAGCCGTCCTGTGCGTTAAAATAACTATAGGGTTGCCCGTTAGCTTGTAAAACGTCAGTAGTAAACTGGTCGGCAATGTTAGCCATGCCGCCCCCCCAAACCTGTGGGCCAGCTAATTGGAGTAAAGCAGGGTCTGAGAATGCATCAAGACCTGTACTGTCGGTAAAATAGATACCATCTTGGCTCATCTCGAATTGTCGGGAGCCAAGTTGGTCATTGTTTAATGCGCCAGAACGGGCTAGGCCAGCATACGATTCACCCCGCAAGTCACGCTTACTGGATTGACTGTCGGCGACGTCAAGTGTCATCGACCACTCGTCATTAATGTCGTAGCGAATGTTTAGCCCGAAGGTTTGTAGTTCACCATCTTTTTGAGCGGGATCCGTTCGCAATACTGGGTTGGCGTTAATTTGAGTACCTGTATTATTAACGCCACTACCTGTTACATTCGCCGCAGCGAAGGGCTCGATAAAGCCGCGAATAACCCCAGAATCAGAGTAATCGATATCAAGTGCATCGATTACAATGTCGAGTTTGTCAGTAGGTCGCCATTGTAAAATGGCAGAGACTGTATCCCGTTCCAGTACACGGCTAATGGCTTGCGTGTCTAAACCAAATGGCAATACCTGGCCTTCTTCATTCTCGCCATAGCCCCATACTCCATATTTTCTTTCGTTACGGGGAGATTCAGTTGAGGCGATAGCAAGCGCAAGACCTACCGTATCGTCAGCGAATTTTTCAACAAAAGACAACGCAAAGCGATTACCTGTGTTATCGAATTCAGGGTTGTCAGCGTCGTTTCCGCCTAACTCATAAACACCGGTGACCGTGAGGGTTTCCTGTGCGGATAACGGGCGTACGGTTTGAAGGTCAACCGTACCGCCGATACCCTGAACGACTAATGTGGCATCAGCAGTTTTATAAATCGTCGCACCCGTCATAATTTCAGCAGGGTATAAATCGTATTCCACACCCCTGTTGTCACCAATACCTATTAATTCACGACCATTGAGCGATGTGCCGGTGAAATCCTCTTTGAAGCCGCGCACAGAAATACCCGATGTACGCCCTCCAACACGCTCGCCAGATAAGCCTGGAAGGCGCGCAAGTGATTCGGCGATAGATGAATCGGGGAGTTTACCGATGTCTTCTGCAGATATGGCTTCAACAATAGCGTCATTGTCCATCTTCACGGCTTGTGCGCGCATAAGCGAACCGCGAATACCGGATACTTGAATAACTTCTACCGATGAATCATCAGCGTTCTCTTGTGCCACAGTGACAGTACTGTTAAGTGCGGCGGTAATTGACAGGGCAATGACCGCAGGCTTGAACTTTCCAGAGTGCTTCATATGCTTTACCTTGCTCAGTGAGTGTTAATGCTGTGTTTTTGTTGTTACATTGAGTTAACAATAGTCGGCTTTCAACACATAAGCAAGCACTTTCTTAATCGATTCAGTAAATTTATTGTTTTACATTTAGAGTGTTGTTCTGAAGGTGTCTTTGGTTGGCTTAATGCATTTAATTTTGTTTGGCGCTGGCTGGTTTTTCGATTGTGAGATGGGACGCAGCAATTGCGCGTTACGGAGGTAACGCGCACAGTGTGTTCACATTAATCCCAAACTAGCTGTTTAAAATGTTTGCGACACATGGATTCATAACTGTCGTTACCGCCTATTTGGACCTGATCACCATCGGTTACCGCGTCTCCATTTGGGTCTCGGCGAACGACAAAGCTGGCTTTGCGGCCGCAATGACAAACGGTTTTTAGTTCAGATAACTTATCCGCCCACGCCAGAAGGTAGTGACTGCCTTCAAAAGTTTCACCGAGAAAGTCAGTGCGTAGCCCATAGGCAAGAACGGGAATTTTAAGCTCATCAACTACTTCAACTAATTGCCTTACCTGCTCTTTCGTCAGAAATTGTGCTTCGTCGATAAAAACACAATCTAATTTTTGTGTTGCTCGGATTTCGCTAATTGACTGAAATAAGTCATCGCCTTTTGCATAAAGTCTGGCATCTGCTTGTAATCCAATCCGGGACGTCACTTTGCCCACGCCATATCGGTCGTCCAGCGCTGCGGTATAAATAATGGAATGCATTCCACGTTCGCGGTAGTTGTAGGCTGATTGAAGCAAAGATGTTGATTTACCCGCATTCATTGCAGAGTAATAAAAATAAAGTTGTGCCATGTTAGGTAGGCTCTAATAGTTTTTGTTATACCAAGAAATAAAGTCGCTAGCGCTCATGGGCTTCGCGTAGTAATACCCTTGCAAGTAGTCGCTACCTAGCGCGGCAAGATGCGCGCGTTGCGCTTCGGTTTCTATCCCTTCAGCAATAGTTTTACAGCGAAACTCTCGCGCCATTAACAGCGTTGCTCTTATTATGGTATCACTCTCTTCCGAGGTATTCTGTACAAATGATCTATCAATTTTTATAAAGTCAAAAGGCATTGATTGTAAGCGGTGTAGCGATGAGTAACCTGTGCCAAAATCATCGATTGAGATTTTGATGTCTCGCTCTACCAGTTCGTGTAATCGTTGGGTGACGAGATCGGCATTATTGGCAAATACACTTTCGGTAACTTCCAAATAAAGCCGCTGGGGCGATATACCTGTGCTGTTCAGGGCACTATCAAGTACCTTAACGAAGCCATCGTCTATCAACTGAGTAATAGAGACGTTAACGGACATACAAAGGGGCTCGGCAAAATCCCAGTGAGAGAGGTCAATTAGAGCCCTGTTTAGTACCCATGTACCTATTTCTGGCATCAACCCACTTCTTTCCGCAAGGGGAATAAATATGTCGGGACTGATAATTTCGCCATCGCAGGTCCAGCGTAACAAGGCTTCAATAGAAGAGACATGGCCTGTTGTTACGTCAATAATGGGTTGATAAAACAGACACAGCTCACCATTATCTATGGCGCTGCGCAAGCGCTCACATAACCGCTGCTCTCGTTTTATTTCTGCATGGAGTGTTTCGTTGAATACGCCTACCGTACCGCGCTGTTTGCGCTTTTGGTCATACATGGTCAAATCGGCTTGCTGAATTAAATCTACAGCAACATCACCGTGTTCTGGACACATGGCAATGCCTATCGTTGCGTCTAGTGTCACTTGATTATCGTTGGCATTGATTGGAATGGTGACGCCGCTTCTCATTGCGTGAGCGACGGCTTTTGCGGTATCTACGGTCGCGTATGGAATAACTGCAACAAATTCATCGCCGCCCCAACGGGCAAGGTGATTTTTCTCACTGTAGTTTCGTAGCCTGTTAGCAATTTCTACCAGTACCAGATCACCTATTTTGTGACCGAGACTGTCGTTGACTTGCTTAAAACCATCTAAATCAATGAACAACACTGCGAGTGAATTTTGCAACACTTTAGTGGTTTCAAGTAAATCGTTGAGGTGTTTTAGAAATCCATTTCTATTTAAAAGGTTTGTCAGTGGATCACGGTTAGATAGGCGGAAAAGTTCCTGCGTTCTGCGCTCAACTTCAGCTTCTAAGTTAGCATTCGATTCATCGAGTTTTTCATTTGAGGCAATCAAAAGCTGATTGATTTTGTCAGTTTGACTGCGCTCGATACTCATTTGTTTTACCAGGTTGTTGTTGCGCTCCTTTAGGTGCAATGTGCTGATAAAAAACTGATGATAACGGAATGCACTCAGTGAGATCCCGACCCAGTACACCATACCTAAAGTTCCTAACATGAAGAAATTTCCGGTTTTGTCGAGAAGAGCACAATAGGACATGGGAACAAGTAAAACCGTACAGTAAAAAATGACCAATTCTTTTTTAGGCGACAGTACCGTACCTGCGCCCCCTGCCATTGCAGACAGCACGACCATAGTTGAGGCCACTTCTAGTTCACTCATCGATGAATAGAGTACTACGGAATACAGCCCCCATAAGCTTCCTGTAGCGAAAACACCAATAGCAAAACGCACTATGACCGGATTGGGCGAGAAGGGCGTTGAGGAGAGTTTAAACTTCCAGTAACTGGCATCCACTAAACGCAACAGACTCACCAACATCATACACACCCAAAAGATGAGTTTGAGTTCTTCTATCTTCCTATTATCACTTTCAAAGAAGAAAACAAGTCCTGAAAATGACATTACTGTCATCAATAAGCCTACAAAGCTGTTTCCAACAAGCATGTTAGCGGTGTCGCGGTTGACTTCTGTAATGGAAATTGTGTTGTCTATGGGACGCAAAGCGGAGATACCTAGGTTACTTTTAGCGCATGGTTCGGCAGATTAACCGCCTCCCTCGCTTATGTTTATACATATATTTTTTTAATCTTATTAGACTAGCAGAGATAATCTATGTACAGACAATTTTGAGTAAACTTTTTTATTATTAGAGCCTTTTACTCTTTGTCACTGCCCTTTAACTTAGCCCACTTGGCCTGCAGGTCTGTTTAGCGATTAAAAGGCTTCCATTTGGCCCGAAATTGGTACACCAAAGATAAACAGGCTCAAGGTAGGGTATAGGGGCAGTAATTTGTTGCCGTCATATGCTAGCAAGATGAGTTTTTGATTAATAATATTGCCTTTATGCCGCCGTTCAACGCGCTGTATTAGTTGGATAAGCTGGCTTTTACTCGTTTGGTGATTGCGTCTGACAATGCGCTATATAAATGCATGTGTTTTTTATTGATGACGTGGACGAGTTTGTGTTTCACAATGGGGATGTACCGAATGCCGTGCTTATCGAAAATGGCGTTCTGGGAGTAATCGCTGGGCAAAATTGCATAATTGAACCTGCCGTTTATCAATAATTCGATAACGTGATTGAAATCGTCAAATTCATGAATGCTTGCAGCTAGATTGTCTGGCTGTTGACCTATATTAAAAAAGAAACGGGTCGTTACGGCGATAGCAATGTCTGGATTCTGGATCACGTCTTTGCTACATGGTACTTTTCGAATGCACAATAAAAACGAAGTACCTAATGCAAAGGCGGGCTCAATGGCCACTATGTCTTTGCCGTATTGGGTCACCACATCGTATCGGATAACATCAGCGTCAGTCATCCCTTCGTTAAGCAAGCGCAAGCCAGGCTCTCCGCCTACTTCGACGAATTCTGTATTAATTCCTATCTCGCGGTAAACTTCTTCGATTAGCGGTTTGTAATAGTTAACCACCCGGGGATGGCTGACATAGCCGATAATATAGCGCCCTTCGTCTGCAACGGCTAAAGTAACTCCACTGTAAAAAGAAATAATACACAACAGAAAAATATGTGAAAAGAACGTTCTCACTTTTGCATCCTAGCTAAAGACTGACCCTGCACGGTATAAAGCTAGTAAGAGAGATGGATTTTGTCCAAAAGTTGTAGAATTAATTTAGGGCCCGTTGTACATCAAAGACCTACAGGCTTAAGTGAAAAATAAAAAAAGCCCCGACATCTAGTCAGGGCTATGGTGTTGTTATTTCAACAGCGCGCAACTTTTAAGCTGCACTTTGACCGCCGTCAACCGCTTTTAACGTTTGTGAAGCAGGAAGCAGATCCATGTCGAAAGTGTATTCGTCAACACGTACGGCTAACTTGCGCTTCTCATTGTAGTCGTGCAATTTGGCCGCTTCTTCTGCGTTAATAACGCCTTTCTCTTGCAACTTATTAAGCGCATGCTCGAATGAGATGAAAGGTACAACAGGCTCTTTGCGCAGTGCTTTTTGTACTTTACCTAATAAGTGGGCAACGGCGTGCTTCGCTTTAAACGCTTGCTCGTTGATGTCGTTACCATCACCTTTGCTGACGCGTACAAGGTGCGTCAATTGCGCCTTAACACTGTTATCTTGCATTGATGCTATCGACAACTCACGCACCAAATCATCACTGATACCAGGCACACTGTTAGAGTAAGTATTCGTTAACAGACGCATCAGACCACGGGTCGCAGTGTTAGGGAAATTGTTGATGAAGTTAACAATTGCCTGATCTGCTTGCTGTAGTGACCACTGCATAGCGTATTCAAAATACGGCAGAGCCAGTTTTCTGTCTTCAATACGTTGCTCATAGAAGCGAATTGCTGCCATGGCGCCGTATAAGTAGCTCATTACGTCACCTAGACGTGCTGACAGAAGCTCAGCTTTCTTCAGGTCACCACCAAGTACTGCTAGTGATAAATCAGCAAGAGGGGCAAGCTTGGCAGAAATGCTATTTACGCGCTTCTCGTACTTACGTACTTCAGGTAGAGATGACTCTGCACCGCGTAAGAAAGGCAGGTAGCCTTTACCCAAGCTGCGGAATGCGTTTTTAACGCTAAAGCCAACGGTCTTGCGAAGTACTTTGTTGAATTCTTTATCCGCAGAGCTTTCGTTGCTGTGGATAAGGTCAACCATGTCTTTTAGGTAAGGGTGGCAACGCATTGCACCTTGACCAAAAATCATCAGGTTACGGGTTAGAATGTTTGCACCTTCAACCGTAATCGCAATTGGCAAAGCAGAATAACCGCCTGCTAAGGTGTTTTGAGGGCCGCGCTGAATGGCTTTACCCGCTTGAATATCCATAGCCGAGTTCATCACATCACGACCAAGTTCAGTCATGTGATACTTGGCGATAGCCGTTACAACAGACGGCTTAACACCTAGGCCTAGACCTTCTGTCGTCAAAACACGCATCGCTTCAAGTAAGAAAGTCTTACCAGCAATGTCAGCCATCTTCTCTTGAATACCTTCAAAACGACCAATTGGAAGACCAAATTGCTCACGTACGAATGAGTATTCAACTGTACCTTTAAACGCAGACTGTGCAGTAGCAACACCCATGGCCGGAAGTGAAATACCACGACCTGCACCAAGGCAGCTAACTAGCATCTGCCAGCCGCGCCCGATGTTCTTCTGACCACCAATGATGAAGTCCATTGGGATGAATACGTCTTGACCACGGGTAGTACCGTTGTAGAAACGCACGCCCATAGGATCGTGACGGTTACCAAGCTCAACACCCGGGTGTGACTTAGGAAGAAGTGCACAGGTAATACCTAGCTCCAGCTTGTCACCGAGTAGTTGATCTGGGTCGAATACTTTAAATGCTAACCCGAGTACTGTTGCGATAGGCGCAAGGGTAATGTAACGCTTGTCCCAACTCACGCGAAGACCAAGTACTTCCTCGCCGTTATACTCGCCTTTAGTTACGATCGCAGCATCAGGGATGGCGCCAGCATCAGAACCTGCTTCTGGGCTGGTTAATGCGAAACATGGAATGTCACGGCCATCAGCAAGACGAGGTAACCAGTAATCCTGTTGCTCAGACGTACCATAGTGCATAAGCAGCTCACCTGGGCCTAACGAGTTAGGTACCATAACGGTCACCGCAATTGCACCGCTTTTCGCAGCGATAGTCGCTACAATAGTAGAGTTTGCATATGGGCTAAACTCAAGACCACCAAATTTCTTTGGAATAATCATTGAGAAGAAACGGTTTTTACCTAGGAAATCAAGAATGTCCTGAGGAATATGCGTGCTATTGCCCAGTTCGAAGTCGTCTACCATGTTCAGTAGCTCTGTGACTGGACCATCCATAAAGGCTTGTTCTTCTGCGCTCAGCTTTGCCTGAGGGATATCGCGTAGTGCCTGCATGTCAGGCTTACCCTGATAAATAGAAGATTCAATCCACACATCACCCGCATCGAGGGCTTCTTGTTCTGTGATTGAAATAGGGGGTAATACTTTCTTTAAGCTAGTTCTGATACTCATAATAACTCATCCGCTCATCTGACCAGTTGTGTAATCTTATACTACACCAGTTTTGAAAAAGATCAAATTTTGTAAATATACGGGTGTATTGTTGGATGCTAAACCTGTTAAGTTTATAGCCATACAAGCGCGATAAGCGCTGCTTTTCATATTAGGAAATACCTTGATGAACAAAATTCGCCCGCTATTTGTGATGTTGTTGGTTGTGTTTACAGGGGGCGTGAGCGCCGAAAATACCACTTATGCTGTGATAAATGTGGGGTATAGCAAGGTTGATACTCAATATGACGGTGAGAGTGATGTTAGCTATTCCGGTGGTGTAGCTTATCAATTTCATCGGCAGTGGTATGCTGAAGGGGGATATATTGTCCAAGCAGATAAAAGTAACGAAAGGTTCGCTTTATCGAGTAAAGGGCCCTATTTTGCGTTGTTAGGCAAAGCCGGTAATCAACATGGTGAACTATACTATAAAGTAGGGGTGTCGTATCTCGACATTGAACAGCGCTTCGTTGATAGTGAACAAAGCTTGTGCGACAGCACTCAGAATACGTGTGGTTACCAGGACAATATTTTCGCTGGGCTGGTGGGGATGGGATTTGATTACTACCTTAGTAAGGGGGTAATGTTACGTGTCGAATATACCTATTTTGCGGGGCAAAACGATTTTTCATCACACGTTACGAATCTGGGATTTCGGTATAACTTTTAGTGGCTTAACGGCAAAATCAAGGTTAATTGATATCCTTTGTTAAGGTTTGCGTTTAAACAGGGCATTCATGTGTGTTTTAGTGGTCCAGAATGGCCGTTCATGAGTAATAAAATTTAACTGAACAACAATGGATTTATTATGAAAAACGAACTGGATAGCAAGTTTCTTCTACAGGTATTTGACAAGATTCGCCTACACGGCGAGAAGCAAGATGAACAATATAAATTGAATGGTATAACCGCCTTTACCGATCACGATGGCTACACCTTGTATATTGAAGATGTGAATGTGAAATTGCAGTTCGGCTTTCACAACCAATACCACTTTGACTACGACTCCACCGATCAATACGAAATATTTGAGAAAAAATTAAAGCAAATAGACAGAGAATATTAAGTGCGTTGTTGAGCGCCTTTAATGTAGGTATTAACAGAGAAAGTTACTTGATTGCGAGTCGTCATTAAGCAAATCGCACCTCTACATAGCCCCTAATTTTCCCATCTGATACAATGCCGCCATCGTTATTTTGAGGATAAACATATTGGCTGCGGCGATTAAAGCTCCTACGTTTCAACTTTCGTTTCTTGGGCCTAAATATTGGCCGGTCTGGTTAGGTGCGTGTGTGTTGTACTTAATAACTTGGCTTCCCTTACCAGTTATCAGGCGTATTGGAGCTGGAGCTGGCAGATTGATTGCGCTGGTAGTGCCAAAACGGGCTAAGGTTGCGAAGCGCAATATCGCACTCTGGGATCCCAGTTTGAGTGAAAAACAGATAGAAGCGCTTTACACCGAGAACGTGCGTCGCACTGGTATGGCGTTATTTGAAACCGCAATGGGGTGGTGGTGGCCAAGCTGGCGAGTCAAACGTGCTATCGAAATTGAAGGGACGCAGTATGTTGAACATGCACTCGCCGAAGGCAAGGGGGTGTTCGGGATGGCACTGCACAACATGAATTTAGAGTTTGCTTGTCGAGGCATAGGCTTTTTTCATCCGAGTATTGCGTTTTACCGCAAGCACAACAACCCGTTGATAGATTACCTTCAATATCATGGTCGTAATCGTTCAAACAAGTACATGATCGACAAGAGAAATGCCAAGGCTTTGCTTGCTGCACTAGATGAAAAAGAACTGTGTCTATATTTGCCTGATCAGGATTACGGTCCCAAGCAAAGTATTTTCGTGCCCTTTGGAGGAGTAAAAGACACCGCAACTACAACCGCTACACTAATGTTTATTCGCCGTAGTGATTGTGAGCCGATGATCATTACCTCTCAATATACTAAAAAGGGGTACAAAATTAAGATCTTTCCACCCCTTGAAGGTTTGGGCGAGATGAGTGATGAAAACGCCCTAACACTTTTAAACCAACATATTGATGCTGCGGTTAAAGAGCAACCAGAAAGTTATCTGTGGATGCACAAACGTTTTAAAACCAGACCTGTAAACAATCCAAAGTCCTTGTATGATTAAGTGAGTTTCTTAGCTGGGCTAATGTCGATACCGTTTGAAAGTAGGTATGACGTATTGAATTAGCCTAATGGGCTAAGTGGAATCACACAGCATGAACTAAAATTAAAAGGCTCTATTTAAGGCATAGATGTTGCAATTATGTAAGTTTAGGCATGAGTAATGCGCCAATATTACGTTAGTTGCAAACCGTACATCGAGAGACACAGAGGAAATATGGTACAAGAAGGGTACTCAAGTTCATCTTTTTGGGCAAAACAAGTGGGCCTGGCTGCAGTATTAGTCATTATTGCCGGCGTGCTTATCTATGTGTTGCAATCGGAAGAAAAGGTGACACCCCAATCAGAGATAGAAGATAAAACAGTGTCTCGCGGCCTAAGTGACTTCTATCGTGAATTCAGAATGTCAGCAACCGATCCTGAGGAAGAGGAACAAGGGGATTTTGTACTGGACATTACAGGTATCGATCCCAACTTGGACGAAAAGCTAGCGAAGATGGCCAGTGTCACACGACCAGTCGAAAGAAACTGGACGGGTGAACACAAGGCCAGAACCTTCAAAGAAGGCAGTACGTTGCGCGAGGTGATTTCACAATATGCTCAAGCTGAAGGGATGCAGCTTATCTGGAATCTTGAACAGGATTTTGTGATAAAACATCGCTTTCAGTTAGACAATACTGTTGCTGGCTCTTTGGCCAAAATTGCCAGTGCTATCGATAGCAGTTTTGAAGGTGAAGTTAGGGCTTACTTATGCCCAGAGCAGCGTTCACTGGTGGTTACTGCCGAAGAGACCCCCTTTCTTGCCACTACGTGTAAGCGGGTAAAGGGCTAACTCGATTATTTATAGCTAACCCCGCTTTACGATTAATCACAGTCAGCAAATAGTGCCTGCCAATGGTTTTTTACTTGTTCCCGAATATCATCTAATTCGTCGCTTTCATCAGCGTATTTGGTATCCGCTAGTGTTAAATGGTGATAAAGCTCGCGTAGCCGAAGGTAAGCATGCTGTAATCGAGAGGCCGTTTCCTGACTAATCAATCCGCCATTGGCTGCGGCGTCAAAAATTCTTAGATTGTCGGGATAAGTGGTTAAGGCTTCCACGTTGTGGGCATGGGCAAGCACCCAATACTGGGCCATAAACTCAATATCTGTAATACCGCCTTCGCACTGTTTGAGATCGACTTTGTGATGTTGGTGAGACAGTAAATGTTCACGCATTTTCGCCCGCATTTTACACACGTCTTGTGCTAAGGCTTGGGTTTCTCGTTTGCGACTTAAAATTTGGTGGCGTACGTGGGCAAAATCGTCAAGCAGTGCCCGATCACCACAAATGCCGCGGGCACGTACTAATGCTTGATGCTCCCATGTCCAGGCTTCTTCTAGCTGGTATTTTTCAAAGCCATGAATATGACAGCACAGCAGTCCAGAATTGCCTGAAGGGCGAAGTCTTAAGTCGGTTTCATACAATTGCCCAAATAGCGTCTTGGTATTTAACAAGTGCATTATGCGCTGCGCCAATTTGATATAGAATTGTTGCGCTTCAAGAGGTTTTTGGCCGTTTGTGCTAATACCCCGCGGGGCGTTGTGTAGAAACACTAAATCCAAATCTGAGCCGTATCCCAGCTCGAAGCCGCCTAATTTTCCATACCCAATAACGCAAAACCCTTTGTCCGTACCTTCTAAATGCGTAGGTACGCCATAGCGCTCACTGACCTGCATCCAGGCTGACTGAAGCACGTTATCTAAAATCACTTCTGCAAGGGCGGTGAGTTTGTCACTAACTGTGTTAATGGGTAGCGACTCACTGATGTCGCTGGCTGCAATGCGCAATTGCTGGCAAAGTTTAAACTGGCGCCACGCATCCATGAGCCTTTCCACATCATCTTGCTCAATGCGTAATAGGCTTTCTCTGAGTTCAAGTTCGTATTCGTGTTTACTGGTGGCAATATCGCTGTTTTGTTGCTGTAAATATAGTGGAGTAAGCAGTTCATCAAGCAGTAAAGGAAAACGTTTAATTTCCTGTGCGATCCAATCACTGCGCTCACACAGTTTGACTAACTGCTTTAACACCTCTGGATTTTCAAGCAGCAAATCCAAATACGTCGTCCGCCCTGTAATTGCCTCAATGACGCCGAGTAGTCGTGACAGTACCTGCACCGTGTTTGCTGGATGTTCCTGCATCAATACATAAAGAATTTCAGGCAGCAATTTATTTAGGGTGTCTTCTCCTTTTTGACCTATGCGATAATTGCGTTGCTTTTCTTTAAACTGGCGTAATTCGCGATAGACCTCTGTAATGTCATTGGTGTCGAGATATTCGCTAAAGGCGTCAACAAACTCTTCTTGCTGAAGCGACAAGCGCCACGCGTCCTGACAGGTGTCAAACAACGTATCTTCTTGATCATGAGTTTCATGTGGCTCTTCTACCAGCTCGTTAAAGTGGCCATGGATCCGTGTCATGGTGCTATCGAGCATGGTTAAGAATTGGGCGTAGCTGTCAAAGCCCATTACGTCTATTAATGCTTGCTGTTGCCAAGTGCTATCGGGGAGTGTCTGCGTTTGTCTGTCCTGACATTGCTGTAAAGTGTGTTCAACTTTGCGTAAAAACAGGTAGTCTTGCTTCAGTTGTTCGGTAACTTCCCCTTCTACTATGTCTAGTTTTGCCAGGGCATCTAATGTGGTGAGCAATGACTTACTTTGGAGTTCAGGCTCCCGTCCACCGTGAATAAGCTGAAAACTCTGTGCGAAAAATTCAACTTCTCTGATCCCCCCAGCACCCAGTTTTATATTGTTGTCTAGCCGTCGGCGTCTAATTTCTGTGGCAATCAACTTCTTCATGTTGCGAAGGGCGTCAAGGGTAGTGAAATCCAGGTAGCGGCGGAAGGTAAAAGGGTGAAGAATATCTTTGAGGCATTTTACCTGAGAAGAGTGATCATCATTGATCACACGCGCCTTTATCATAGCAAAACGTTCCCAGTGTCTACCTTGCTCTTGGTAGTAATCTTCAAGTGCGGCAAAATGCATGACTAATGGACCAGAGTCGCCAAATGGACGCAGGCGCATATCTACCCGGTATACCTGACCATCATTGGTTATTTTATTCAGTGCTTGAATAAGCTTTTGCGCCAATTTAGTAAAAAACTGTTGGTTTTCTACTGACTTTTTGCCACCTTGTGTTTCACCTTTTTCCGGGTATGCAAAAATCAGGTCTATGTCTGAGGAAAAGTTAAGCTCTTTCCCGCCCAGTTTTCCCATTCCCAGAATGTACATTTGCATCTGACGTGTACCACATGTGGGCGTGCCGTAGCGTGTAGCGAGGTGGTTATACAGCCATTGATAAGCACCACATATGAGTACATCGGCTAAGGCGGACACTTGGCCTAGTGAATCTGAGATCGACTGCTTGTTGAGCACATCATTAAATGCAATACAGGCCATTTCTTGATTGCGAAATTGGCGTAAACTCGTGAGTAATTGTTCTTCACTCTCTACCGATACCAATTGCTCTAGTAGGTGCTGATTATACCAGTCAAATAGTGATGACTTCGGCGGACCTTGAAAAAGTTTGTCAATTGTCGATGGATATTGAATAAGCGTTTGGGCAAAGAAATAAGAGCGAGTGAAAGCGCAAATTATGCTGTCTTTATTGTGCTCTAAGGCTTCCAATACTGCCTCTGTCATCGCTGCGGATGAGACTAATTGTTGCCAATACTTTCCGGCTTGTTGTTGGTTATTCATATTATTTTCGCTGCCTGTTGGCATAATGCTGGCGTCTGTTGGCATAATACTCGCTTACATAAATATAACCATTAGCACTTAACGGAAATTTGATTCACCTGAAGTAGTCTGATGATACTGAATGATGACAATGGTATCTATAACAAAAGACGGCATAATTGTAGCGGGTGAAGTTGAGCTTGTTGAGTCGTAAAACCCTCTGGGTTTAGGAGCAAATAGAACGTGGAAGCTTTAGTAAAACTCGTCCCTTTGTCGCAAGAGTTACTTATTTATCTGGCGATGGACGTGGGGATAGCATTGGTATTACTCATGCTGATGAAATGGCTGACTGGCGCCTCTCGCGAGTATTCAGTAACGGAAGAGTTAGGGGTCAAGGATAACTTTGCATTTGGAATCAGTATTGCAGGTGGCATGTTATCACTGTGTATTGTACTGAGTTCGGTTGTCGGTAGGCATGTGGGATTGGGTTATCAAGAAGCAGCCCTAGGCATGGTGATATTTGGTGTAGTAGGCATCATGCTTGTTAAGTTTGGGCGCTATGCACATGACAAATTAGTACTGAATAAAGTCGACACCCATGAAATGATTGCCCAACGCAGTGTAAGCGTTGCACTAGTGGATGCTGCCAGTTTAGTGGCCAGTGCCATTGTGTTGCGCAATATTACGATTTGGGTAGACGGCAGTGATATGAATGCCTTGATTGCCATTGTTACGGGTTTCTCCGTAGTTCTTATTATGCTGTTAGTGATGACGCGAATATTTGAATTTAGGTATGCAAAAGATAACCAGAACGACTCATTTCAAGGCGCGCTGGAAAAAGGACAACTCGCTCTTGCCATTGAGCATACAGGCAACTTATTAGGCACAGCCATGATAGTGTCAGCCGCTAAAAATCTACTCATTTATAACCCTTCGGGTTACGTCAGTAATGTCACTGGGTGGTTGATCGTCAGTGTGGGTCTGGCTCTTGCCCTTCACTTATTGGTGTTAATAAGCAAAAACATTATTTTGTTTGGTATGGATTTCAGACAGGAAGTGGATCAGCAGCACAATGTAGGTGTGGCGGCAGTGGGATTTACTTTAAGTATCGGTAACGCCATGATAATCAATGCAGTACTGGGGGGCTAGTGAGCGCAGGCTAGAATTCCAGTGCCAAAATAGACAGGTTATGGGTGTAACGTAGGGTAAACGCTAAACAAAGTTAACTTTGACACAGGTTAATGCGTCTAGTTTACCCGCTGTAATAATCGATTCTTTTTGTGTACGGTTGAGTTGTTTAACCTGATATTCTAAGCGTGCTGCATGAGACTTGTTGTCTACTTCAAAGATAGCGCGAAAGCAAAGCGGAGCCTTTCCCTTTAACGCTTTTGCGCCACCTTTTATTTCCCCCCTGTGCTGGGCAATTCGCCTTAAAGGGTCGGTGGTTATTCCCGTATAAATATGCCCGAGTTTATTTTCGATTAAGTAAAGATACCAAGGGCTATTTGTTGTTGTAAGGTGGGTATTGCCTGACATGGCTGGTATACTCTTGGCCAATGTATTTACTATCTTAAAAGTCATTTATTCGCATGATATTACCAGATTTTAGCAAAGCAAAAGTGCTTATTGTTGGCGACCTGATGTTAGACAGGTATTGGACTGGCGGTACTGGCCGTATTTCCCCAGAGGCACCAGTACCTGTGGTTAATGTCAACAATACCGAAGACAGACCGGGTGGCGCCGCCAATGTCGCTGTGAATGTGGCGACCTTGGGCGCAAAGGTGACATTACTGGGAATGTGTGGTGATGATGAAAATGCACGTATTTTGCGCCAGCGATTAGAAACTTACGAGATAGACTGTCAGTTTTTTAATGTAGCGGGGTTTGACACTATCACTAAGCTCAGAGTGATGAGTCGCAATCAACAATTATTGCGTTTAGACTTCGAAAAAAGCTTTGCCGCTACCGATAAAGGTGCATTAGAACAAGCCTATGACACGGCTTTAGATAATGTGGATATTGTTATTTTAAGTGATTACGCCAAGGGGTGTTTGAGCCAGCCTGAATCACTTATTACCCGTGCTCGTGCTAAAGGCAAGCGGGTTATCGTCGATCCGAAAGGCAGTGATTTTAGTAAATACGCTGGTGCGACACTTGTTACCCCCAACATGGATGAGTTGCAGGGCGTAGTAGGGCATATCGATACGGAATCTCAATTAGTTGAGAAAGCGGCTTCTTTACAAAAAAGTCTGTCACTTGATGCATTACTGGTGACACGTTCAGAAGAAGGCATGACGTTATTTGAAGGGGAAGAAACGGAATTTCATCTACCAGCTAAAGCAAAAGAAGTCTATGACGTGACAGGGGCTGGCGACACAGTGGTTTCAACGTTAGCTGTTGCGCTGGCGAGTAATTTACCTCTACAGGCCGCGTGTGTACTTGCTAATTTAGCCGCAAGTGTCGTGGTGGGTAAATTAGGGACATCTACGGTATCCACTACCGAGTTAGCATTGGCACTGGGGGAACAGTCAGTTCACCTTGATGGTGGGGTAATGACCGAAGATCAATTGGCAATTGCGATTAGTGCCGCAAAAGCGCGTAACGAAAAGGTCGTTATGACCAATGGGTGTTTTGATATATTGCACGCAGGCCATGTGTCATACCTAGAAGAAGCCGCACAGCTCGGTGATAGACTCATCGTCGCCGTTAATACTGACGCGTCGGTAACCAAACTCAAAGGACCCGGGCGTCCGGTTAATAATGTCAATCGCCGTATGGCGGTGTTGGCAGGGTTAAGTGCAGTGGATTGGGTTGTACCTTTCGAGGAAGATACGCCGCAGCGATTAATTGCACGATTGTTACCCGATGTGCTAGTGAAAGGTGGCGACTATAAAGTAGAAGATATTGCTGGTGGTAAGGAAGTGATAGAAAACGGCGGCCAGGTGAAAGTACTGCGCTTTGAAGAAGGGGTTTCAACGACGGGTATTATTGAGCGTATTACGCAAAATAAACTGTGTTGAGATAAAAAATAGTCTTCAATTCGGCCTGTGTTTTATTGCTGAAAAGAAATTCAGCAACTTACTTGAATAAGAAAAATATTACGGAAATTGACATGTACGAGAGTTATTACGGACTTAACACTAAACCGTTTCAGTTAACCCCGGATCCCGCTTTTTTCTTTGCCAGTAAGTGGCACAAAAGAGCCATATCTTATTTGCAGTACGGCCTTTCGCAAGCAGAAGGGTTTATTGTGATCACAGGGGGGATTGGGACGGGTAAGACCACCGTTGCGAACAGCCTATTTGCAGATATTGAAGATGACATCTTCGCTGCACAAATCGTTACCCCTAAACTTTCCCCTGACGAACTGGTAAAAATGGTTGCGGCAAAGTTTGGTGTTTCAACAGAAGGCCGTTCCAAAGCTGATATCTTAAAAGCCTTGGAACAAAGCCTCTTGTCACTAAGTCGCTCAGGGAGAAGAGCATTGTTGTTAGTGGATGAAGCACAAAATTTACCTTTGGAAAGTATTGAAGAGCTTCGCATGTTAAGTAACTTTCAATTGAACGGAAAACCGTTGATCCAAAGTTTTTTACTGGGACAAGAAGAGCTTCAACCTATCCTCAAAGCGCCGAACATGGAACAGTTCAGACAGCGAATTGTGGCATCTTGTCACCTTGCGCCTTTAACGCTAGAAGAATGTAAAGAGTATATTGGCTATCGCTTAACTCATGCCGGGTACACGGGGTCGGGGCTATTTGAAGATGATGTCTATGAACCTATTCATGCCTTTACGCGTGGGATCCCTCGCAAAATAAATACGCTAATGGACAGGGTAATGTTGTATGGATTCTTGGAAGAGTTATCGACCTTTTCGGTTGCACACATTAAAGATGTTATCGAGGAAGTGAAAGGGGAGATGTTTGAACCTGATGTGGAGGTGGATACTGCTTCAGCGAACGAGGGACAAACTGAAAATAGCATTGCCATTATGACCCCTAAAGGCAATGTGATCCGCGATACGCAATACTACCTGGGAATGCTATCAGATCTTATTGATGCGTTGGATGATGCGATTTCTCACAAAGTGAAAATGACGCAGTACGTCGATAAGTTAATGAAGAAAAAGTTTAAAACCTATGTCAGGCTTAAAAGTGATGAACAGAAAAAGCCCGACGAGGAAACCCCCTCCAACGAATAGTCAATTAACAACGACGAAAAAGCTCAATTGAAGGTATAGGTGATACTGGCAGAAATACGACGGTCAGCAAAGTTGCTTCCTGGTCGTTCGTTACTGATATTTTCTCGTTGTTGGTGAAGGTATATGACGTCAAAGTCAGCTACCAATTGCTTACCCAGTTCCCTTGTTAGACCCAACGACGAATTCCAGTTTTGGCTTTCTATCCTACCTATGTCCACATTGCCTTGATCAATTATATCGGCATAGTTGATGGTGGCTTTTAAATTTGTGTAGCTGCCAATTTTGTAGGCGAGGTTGCTACTTAGAGATAAAGTTCTTCTCAATCTATCGTCATCAAGGTAGTCATCAAGTGAATAGCGTGAGGACACTGCTATCGTAAATCGTGAAAAACTATAGCCAGATTGGAAATTAGCACTTTTTCTGAGAATAATATTGTCGTCGAATTCTAAATTCTGGCTGGTAAATTGAACCAGTTGCTCATCTACGTCTGGGGTATAACTCAAGCTGTTGGGTTGATAACAATCGGCAATTGAGGTTGATGTCGCGGGGCATACAAATACACCTAAGTTTTCTGGATTTGCTAACAACCGAGACGTGTTGGTGACGTCTTCGTTGTAAGACAAGGCCAATCTTACGTTCTTCGTATTGTAATTAAGGTTGGCTTTGATTGCTTCACCATAAAAGCGCCTCCCATATGCGGCCGAAAATTGAGTTCGCGAACTTAACGCCCATCCTATTTCCACTCCAGCAAAGGATTCATCATCATCTTCGTCGAGGTCAGAGTAACTCTTATTCATGGTCAGTGCGATATAACGGTTTTCCGCCTGGCGATATAAAATACCGGCGCCTACGCTATTGTATTCTCTGACCAAACTGCCGGTGTCATTTCGCCCCGATATCTGATTGGCTTCATGTTGACCGGTAAGGCGAACCGCCCATTGCTCAAAGAGGTTAAAATCCACAAATCCGATACCATTTCGAGACTTAAAGCGCCCTGCATTATCAGTATTCTGTTGTGTGCTTTGATACGCGCCGGTAATTGACCACGTCACCCGACGCATGCGATCACCATTAAATACATTTCCGTTAAGTTCATAACTGTCGTTATCCAACGCGCGGTTACTTGAATCAGTTCGCTCAGAGGCCGTATCGGAATAGGAGGCAGTACCGTTAGCACGAACCCAGTTGCCTTTGTCTAAGTTTATTGTAGATGAGAAACGATTCGAACGCGTTTTGGCAAGATCGTTGGCGTTATTAAGATAATCGGTAACTAAAAAGTTACTCGTATTGGTATTTTGGTATTGAAGAGTGCCCTGAGCACTAAACGCAATCAAGTCATCGTAAGGCGTCCACAGCGCAGAATAACTGTATTCTCCATAATCTTGTTCAAATGTGATGTCTTGAGTGTCTCGTTGCAAGCGTGTGTATGTGCCTTTCCACAAGCCTCGAAATACTTTGGAGCGATAACCGAGATTAAGCGTTGGCTCTACGATAACAGAGGTCAGTGTACGCGTGTCTTCGTTTTGTCTTTTTAGATCTTGATATACTGTTTCGACAGATGTCACTGCACTCACGTCTAACTTGGCGTTAGCCTTAAAGCTTGCTAACACCAGAAGTAGAACAAGGGTTAACGTAGTTAGAGGCGAGTTGGTGTGAAGAGACCTGCTATTCGGATCGTTCTGAATAGTAGTAACCATAGTACCCGCTTCCGTCCGAGTCGTTATTTACAGACTTATTTACCACGAAACCGATTGCCATATCTGGATTGAGACGTTCGACAGACAGCTTGATATCGTTTAATTTTGCTTTGCCTTCTTCTACTACTACCACGGCTTGCCCGGCAAAGTTAGCTAAGATAGCACTTTCATTTATGCCAATAAGTGGTGGCGTATCAAATATTACCACTCGATCTGGATAGCGATTGGCGAATTCATCCACGGTCTCAAGCATTTTTTCACTGGCAAGTAGTTCGGTAGATAAATGGTGAGATCGTCCCGCGGGAATGATTTTGAGTTTGTCTATATTAGTGGAATATAACACTTCAGATATATCGTCTACTTCACCTACTAAGTATTCCATTAAGCCGTTTTTAGCAGGTAGCCCTAGTGTCTTTAGCACATTTGGTCTAAGTACATCAGCGTCCACCAGTAACACAGTTTTGTCTTGCTCAGATGCAATACTCAGCGCGAGATTGGTTGCTGTGAAGGTTTTGCCTTCTGACGGTCTGCTTGATGTGACCATGATAATATTCGGATTCTTTAGCGTTTTTGATAACGCACCAAACGCATTCGCGAGTAGTTTACGCTTAATCTCCCGGTATTCTTCGTTTATCTGTTTTCTGGTTCCATCAATAGAAACATGGCCATTTTCTACTAATCTAGCCAAATCTATTTTAAGTTTTTTAGACTCTGCGTTTCTTTTGCGTATTTGAGAATTCGTCAATTCAGAATCTGAATCTTCGGCAACATGATGACTTAGTTCGTCGCTAGGCACAGTAGATGCTTTCTGCTCTTTGTTACCCGCTGTACGTTTGCTTTTCAGAAGGGCTTTTTCTATTGTGTTCTTCACAGGATAGAGCCTCCAAATAAATCAATATTCATGATATCTGCTGCGACAAGAATGGCATAGGTCGCCACCAATGTGCCGGAAGACAAAAGAAAGATGATAAGTCTCATTCGATTTCTTTTCTTAATATTTTCAGAATTTAAGTGGGTAACTGTGCCCCAGATTGGATAATTTGATAAGCTCAATAATTGCTTAGGGCGAATTAGCACCGGTGACAATTGGCTTACCAAAAAAGCCATGCCGATACCGGAACCAAAGCCTAACACCAATACTGCTGTATAAAGGGTTAATCGGTTAGGTCCCGATGGACGCTTGGGAAGCAAAGGCGGCTCGATAATTCTAAATTGAAGGTCCTCAGATGACACATCCGCCCGCCTTGAGAGTTCTGCTGCTTCTTTTCTCGACAGCAATTCTTCATATTTTCGCTTAGTAATATCATAGTCGCGATTTAATGCGGTATCTTCTGCCTCTATTTGAGGGATAAGATCCACTTTAGATTCTAAGCGGGCAATTTTGTTTTTGATATCAATCTCTTTAACGTCTAATGCGGCGAGAAGACTCTGGTAGCGACTAACTTCAAGTTTAAGCTCGCGATTAAGATCGCTTAACGGTTGGTTTGAGTCGTCAGTAGATTCACTTAAAAAAGCATCGATTTCTTTTTCACGAGCATCTTCAAGCTTAGCCAAAAGGGCCTTTGTCTCAATCACGTCAGGGTGCTTTTCTGTAAAGCGCAATTGCAAGGAGTCGAGCTGATCTTCAAGAACGCGTATCCTGTCATCATAACGCGTGCGCAGCATGGGCTCATCTGCGCTGCTTACACCAAAGCTGTCTACCGACTTTCTGTTTGCAACTTGTTGAGCAATGGTCTCTATTTGCTGTTTTGTCTGTTTAATCTGTAATTGCGTTGCTTCCAATTCATCATATAGGCGTTGAATTTGGGCATAATAAGTTCCTGCTAAAGGCAGGATGTCGTTATACTGGCGTTTAAATTCCGCAACCCTTTGCTCAGCTTCTGACAAGCGGGACTCATACTCGGCAATTTGTTCGTTTAAAAACTTGCCGGCCGTATCTGTGTCCTTTCTGTTGTTCCCCAGTGCACCTTCAACAAACAAATCAAGGGTCTCTTTTACCACCCGCTGCGCCACCGCTGCATCTTGATTGCTATAGGAAATGTTGTAGATGTTATCTCTTCCTGTAGATTGCAGCTTAATATCTGAAGCGAGTGAGGTAACCAAGGACTCAAATTCTGCTTCTGTTTGTGTATTAAGATCGAGGTCGCTTTCTCTGGCAATAATTTCAACATTGCTTCTGCTGAGTAATGTCTTTGCCATCATTTGGATTTCTTGATCTGGATTAGTTTGAATCGCTAAGCCTCGCAGCAAAGGTTGCAGTACGGAGCGGGTATCAACGAAAACCTGTGCTTTAGAAGAGTATTGGTCAGGTAGTGTCGCAACATACACAAAGCCCACAGGGCAGATAAGCCAGGAAAACAGGATGACGTAACGCTTTTTGATCCAAATCCCTTTTATATAATCGAGAAGCTGGGTTAGCGTTTGTTGGAGGTCTTGCATTTATCGATACCTGTTACTACTGGAAGCCAAATTTAGAACCAAGCTTCTGGAATGATGATAATGTCGCCAGGCAGCATATCAACGTTTTTTCGGATGTCACCGTCTTTAATAAGATCGTCTATCTCCACTTCAAAACTTGTATATTTCCCATCGATTACTCTGACTAGTTTGGCGCTATTGCCATCGGCAAATTCCGTTAATCCACCCACTGCAATCATTAAATCTAGTAACGTCATATGCTCAGTGTAGTTCACTGCACTGGGATTTGTCGCTTCACCTATGACGCGTACTTGTTCACTTAAAGGACCTGAGAAGTTATTGACGCTAACCGTTACGCGAGGACTATTAATAAATACAGACAGGTGCTCTTCGATCTCTCTTGCCAACAGAGTGGGCGTTTTACCTGCCACATCAATGTCTTCGACTAGAGAAGTGGTGACCTTCCCATCAGGACGTACAATAAATTGACCGGAAATTTCAGGGTTTCGCCATACAAAAATAGTTAGCACATCGCCAGGGCCAATTAAATACTGGTAATTGTTAACATCAACTGTCAAAGACGCACGCGGTGTTGCTTGTGGAAGGGTAGGGACATTCGTACAACCAAACAAGGCGAGAAAAACAGCGTTCAATATTAATAGACGATACATATATCCATGTATTCCCATGAAATTAGACTATTTCTTTGTTGATTTACCTTAATCTGCATAGCACTATAATGTCATTAAGAACCATAGTCCATGGCAATTATCATTATATTATCTTCTAGATCCTGATTGCAGGGGAGCTGCGTGGCATTAAATAAGCATAAACAAAGTAAACGTTCTAACCTTTTAGTGATATCTGAGGCGTTGCTGACTGGTTATATGGCGTACATCAGTCAATTTTTACTCGTCCAGTTCAAGTTGACGCAGGGCGTTTCACTGGAAAAACTAATTGTTAACGCGGGTCTGTTCACCGTTATCGTACTAATATGCTCACTTTCAGTGGGGCTGTACGAAGCAAAATTAAGAGAAACGTTCAGAGGTATCATCCGGCGCATTATGGTCAGTGTTGGTTTGACTTATTGTTTAGTCGAATTGCTCAGCCGCATCTTTTTTGATGACCTCATTATGGAGTCTTACTTTTTGCCCACCGCAGCGTGTGCGACGGTAATTGCCTTAATTGTGTTTCGTTATTTTACCAACAGGTTGGGATTACTCGGCTTGGGTAAGGCACGTATTGTCATTTTGGGTGCAGGCGAGCGAGCGTCGATTATTGAGAAGCGCATGCGGCGGGATGTCGACAGAATTGGGTTTGACCTAGTGGGGTTTATTCCCATTCCCGGAGACAACCGCGAAGACGGAATCAGGAAGGAAAAAATTATTCACGTTAAAGTGGATAATCATTTCTTAAAATTCATTGAAGACAACGATATTGAAGAAATTGTGATTGCCTGTGACCAACGACGTGGCACGTTACCGGTTGAAGTGTTGTTTGAAAGCCGTCTTCGCGGCGTTGAGGTAACGGAACTGTTAGATTTTATGGAGCGAGAGACTGGCCAAATTGTGGTCAATCTCATGTATCCAAGTTGGGTTATCTACTCAAATGGTTTCCAAAGCCAAAACTATTTAAGGGATGCCATTGATTATTCGTTAAATGCTTTCTTAGCCAGTATTGTTTTCTTGTTAGTATGGCCAGTTATGTTGTTCACTGCGGTGGTGATCTATCTGGATGACGGCAGGCGCACCGGAGTATCCGTGTTCTACAAACAGGAACGGGTGGGACTCAACGGCAAGCTGTTTAAAATTATCAAGTTCAGAAGTATGCGGCCTGATGCAGAAGTCGACGGTGCTAAATGGGCGAGTAAAAACGATGACAGAGTGACGCGGATTGGCAAGTTTATTCGAAAATACCGAGTAGACGAACTGCCTCAGCTTATCAATATTTTTAAGGGTGAAATGGCGTTTATTGGACCAAGACCAGAACGGCCACAGTTCGTGGAGCAATTGGTTCGAGAAGTGCCTTACTACAATCAAAGGCACAACGTCAAACCAGGGTTAACGGGATGGGCGCAGCTAAATTATCCCTATGGTGCAAGTGTGGAAGATTCAATGGAAAAATTAAAGTTTGACCTGTATTACGTTAAACATCAGAGTTTTTTACTTGACTGCTTGATCCTTGTAAGGACCGTTGAAGTGATTTTATTTGGCAAAGGGCGATAACGGCAATGAAATTGGACAATCGCCTTAACGCGATGACAGTGGATGTTGAAGATTATTTTCAGGTGTCTGCGTTTGAGAATGTTATTGACAGAAATGACTGGGACTCGACCAAACTGCGGGTGGGTGACAACACTCACCGCCTGTTGGATCTGTTTGCTGAACACAATGTGAAGTCCACCTTTTTTACTCTGGGATGGGTCGCAAAGCGTTGTCCTGATGTGATCAGACGTATGGTGAGTGAGGGGCATGAGGTGGCAAGCCACGGCCTAGCACACCAACGTGCTACAACCATGACGCGTAAACAGTTGTATGACGATATCGCACAAAGTAAAGCGATTTTAGAAGATATCAGTGGTACGCAGGTAGTGGGGTATCGCGCGCCGAGTTTCTCCGTAAATGATTCCAATACATGGGTCTATGAAGTATTAAAAGAACAAGGCTTTATATATTCATCAAGTACCTACCCTATAGCACATGATTTGTACGGGGTTCCTGAGTGGCCACGGTTTAAGTATGAAAGACCGGAAGGTATTTTGGAAATTCCTATTCCGACGATACGAAGAAACAATGTTAATACCGGAATAGGTGGGGGGGGCTATTTTCGGTTGTACCCTTACCGCTTATCGAAGAAGCGTATTCAACGATATATGGAAGAAGAAAATGCGCCTTACAACTTTTATTTCCATCCTTGGGAAATTGACCCTGAACAGCCTCGTATCGAAGGAACTTCGTTGCGCTCTAGATTTCGACACTACGTTAATCTATCCCGTATGGAAGGTAAGATCGTCAAGCTGCTTAGAGACTTCGAGTGGCAGACAATGTGTCGCACTTATGACATTACCCCAGAGGATAAGTGAGGTAATACGTGGTTAAGCAGTACAATAGGCAGTATCTACTTCTTGGGATAACGTTTTTTCTTTGGCTACTTTTCTGTTGGCAAGGCATTGTCTCCGCAGCCCAGGTATGGTGGACAAACGATATTTTTAATCACGGTTTCCTCATCCTGCCAGCTTCTGTGTATTTGATTTATCTTAATTGCGAACGACTCATCGGTGCAGAAAAATATGTTTCAGTGCTCCCGCTGTTAGTTATTCTTCCAAGTTGCTTACTATATATCGTTGGTTTAGCAGGTGATATTCAACTTTTTATGCACGTAGCAACCTTCGTGCTTCTTCCTGCGCTTATATGGCTTAATATCGGTCATAAGGCCGCCAGAACGATTTTGTTTCCTTTGCTTTTCATGTTGTTTTGTATACCTGTGGGTGAACAACTTATTCCATATTTGCAGGAAATTGCAGCTGATGGCTCAGTTGCACTCTTGCGGATGACAGGAATACCGGTTTATCGAAATGGTTTGTATATCGATATTCCACAAGGTCGATTCTTTGTGGCTGAAGCCTGCTCAGGTGTAAGCTTCTTTATCGCAAGTATTGTAATTGGTTTTTTGTATACCTACTTAAATTTGAAGACGCGCAGTAAGCAAATCTTTTTTATTCTTCTTTCATTCTTATTCCCTGTTGCGGCCAATATTGTACGTGTATATGGCATTATAGTTATCGCGTATTACACAGATATGGAATACGCAGCTGGTGCGGATCACTTGATTTACGGCTGGTTCTTCTTTGCGTTTGTTATTGCTTGCTTATTAGGTATTGGAGAACTGCTTAGAGACAAGAATGAAGGCAATCCTAGTACTGAAGTGCTTTCTCATATTGGTAAATGGCAAACACATTCATTGAAAAATGCCTCTGTATTTATCGTATTTGTTGGCTTTATATCGTGGTCAACCATAATTCACTCAACCCTCAATAATCACGAGACACATGAGTTGCAACAAGGAATTGTTGGTTTGCAGCAATGTGTTCAAAATGACATCGATTTACACCCTATTTTCATCAATCCAGATAAAACTAGTAAGGCGATGTTTGAGGTGGAAGGCGTTTGTAGTGCAGTGCTATATGAAGCATGGTTTAGTGGTCAGGAAAACGAACTCATCACCGATTTGAACAAGCCTTACAAACAACAAAGGTGGTCGCTGTTAAATGGTGAGGTTCGCTATCTCCCCCTAGTTGGTAAGCAATTACAAGTACGCACCATTACTTCTCCACTAGGCAGTAAAGTGAATTATGCCAGTTGGTATGAAATAGATGACAGGATTTTTACCAGTAAAGTAGAAGCGAAACTCTACCAAACCTGGTTAGTACTTTTGGGCAAGCCGCCATCAGGAAAGTTAGTTATTCTTGGCGTCGACAAAACATCGTCTTTTTCTGAAGCGTTAGATGCTTTAGCCATACCTAGGGCGTAGATAGGCCATTAGTAGGGGTAGTGATGGCAACTGGGTCAATTAACTATCTGCGTCGATGTACACGTTACCCATAACGAAAAAATAAATTTAACAGTGAGCTAATCAATTTTGACACAGATATTTGTTCAGCGTTATCACACTTTACGAGGGTAAAATGAAGCGGTATGTAGTGTACTCAGTAATTACAGGTGCGTATGACGAAGTGTTGCCGCTGGGCACAGACGAGCGCGACGTAGACTATGTGTTGGTTGTTGATAATGATTTTAGCGGTGAGGTTCCTCTGGGCTGGAATTTGTTGAAGTTACCCAAATCCAGCCTGAATTATAAAGATTTAAATCGATACGTAAAAATGCATCCCCATTTCCTGTTTCCACAATACGATTGCAGCGTATATGTAGATGGAAATATTCAAGTAATATCATCTTTGAAAGATTTAATTGATGAGGCTTTAGATTCAAAGGACATCGCGTTGTACCAGCACTATCAACGCAATGATGTTTATTCTGAGGCTATCGAATGTCTCAAGCTTGGACTGGAATACTTCTGGAGGGTAATCCCCCAGATGAAAAAATATAAGGCGCAAGGCTTCAAAGGCGATTCATTGTATGAAGCAAGCGTTATTTTTCGCAAACACCATTCTCCTAGTTTAAAACAAGCAATGGAGCATTGGTGGAATGAATATTTGGGTAATGCAAAACGAGATCAACTTTCCTTAACATTCTGCCTTAGCTGTGCAGATGTCGTTGTGAATAGTTTAGGAACGAGTGATCCAAGAATAAACAAAAAGTATTTTGTAAAGAAAACGCATTTGGTTTATCGACCTGACAAATGGAGTGTTCGCTTAACTGCTAAGTTGAACAAATTATTTTTGTCAGTTTTTCCTCAGAAAAAATTATTGAAATGAAGCTAAATATAGTCGTTGTTTTATATAATAAAACAATAAATCAGTCTAAAACAATTAGTAGCTTATTAGATAATGTCGATTTGCTTTTAGACGCTGAAGTATCACTGGCAATTTGGAATAATGGGCCACACACTATTAAAGATGAAGTGGAACAATTCATTAGCTCACAACGTTTTAAGCGCTTGATAATCTGCGAAGATGTCACAAATAGTTCGCTGAGCATGGTATACAACGCGATGCTAGACCCCGATTGTACAAATATATTCTTTGATGATGATACCGTCATTACCGAAGATTATGTCTTTTCTATCAATGATTTTATGAAGAGTGAAAGAGACGTTTTTCTACCCAAAATTGAGTCGTTAAAACAGCAAAGATACCCAAAAGTAAATAAACGTACAGGTAATTACGATGGGGAGTTAGACGAGTTGTCTGTCGTGTCTATATTAAGCGGCCTATCAATTAAGAAAAAAACACTAAAGAGATTAAAAGATAAATTTGGCAATGTTTTTGATGAACGCTTCAATATCTATGGCGTTGATACAACGTTATTTTATAGGCTTAAGTCATTAAAATTTGACCGATATTATGTCGGTGGTACGTTACAACACGATCTATCCGGTATATCTGCTGGTGGTGCGGAAAATGTGTCAATATTTAGAGTAAAAGAGCGGCTTTGGGATTTTACGTTACAGACAATTTTGTACAGAAAATTGGGGGCGTTTTTGGGACTTATGAAGTTTATAAAAACTTACAAGTCCAGATTGAGTATTTTTTTTATTCTGGGGGTTTTTGTTAAAGCAATAGTTTACATGGGGCACCCGAATACAAAGAAAAAATCAGTGTCGCATATTCTGTTTTCTTCAAACGAGTGAAGTTTTGAACAGCATATACGTAGGGCCGACATCAGACAAACCAAGCTTCTCATGGGTTGCAAAAGACGTCTTCGATATTGTTGAAGAGGAGTTTAATATCGTTTATTTCAAGGCGTTTAATGAAATCCCAACAAGCTATGATGGTCTAGTTTTTATAATTAAAGAAATGCCTCCACTCTCTTTTTTTATTAAAAATTGGCGAAGCAAGAAAATTTACGTACCCGTTGATTTCTTTAAGTCAGAGACGCATTTGAAAAATACGTTAACTACGTTAAGCCTGTTTGACAGAATTGCAGTCCACAATGATCTTTTAAAGCATTATTTAAATGCTAACAAGGTATCGAATGTAGATCATTATGTTAAATATTTAGTCGATAGAAAGAATATACAGCCTAAGTATATGTGGATAGGGGTAGTGGATTATATCCCTGAACTTTTACTTAATCTCGACAGATACCCTGTTCTCTGGCAATTTCCACATGTGTTTTTGACAGACTTAGCTCATCTGAAGCATTCATTGAACTCTGTCCTTGCTAAGATGGCATCAACCCAACAGCAGTATGAAGTTAAGGTAAGTGAGGACAAGATTTTTATAGGTAAATTTTGTTTCCAACAGTGGACCGAATCTAGCCAGAAGGCAGCACTGGAAAGCGCCGAATTTGCAGTTGATTTTAAATCAGAGCACTTTTATCACTCAACTAAACCACCCACTAAAGTCCAAGTCTACTTAGCTAATGATGTCCCGGTTTTTGTTAATGACACGCATTACGCCATTGATTATCTTGGCAAGTTAAACATTGATTGCTTGACCATGTCTGACTTCTCTTACCCGCTTTCTCCTAAAGCGCTCAGGCGTCATTCAAGTACGGTGAGAGAATTGTGGAGTGTGGAAGCTATTGCGAAGCAATACATCAAGGTTGCGAAACTGACACTTACCCAAAAAAGGAAAAGTCTATCCAGCTATGCTTTCACCGTGTCGAGCTTGATGTTTAAAAAGCTGAAGAAATTAGTACAGTCAGGTTGGAATAAGTCACAGTGATATTTTTCGATATTGTCAAAAGTTCTGGAATTATCGCAAGCCTCAATCTTGTTAATCGCCTGCTTTCCGTCATCAGCTTGATCATTCTTGCGAGGTTGTTAGACCCTTATGATTTTGGTGTTGCAGCAATATTAACAGTCGTTCTGTTTATATTTGAAAAAATTGCCGCTACCGGTAGTCTGCAATATATTTTGCAGCTTGATAACGTTGATGATAATGATTTGAACTCAAGTTGGAGTTTAGACTTCTTAATTAAAGGGGTTATGTTTATTGTCTTGGTGGCATCTTCAGGCTTACTGGCCGAGTTCTATGATGATCCCAGCATTCGCCTCGCTTTTATTGTTGTTTCATTTAACCTCATTATTAAATCTCTCAACAACCCAGGAATTCATCTACAGAAGAAGAGTTTCAATTACAAACCAATATTTTATATCGGTCTAATTCAGAAGTTTTCGTCCATGATCGTTTGTATAGCGATTGCGTACTCCTATCAAAGTTATTGGGCACTTGTGATAGCAGACCTCCTATCAAATGTAATTATGATGGTAGGAACGTATTGTTTTTGCAGTTACCGCCCTAGGTTTAACTTCACGAATGTCGCAAAGCAGTGGACATTTTCAAAGTGGATTATGTTTAAAAGTATGGTGTCAGCAGTAAAAGGACAGGTTGACGCTATTTGGATTTCGAAATTGTTCCCTGTTGAGTCGTTAGGTTTTTTTCACGTCGCGAGAAACTTATCAATGATGGCTAGCCAGCAGGTGATAAATCCTGCAATGGAACCCTTGATAAGCGCTTTTTCAAAAGTCGGTCATGAACAAAAGCATGAGTTTTTCCAAAAGTTTTGTTTCACACTATTTCTTTTAGGGTTGATCATCATACCGATTTCTTTTGGTATCGCTTTGTTTTCTGTTCCTCTCGTTCAGTTAGTGCTAGGGGATGGCTGGGACACCACTGGTGAACTCATGCAGATTATGTCTATCTTTGTGTTTTCATTTTCGATGATGACATTCTTTACTAACATTCTTATATCTAAAGGCGTTTCTAAACCGATATTTATTATTGATTCTCTGAGTTTCTTCCTGACGGTCGTCACTTTTTTTATTTTATCCTTCAACCCCAACCTATATGATTTCGTACTAGCTCGTAGTGCAATCAGTTTTCTCACGCTGTGTCTGGCTATCGGGTTTACTTGTCACATTGCCAGTATCGAGTTTAAGTATATCTTTTTGTCGGTGTGTCCTCTTTTACTTTCAATATTGCTGGCAACGACGACGATGTTTTTTGTTGAACGTCATTTTTCATTACATGTGATATTTAATGTCGCCATTTTTATGGCGTGTTATTTTATATATCTCATTGTGTTGTATTTAACATTTTTCAACAGATTTCAGATTTTCAATAAGATATTTCAAAGGTTAGAGGTTTACTATTTAGCATGGAAAAATTAAAGCTCGGTATTGTTATACCTCTAAAATCCAAAGTTATATCTAAGCATTGGGCAGTGACCGTCAACTCGCTTATGGCTACTCTTAGTTCTGTTTATGCTCAAGATAACGCTCATTTTATGGTTGCGGTTGCTGGCCATGAAATCCCAGAAGATGTGCAACGGATTTTCCCAGAAACCAAGGTAGTGAAAGTTGACTTTTTGCCACCCGATAGACACTCCCCTGATTTTAACCACGGTAAGTTAATTCAAGATAAAAACTTGAAAATAGCTTCTGCTATGAGTGCACTGGCGAATTGTGGGATTACACATTGGTACGCATTAGACTCGGACGACTTGCTATCATCTGATTTTGTCTCGACCGTTCTTAAAGCTGTAGAAGGGAAGTCTGGCGCTGTGATTGAAGGGGGATATCTTCTTTATCACGATGTTAAAAGAGCGATAGCATGTCAGGAAATGAGCCAGCTTTGTGGGTCTACCTCGATATTGGCAGATGACCTTGTTAACATACCGACTGCACTGACGCCAGAATCCATAGGTGGGATTCCATGGAGTCGCTATCCGCATATGAATATACGCCATTTTTTTGATAATGAAGTCGAAAAAACGTATGCAGTGATTAAAAAGCCAATTCTGGGCTACGTGTTGGCTTCAGGAGATAATATAAGCGATAGATGGCGTGATAATTTCTGGAAGCGTATCAAGGCGAAAATGAAGCCTTATATGAAGGGTAAAAAGTATTCAGCTAACTTGATTGAATCCTTTTCAATCAATAAATCGAATTAATTTGAGGGAACGATAAAATGTTATCGCCTTTATTTATCATGGGAACTCAGCGTTCTGGGACAACACTGTTAACTAGAATACTTTCTGCGCACCCTGACATATTTATCCAAAATGAGCTGGATTTACCTAAAGTTTTTGAAGACTCTTCTTCCAATGATGCTGTCATAAAGGGAATTGAAAGGCAGATTTACATAGAGACTGGAGCAGACCTCAATAGTTTGGTTGGAGATAATACAATTTGGGGATTGAAAGACCCCCAGTTGACAGAATACATTGAAGTGCTACGCCATTTTTTACCTGAATCGAAATTTATTATTATAGTCCGTGATGGTCGAGGCGTAACAAACTCTTATATGGAAAATAAATGGGGGCTGGGTACCAACGCTTATTGCGGTGCACAGAGATGGAAACGCGAAGTTGAACAACAACTCGACTTTATGTCTGAGATGCCGGAAAACTTTTTATTTATACGCTATGAAGATATTGTCACAAACCTGAAATCTACACTGGAACAAGTGTGTGAGTTTCTACAGTGTTCACTTGCACCAGAAATGCTTGAATATGACAAACAGGCAAGTTATTACAACGTTCAGCGTGAAAATGTTCATACCTTTAAGCAACCGGATAAAGCATTGTCTGAAAAGTGGAAATCCAAGTTATCTCAATTTGAGATTAGTGTGGTTGAGTACGTTGCAGGGGACCTTTTAGAGAAACTTGGTTATACCAAAATTGGTAGTCCAATAACGCTGTCCAGACTCCAGTTGTTTTATTTTAAATGGCATCAGAAAATCGTTGGTGAAATTCAGATCCAATATCGCTGGAGACAAGCGGTATGGCGGGCACGTAAGCAACAAAAAGTACGCAAGGAACAATGGAACAAGCAATGAAGAATATCCTTATTGGAATATTATTCGTTGGGATTATTTGCCTTAGTTTCTTGTATCTTAAAGCAAGTAGGGCACCGTCACCTCAAAGCTACTTTGTACAGTCTACGCATGTTTTTTATAAGCGCGTAGACAGACAGTTATCACACCTATCTGCACTGTTTATTGGCGATAGTATGGTTCAAGGGTTGGCGGTATCGGAAATATCAAAAAATGCGATTAATTTTGGTATAGGAACCGACACGGTTAGCGGTGTACGGACTCGCTTAAGTGAATATGTCAGTGTCAATAAAGCTAATTGTCTGTTTGTACACGTTGGAATTAATGACCTTTTGAAAGGGCATTCCCTACAGTCAACGATTGCTGAATTCTCTCTGTTATTTGCATCACTTGCCCACCATCCCCTTGTGCTTGTCGGCGAAGTGTTGCCTGTAACCAATACTTCACCCAAATTAGCGAGCATTTTTAATGACATTTCGGCGTTTAACGCCATACTAGCAGCTGAAATTGAAAAACATGACAACGTGATATTGATACCACAACACGATGTATTTTTGGGAGAAGGAAACGAAATGTCTGACTTGTATCACAATGGTGATGGTTTGCATTTAAGTACTTCAGGCAATCTAGTGTGGATTAATCACTTAAAACAGCAACTCTTAAAATACCAATGTGAGATAGAGATGTAGTAACATGAGTAGCCAAAAGCACCATTTTGAACCCCTTACTTGGTTGAGGGGAATCGCTGCATTTTTAGTGGTCATTTCGCATAGCTTGAGAGCGACTCAAGATACCTATTTTGAAAAAGACGAACCGGTAAATTGGCTTGTATTGCGAATATTAGACTTAGGTACTTTTGGTGTTTTGCTATTTTTCACCTTGAGTGGAACTACACTTTATTTAAGTCATACTAAGCAATCTAACCAGCTGAATGTTATGTCCTTTTATATCAAGCGTTTTTTCAGGATCTGGCCGGCATTTGCTGTGTCGCTTATGGTTTATTTCGCTTTTTCGTTTGTGTTCAGAAGCCTTTATGGGGAACCATCAGGACATTGGATTGAGCGACAATTCTTACAGCTTCCAAGTGCGGTGGATTTTTTTGCATACCTCACGCTGAGTTTTAATATTTCCGGACAGCTTGGTCTTTTTAATAATGCTTACTGGAGTTTACCTGTTGAGTTTCAGTATTACTTGCTATTTCCAATCATTATTTTGTTACTCCCTGTATTAAAATCACTATCGCCCATTTTAATGGGGATTGCCCTGTATTTAGCTTTTAAGTTGGATTTGGGGTTACTCAGTGATAGTCGAATGTTGATGCTCGGTTTTACGTTCTGCGGGGGCGTATTTTTAGGGTATATATACAGGGCGTATGTGTTTCACCTGAATCAGTACATTGGCACCTTCATATTCATCTTTCTGTTGTCGTGTGCTTCAATAGTGACTAATCAATTTGTGAATATTCCCAATGTACCTGTGCTTTCGAATACGTGGATCATGCTTGGGTTAATAGCGTTAGCCGTTGTGGCAGTTATCCTTTTTTCTGAGATAAAACTACCAAAATTTATTACAAATCAGTTTTTTAAACTTGGCGAGTTTTCATATAGTTTTTATCTATATCACAATTTATTCATTGGATGTGCAGTACTGTTTCTTATCCAATTTAATATAGTTGACGCTGCGCTTCGCTATTTGGTGGTGATAATGATTGGTGGTGTCCTGAGTTTGTATGTTGCGTATAAGTCTTACCTACATGTTGAACTTCCTTTTATGAAGATTGGTAGCAAAATCGCGAATAGATGAAGATATAAATGATTAATATTTTGTTGTTTTTGGGGAGTTATGCAGGGGGCATATTATATGCCTTATTAGCCTCCCCAATGGTTATTTTTGCTCTTTATCAGGCGGTCTACTTTTACAACCCCCAGAATAGATGGTGGGGTTCTTCTGTTCCAGATTTGCCATACTCGTTTATCGTCGTTGTGGTAATGGGTGTGCTATTTATTAAATCTTTTCGTCAATTTAATCAGAATCAGCTCCTTCAAATGCCTCAGTTTAGATGGATGTATTTCCTTCTTCTGCTCTATGGCGTGGCTTCATTTTATGCTGCAGCGCCTGCTGGCCATAGTCAGGCGTTGGTCTACTATTTGAAGCTGATGGTGATTATGAGTGTGGCTTTTAAAATGTGTGAGTCAGACAAAGATTTAAATATCATGTTATACGGATACATTTACGGTGCGTGGTATATCTCTTTTATGGCAATGCAAAAAGGACGAAATGGTGCAGGCCGAATTGAGGGTATTGGCACAGTTGACTCTCCAGATGCAAATGGTTTGGCAGCAGCGATAGCTCCCAGTGCTGTACTTTGTTTGTATTTTTTCTGGACAGCGAGTAACAACAAAGTGCGTTTTTTGATCGCCATAGCTGGAGCGTTTATTGCCAACGGAATAGTCCTAATTAATAGCAGAGGTGCATTTCTGGCCGTCGCTTTAAGTTGTGGTCTTTTCATGTGGCATATGTATTTCTCAAGCTTTCAAAGAAAGTTTCAGAAAGCCGCAGCCATAGGAATTACGTTAGTTGGGTTATTAGGCGCTGTAATGATTGTCGATAGAGATTTTATTGAACGAATGCATACCATGACAACCCAATCTACCGAAAATGTTGAACAAGAGACAGGGGCGACCCGTTTCATTTTTTGGCAGTCGGCTTGGGACATGGCTAAAGATTATCCTTTTGGGAAGGGTTTTCAAGGGTTTAATGTCTTTGCACCGTTTTACCTTCCAGAAGCCGTCGACACTGGAGATAGTCGAAACCGTTCAGTTCACTCTACCTGGTTTGAGACATTGACTGAAGTCGGTTATCTGGGATTGTTTGCGTTTATTATGATGCTTTATGCGTGTTATCGCACGTCAAACATAACCAAGAAAGCATTAAAAGAAAGAGCCGATGTGGATAATTACTTTAAAGTCATAGCCCTTCAGTGTGCGTTGTTAGCCTTTGTCATAGCGATGACATTTATGAATCGAATGCGTGCTGAAATCCTGTATTGGTGCATTTTGTTTATTGCATGTGCATATAATATTTATGTAGTCAGATACAATAGAATGTCAGATAAGAAAGTGGGTAGTAAATCATGAGACCTAAATTTTACTTGTTTGCCGGTATCGTCTTGATGACCGTGGGTTTAGGGTTTCTTGGTATAAATATTTACGGACTATTTAAGGATGTGAGACCGCCTGTATTTTTTCAAGACGAACTGCGTTTTGAAAATGATATTACCCTAACGCGGGAGGAAACCTTCGCTGCAGTTAACAGGCAGGAAGGTGAGTCTGACAAGGCATATGCAGAGAGAATCACCCAGGTCATTGGCAGTGGTTTAGCGCACATCCATTGGCGTCGATACGACAACCAAAAATTTAATCAATTAGTTCCCATTTGGGAGAACTACTTCCTGTATTTTATGGGGAAGTTTTCGGGTATTCCCGAATTTGAAAGATATCATTTCGCCAATTATGAAAGAAGTTTGAACCGGGGCATTGGCATATGTGGCGACGCTTCTATGATTATGTCACAGTTATTGGATAAAGAGGGCATACCCAATCAACTGCTCACGTTTCCAGGCCATGTTATTCTGACCGCGACATTTGAAAATGGTGAAGAGTTAACTTTTGATCCCGATTTTGGCGTAGCGCTTAATTATAGTCCTGCAGATTTACAATCGACGCCTAACGTCGCTGGAGAGGCATACGCTAATGCGGGATACCCTCAAAGTGATGTCGTGGTAATGAATAGGATCTACGATAATCAATTTAAGCGGTGGGACGGTGTCTCTCACTTTATTACTAAAAAATACTATTTTGAAATTGTTGCGTATTGGCTGAAATGGCCTGTACCTATCATTCTACTATTTCTAGCCGGTTATTTGCTTCGAAAATCGTCTATCAAGCGCCGGGTTTCTCATAGCCAGAATGAATAATTTGTTGTCGCACTACGCAAGTGCAGGGTGCGTCTACGGTTAATAAGTTTTTGTTCTAGGAAGAATGAGCATCGATGACATTTTTTGAGCACTTTATAAAAAAGTTTCTGATTGGGATAGCTCATGGGCTTGGTATTGCGACGGGGATTGGTGTTGTTGCACTCGTTGGCTTTTTATTCAAGTCAGAGTTAAAAACAGTTATTACCCGTGTGAGCTCGCCAATTACTGTTGCCGCATCAACGGTCGATATTGCGTCTTATCAACAAGCAGAAAAGCGCCTAAATCCCCATGAGTCATTAATTAGTGGAAAGTCACAAATTTCGGTTCCACAAGGATATGACAAACAATATGTCAGTTCATCTGAGCAACTTTTAGAGGTATTTGGGCATACCAAAGGTAATGTCGCTATTTATCTCGCGCCTGGTACATATAACTTCACTAAAGCGTTAACGTTTGACAAACCGAATATCATGTTGCTTTCTGAGTATGCTGACAAAGAATCAGTCATTTTAAACGGAAGGGGAATGGTTCGTTCACACAAGGTGGAAAATTTAATTGATATAAAGAGTTCTGGCGCAGTCATTGATGGCATTACTATGCAAAATGCAGGTAATCATATTATCCAAATTAGGTCAGAACGTGACGCTGATTTCCCAATTATCCGCAACTGTACTATACGAGATGGTTATGAACAGCTACTGAAAGTTAGCTACGACAAACGCAACAGACCAGAAGAACAGTCTGATTCTGGAATAATTGAAAATTGCCTCTTTGAATATAGTGCGGGTATAGGCCCGAATCATTATATAGGTGGGATTGATGCTCATGGTATTAGAAACTGGGTGATAAAAGGCAACGTATTTAAACACATTGCCAGTCCGGGAAACCGCATCGCCGAGCATGCAATACACTTATGGAACAACACTGAAAATAATATTGTAGAAAACAACATCATTATTGACTCAGATAGAGCCATTGGTTTTGGTATGAGAAAGCGCGCTAAGGGGGACGAGAATAAAAATATTAAGTTCTCTAATTATGGTGGCATCATCAGAAACAATTTTATCTATCATTCTGACAATCAAGACCCGTTTGCTGACACGGGTATTATTTTAGAAGACAGTCCCAATACGTTGGTGGAAAACAATGCCATTTTTATGGAACACGCCTATAGAAGAGCCATTGAGTACCGGTTTGCACCTACTCAAGGAGTTATGATTAAAAACAATCGCACTAACAAACGTATCTCGTCGAGAGATGGAGGAAGTGCCGATGAAGCTGGTAACTCAGAGGCGCTGACCAAAGCGGAGTTTCTGGTTAAACTGCATGAGTTTAGTGTGGCACAGGGCATTTCATTTACGTACTAAACTATTGTCACCAGTGACCAAATACGTTAGTGCGTATTTCCCATAAATCCATTACCTAAAGTAAATAGGGAATGGGCGAATGGTAGTGGTCAATCAATAGCGAGACGTTATTAGCCTAACGCAAAATATCTGTATCAATTTGGCAATAGTCCGGGGAAATTCGATACTGTGATTATTTTAATTACATTGAATTTTTAGCTTACCTAGCTCCTCATACATGGTTTTACAATAAGAGTTGATTAGCTCAATTTCTTCTTGAGTTAACTCCTCCATCCAAGAGTCTTTGTTAAACGAGTTATCTCTATAGACACTGTAATACTGGTCTCCAGCGTCTTTCAAAAAGTTAGACTTCTGACCAGAACTCTGCGCGATGTAATTTGCCACTTCATCGCAAATCTCAAGTCCTAACATTGAAAAGATTTGCGCTATTTGTTGAGGAGGATTTTCCATAATATCATCGTAAAAATAAATCGAAGCAGAAGCGAATTCCGTTTTCAATGCAAGTGCTTTTTCGTGGTACAGCACCCAGTTAATGGCATAAAATTCGATATCTTGTAATTCTGTATGCAGATGCTTGTGGCTTAGATGCGCTTTAAAAAACGCGCTATCTGATGCTTCTAGTAGCAGTCTTTTTTTAACGTCAGGGCTAATGGGGCCCATTTTTTTCTTTTGAACCCCTTTTAGGTGAGAAAGGATGGTTGCTTGAGGAGTTCTAACGAGAAATAACAACGCACTGGGTTGTAAACCAAGGATCATCGATCTCATGTCTGTAAGAGAGCGCGTTTCTTTTATTAGAATTTTCCAATCGTGTTTACTGCGTAATCGATAGAAGTAGTCATAAAGTCTGGCAGTTCGAGGAAGTATTTTTGCCAGTGACCAGAACATATATTGAATTTTCGGGAATTTTCTCAATCCATATTTTTTCTTAAAAAACGGAGGCTTATCGGTTTCTATGTGGGCTTTCTTTATCGCATTTTCGACTATTTCATAGTCAGCTGCACTCAGGCCTTCAGCATATTTTAGTTCAGAGAATACTCTGTCTCCCAACATGCTGTAGTTTCTTCCGATAAGCTCATGTCGGTATATAACACTTTCACTTGAGTTTATTAGGTTTGAAAACCACGTAGTGCCAGATCTAGGGAAGCCCATCAATAGAAAGATGGGGAAATTTTTACTTTTGTGCATTATTCAACTCACAAAGTCTGATAAGGAAGTTCGCCATCATTACTCTTACTCTAACGTTTCACGGTAAATTTTTGCATAATTGGAGAACATCTTTTTCGCATGGAAGTTTGCTTTAAAGCGCGGCATCGCATTAGCAGCTAGTTGGGAATATAACTCTTTCGACTGGCTGATAGATAACATCGCCTCTTCTAATTCTTGCTCATTATCATTCGCTGTAACCAATCCTGTTTCTAAATGAGCAACAATTTCTGGGTTTCCTCCTGCATTAGTAACAATACAGGGCTTCCCTAATGACATAGCTTCTAGCAAGGTTATCGAAGTGCCTTCACTGAGTGAAGGCAGTAAAAATACGTCCATGATTGCCAAATAGTTAGTTGGGTTTGACTTGTAACCAGTGAAAATAACTTTTTGAGTTAGGTTCAATTGCGCGACTAATGCTTTTAATTCGCTCATCAACTCTCCGTCACCGACAATCAGCAAATAGGCGTTAGGGAGTACGTCACTGACGTTGGCAAATGCGCGGATCAGCATTTTTTGATTTTTAATTGGATCGAGTCTGGCGACGGTGCCGAAAACCCAGGCATCTTCAGGTAGTTCAAGCTTTGCTTTTAGCGGTATAAGTGCCTCTAACACCGGCTCTAGTGGTTTAATTCCGTTATAAACAACGTCTATTTTCTCGGGGCGAATGAACTCGTAAGTTATTAATGCCTCTTTTGTTGCTTTTGAAATCGCCGTGATAGCAGAGGTCAATTGGCTAAGAAATGGGTTTACCAACTTCCGTTTCCAACTGCTTGAGTCAGGGTAAAATCGACCGTGCTCAGTAAACACCACTCGAGTGTTAGTGAAAGCTGTAGCAAGTGCACCATAAACCCAGGGCGTGTATTGATGGCAATGTACAATGTCGATGTTTTTTTCTTTGATATGCTGCCGTATGGTTTTTATCAGCCCAATATCAAAGCCTGGCTGGCGCTTTTGTTTATAGACAGGTACCCCTGCATCTTTGAGCTCTTCACCCCACGGGCCCAGTGGACACTCTATACAAAAGATCGACATGGCAATAGTGTCGTCCGTATTGCTTTCAATGAGGTTCTTAATCACCATTTCCGTGCCACCAATCCTCATGTCGTACGTGATATGTAAGACTCTCATCACCAACCTCTTTTTAAACCACTTTCACATAGCGGTTGTACCACATCTGATACATAAGCATGCTCCAGAGCACAATACCGTGCTGATGAGTACCGTCTTGATGTTCCGCCCAAATTCGATTGACTTTAGCTTGGTCAAATATGTGATAAATACCATCGTCCACATTAAACAGAACTGATTCTGTATAGGGTTTGAGATCCTCACGAAACCAGGTGTCGATTGGGGTACTAAAGCCCATTTTTTTTCGGTGAAGCAAAGCGTCTGGAATATAGGGCTCGAATACTTTTTTTAGCAGGTACTTCTTTGTTCCTTTATTGAATTTTTGCGAAGAGGGGAGCGCAGCTGCAAACTCGGCGACGTGATAGTCAAGGATCGGGGCGCGTACCTCAAGGGAATTCGCCATACTCATTCGGTCTACTTTGACGAGGACGCCGCCAGTCATGTATGTTTTGATGTCTGTGTACAAAATCTTGCTAAGATGATCAGGCCCATCGGCTTTGTGGTAATTATCCAACGTATAGTGGCTTGGGTGATAATCTTGAAGTTGTTGTTTAACTTCATTGGTCACCAATGAAGACCACATTTCATCGGTGATCATACTGTTGGTAATATAGAAACCCATAGCAGGGGTCGTGGACAAAGTCGTCAATAGCGATTTTGCTTTTTTACCAAGCACACCTGGGATTAACCCTGCCATTTGGGATAACCTTGGGAACAATCGTTGGCGGACAATACGAGGAAATTTATTCCTTAATTGGTTTTCTACATGGTCAATAGAATACTTTTCATATCCGGCAAACATTTCGTCACCGCCATCTCCAGCCAACGCCACTGTGACTACTTTTCTGGCTAATTCAGAAACGAAAAACGTGGGTACCAGTGATGGGTCAGCAAAAGGTTCGTCGAAAAAACTCACGATGTGTTCGAGCCTATCAGCCACATTCTGACTAACAGTGAATTCATGATGTTCAGTGTTATACTTTTTGGCAATTTCCCTTGCGAAATCTGCTTCATTAAACTTTTCGTCGTCAAAACCAATAGTGCATGTTTTTACCGGACTATTGCTGGCCTCAGCCATCATCGCGACTACACCTGAACTATCTACACCGCCACTTAAAAATGCACCCAGAGGTACATCACTTATCATACGCTGTTGAGTGGCCTTTTCGAGTAACGCTTTGAGTTGTTGTATATGGGTAGTTTCACTTTCATGGGAGGTATGCTTAAAGCTTAAATCCCAATATTCATGAAGGCTAAAACCGGCCTCGTTAACAATCATATAGTGAGCGGGTGGCAGTTTATGTATGTGCTCAAAAATGCTTTTCGGATCTGGGACATACTGATACGCAAAAAAGTCATACACTGCGTCAAGACGAATTTTTCGAGGGATATCATTCAAGGCCAGTATGGCTTTTATTTCAGAGCCGAACGCAAAACGCCCGTTTTGAGAATAATAGTACAGCGGTTTTTTACCCAGTCGGTCTCTGGCTATAAACAGCTGTTTTTTCACCTTGTCCCATAGCGCGAATGCAAACATGCCGTTGAGCTTGTCTAAACACTTTATCCCTTCTCGGGCGTACAGCGCCAGAATGACTTCGGTATCGGTATGGCTCTTAAAGGTTACACCTTGGGCAGTTAGCGACTCTCTGAGTTCCAGGAAATTATATATTTCACCGTTAAACACAATAACTAAATTGTTGTCTTGTGAAAACATGGGCTGACTGCCCGCTTCTGATAAATCTAAAATACTCAAACGTCGGTGACAAAGGCCAACACTGTCATCAAGATAGGTACCACTGGCATCGGGCCCTCGATGGTAAATAGCGTTGTGCATAGCGTCTAATGCAGGTAAGCCACCTTCTGAATGATTAAATAGACTGAAACCCGCTATACCACACATATATTTATGTCTTCCTTACAAGCTAATATAAGGTCTGATCAACGACCCTGTCATGATGGTAATTTTTAATGGGAGTTTACGCCAAACGCCTTCGGCCATTTCGCGCAAAGCAGAAGGTGTTTCATCTTCTGAAGACGAATCATCAACACTTTCTCCTTTGTTGTTGAGCTTTTGCCATTGTAATAATTGAGGCAAAGCCCCCCATTGTTTTTTAAATTTGTAAGTGCCTTCTAAATAGGTCGACCGACCAAAATCAAACTGCCTGATCCCGTTGTCTGCACAGTGTGATAGCAATGACCAATACAATAACATATTCGGTGCCAATGAGTTGTGCTCCCTCAAGGTCGATGCCCAAGGAATGCAGGCGTGCGGGCCTGCATTTAACACAATTCCCCCGCCAATGGGTTCTGCACCGTTGTAAACAATACTGATTACTGCATTGTCAGCATACGTTTTTACTATCGCTTTAAACCATTTCAAGGCATGAGCGGGTGAACCTAAATCCCGCATATTTCGCGCGTATACATAATAAAAGTGGTCGATGAGTTGTTCGTTTCGTCCCATTTTCCAATGCAGGCCATTTTTCTCTGCTTTCCTAATTTGGCTGCGTAATTTAGATTTAAAACTACTTAACAGTAAATCACTGGACTCGGGCAGAGTGAGCAGCATTCGCACCTTTTTGTTGTGGAAATCTTCCTCGTTATGAGGATGGTATGAGACGCCCCTAATTTCCAACTTGTTAGTTTCATTGACAACGAGTTGCTTTTGGATAAATTGCTGCAATGCCTCAACAACGTCATCACTATCTGCCAGAGGGTAGCCAACATCGCAATAGGGAAGGGCACAGATTTGCTTCCCAACAAAAGGTGTTTTCATTAAAACCGCAGGAAACACCCCAACCACTTTATCGCTAATTGCGCAGCGGGCAATTGCCCCTATACTGTTGTGACCATAGGCAATGTACACTGCTTCCATCCACCCATAGCAATGATACGGAGTAGCGTGTCGGTGGTGTTTTACGTAGTCGTCCCAGCTCAACTTGTCGTCAGTTGATGCTAAGGATATGGCTATTTCAGCACCCATTGTAATTACACCTTATACCTTGAAATAACCCCGTTTTCTGTGGGTAAATTGCGCAGCCGAACATTGGCTTCAGAAATAGTTGCGAAGGTAACGTTTGCTTCATTGCTTAGGTGTGTTGTGACTGCTTCAATGCGTTTGCAAATGGTAGAAAATGCATGCTCGACATTCAACAAACCCGTGGCGCCATCAATTAAACTTGAACTGTGAAGATACATGTGGATAACGGGATGCTGTTTTTCCAAGCTTTGGTTAACCAAAGCAATCATGTCTTCTGTCTTGGTAAGTTCAGGGCTTAAATAAATTTTTCTAAGTAGCTTACTATGCCAGAGCAGGCCAACTGATTTAACCCAGTTAAAAGGCGGACGCGAGAGCCGAGTGTGGATTCGCTCCCCCAAAGAAAAATTTTTTATGTTAAAACCTGCGGTAACGGGGATCTCGAGCAGTTGACGTTGGTTTCCTGCTGCAAGTGCATTTTCAAAGGAAGGCCAATAAGGTTTTTCCGGTGCCCCTAAACAACTAAAGAAATCATTTTTGTAGAAAGGGTAAACACTTGAGTCGACCTTATAGCCACGAGAGGCTAACAGGCGCAACATTTTGGCACTCACTCCCCAGCGGCCACTTCGAAATGACTGAGGTTGAACGCCTATTTTTTCAAAAAGTAATTGATTAAGCGCATCGAGCTTTTGTTCTACCTGTTCAATTGGCAGGTTAATCACGTGTGATTCTGCCTCGGTGGTTTTGCCGAAGTAAGGCGGGTTACACCAAGGGTGAAGGTGAGCACCTACTTCGGCTGTATTACTTCTAGCAAAGGCCCTAAGGGTCTCACTCCCTTTACTATTACTCGCTACTGCGTAGTCTACGAAATAGGTGGGTCTTATGCCCAATGATTCACAAAACGTTTGAAATTCAGGTAGCTTTTCAACGTTTTCAACGGAAAAGTCTCTTTGTGGAAAGGCCTCATCCCACAGCCACTCTTCCTCAGTATCAATAGTTAATACAAATAAAACATCCTGTTTAGCCATTTGCATTCTCTTTTACTATATCTTCAAACAGGGTGAAATATTCATCAGCCATCCGTTTGGCTGAAAAGTTATTTTCGACATATGTTTTGGCTTTCGAAGCCAGCGAAGCCGCGAATGCCTCGTCGTCAAGTAACTTCTCCCAATCGGTCTGCAACTGCGCTTCGTCGTGAAGTTGTGCTAAAAGCCCTGATTCGTTATGGGTAATTAATTGATCCACTCCTGCTATATCGTAAGCTGAAACCGGTATTTCCATGGCACATGCCTCCATAAGGCAACGAGGTATACCTTCTAACGTAGAGGTCATAACAAAAAGGTCAAAATCTCGTAAAAGCTGCAAACGATCGGTTCTGAAGCCCAGAAACGTAATTGCTTCTGCACTGTGAAGTGATTGTGCAAACGCTTCTAGTTTTTCTCTTTCTTCGCCATCACCCAGAAGCACCAAGGCAATATCTTGTCGTTTTTTGTAGAGGGCGTCGAAGCAGTTTAAGATGGCAGTAATATTTTTGCGGCTGATCATTTGGCCGACAAAGCCAATAGTCTTAGTGTTTGTTGTTTTAGGTGATTTGGTCAGCCTTACCGCTTCAACTTCTGATAAATCAACGCCGTTTTGAATATAGGCGAGCTTGTGAGCCGGAATTTTAAATTTCTCCACGTCCTTTACAAGCTGCTTTGACAGAGGCACAACCTTGTCTGCAAATCGCATTGCCTGGCAGCCTAACCAAATAAACGCGCGTAATTTCAGATCGTCTGCGTTTTCAAATCCATGGGGAGTCACCACGCAAGGGATCCCCGCTTTTTTTGCGGCCATGATGCCGAGAATATCTGATTTGTATCCATGTGTATGGATAATATCGATGTTTCTTTGTTTGATCAGTGCAGCAAGCTTACTAACAGCCGTCAGGTCAAAACGCCCCTGCATGGGAATAGCGTGAGTAGGGCCTATCTCGCGAAATTGTTTAACCAACTCGAGTTCTTCTGTGCCGGGTTCCAACGTCACAACCAATTCACTACTGACTTGTGACGGTAGGTGTTTGGATAATGCCAGCACCCAGCGTTCGGCTCCGTAAAAACCTGTTGAACATATAAACTGTAAAACTTTCATGGTGACTTATGCGAATCGGTTGAAACCGTGCCGCTTACTCCTAATAAGGTTCCCAAGGCTCTTGCTGGAAAATAAAGTAAATAGAATAGTAAACAATAACTTAATGCTACACTACTGGCAGTCAATTTTTTCAATCTCAGGGTATATGCCGTAAAGGGTAGTAATGCTAAAAGAAACAGCAGCGACGCCAGTGAGGTCTGCCCCAGTAGCAATGCAACCAATGACCCGAGCCAACCACCGGAAATAACAAAGGGGATCAGAAAGCTGGGGTATTCTCTTAGCGGTACTTTACGCCCTTTTAATGAAGCTAGATTGGACTGTCCCCGCCACACTTCTTTTTTCCACATCGGAATAAATGCCTTATCTTCACCGATGTGAACGTAACTGCTTTTTGAGGTGTAGTACAAACTTCCTAATTGGTTAACCTTATCTGTAAAGTAATAGTCTTCGCAGGTCAATAAGTGCTCTGGAAATTTACCCGCTTGATAGAAGGTTTGTTTACGCAAAAATAGGTTTCTACCTGGTAGAAAGCTGACATTGGTATCTAATTCAGCATTGCTTAAGGCAGTTCTAATCTTTTCCAGTGGTGGCGCGTAGTCACTGTTTTGTTGCATCGCACTGACAAGTACAACAGATGGTGTGGACTGAAGAGTGTCGCGCATAGTGCTAAGCCAATTTGGTGCTAGGTAAATATCTGCATCAAGAAAAGCGAGAAATTCACCTTTGGCGCTTTCAGCCCCAAGGTTTCTGGAATGAGAAATACTGTTGTTGGGATCGTTATAAATAATGGATAACGCCAAACAGTTTTTGAAGTGCTTAACTTTCTCAGATACAGCTTGGTTCTGACTGATAACAATCACTTCAAACTCTTCTATCCCGACGTTTTGCTCAGCGATACTTTGCAGGGTATCGATGAGCATGGCTTCTCTGCCCTTGTGGGGAATAATAAACGAGGTATAAGGTGTCATGGTTTGCCCAACCAATTTTGGCACGTTGGAAATCGCTTTATTAATTGGCTGCGTTCTCGTTTTAAAGAAAATGACTGTAATAATGAAAAAAGATGCCGAGATAGAGAATAAGTAGACTCAGGAGAAGCTTCTTTAAATTTTTCTAAGGGCACCAGTGTCTGTGGGTTACCGTCGTGTGCAGTGTAGCCGTGATAATTGGCGTTTTGCATTAATAAGCACAGAATACGCGTATTAGAGGCTTCTTCACTGTGAACAAGACGGTGAAGTACGTTTGATGCAATTTCGTCCATTTTTGTTGCGCTTTGTTTACGAGAGTGCTCGTCCAAAAATGCGCTAGCAAAATGGAGAACACACAGTTTTCTCAAATCTTGCCCACTCCAGGTTTGATTGGGAAATTCTAAAATATCCGGCTTATCAAGATAGGGGTATTCATTATCTTGCATCCATTTGGCGTAGTGTATAAGCCCCGCAACTGCATAGTGATAATCATCATCCAGTTGCTCAAGTTGGGTTTTAGTATGAATAAACCGGCACAGGCTTTGAAGAAACACAGTATAAAACCACGTATTTTCAATGTCGGTCAGATCTCTTTCGCTAATATTGTCATTAGGCGAAATGGTATGTTTTATGACGTGACCTGCTAGCCTGATATCTTTTAATTGTCCAAATAGAACGAATCTATCCAGCAATGCCTGAAGATAATTTCCTGTCCCTCTATCTAACGGATACTGTCCCGTCTTGATATTTTTAAGACCGGGAGTTGCACTATTTTTAAACGCAAGTAATGCACCCAATAGGGTGCCATCACCTTCGTAATAACGTTCAATCCAATTGACTAAAGAGCTCACTGCATTTTTGGAAGGGGTATAGCCGGTGAGCAAATAATGTAACGTCAGTCCGTTGGTATAGCAATGCTGGCCGCCAGGTCCACCTCCGCCTGCATGGTCATCGTATACATGACAGGGCTGCCGCTTGGAGTAAGTACGGTGGGTCGCGGTGTAGGCCTGTACATAATGATCGGTGTGCCAGAAGAGTCCGCCACTGTACTCTGGTTTGTCTAATTGTGTGTGATACACGTCTATATCAGCTACATGTTTGGCAAGGTCATCCGCTAACTCAAACCAGCGTTGGTCACCGCTTATCAACCATTGCAAAAGCATGCCATATATGGGGTCGTACTGGTTGTTATAATGCGATACAAAGGGGCTTTTGTCGTCGCTTTGGTTATCGCGTAATGCGCTCTCATGATCAGCGTAGAGTTCACCAAAGTGGCGCCATCCGAATTCGTCGATATCTCGTCTTTTATTAAAAAAAGAATGTGCCCCGTCTATGCCTTTATCGATCAATGGTTGAAATACAGACGGAACATTGGTGAAAAAAGGCAACACTTGGGTATTGTCAATCCACTGCGCAGAAAACGATAGCGTGGCTTTTCCTGTAGGAACGGCAGCTATACTAAATTCGCGTGTTTTTTGTTCGCCTGGTTGTAGCTCTATTGCTTCAGCGTATCTCGCCCCCAGCAAGCTGTATTCACTGTGTTTAGCAGTGGCGGTTATAGACGAAGGAAAGTTTTGCCAAAACTGATTTGTCTTAATAAAAAACTCGCCACTCTGATCGTGAACACGCAGCGTCGGATTACAGTGATTGCCACTAGCAACTTGTTCATTTTCACGAGTGACTACGTACCCTTTGAAAGTGTGGGAAACGCGATTTTGCGCATTGACATGTACCGGACTATCCCACAATTCGTGGCCGCTCGATGCTTGGAAGACGGACAAAGTTCGACACCCTTGAAGCGTAAAAGGCGTTTTGTCCAACAACATGGTTGTGGATTTGTGTCCTTGCAAACGCAGCCCACATTCTTTGAGGTATATAGAGTTGGGATCACCTAAATCCCATTTTCCGCTAGGATGACTTGCTGCGGCTGGGTTGGTTAGCGTCACCCTACCTAAAACGGTACCATCACACAGTTGTACGGTATATTCAGCTTGTAGCAGTAGTTGCTTTCCATTTTTAAACGTCAATGAACCTGCTTGGATGAGTTTTACTTGCTGGTAAGTTGCCTCGTCACTCATCAGTTCATAGTGATTATCCGTGACACGCACTCCCTCAGCGAGTTCGTGTAGATATAATTGACATTGCAACGAGCCAAAATCCAAATCCAAGAAGGCTTTTTTATTTATGGTTACACTGGCATCGGTATGCAGGCGAATGACAAAGTTCTCTGGGGTATCAACTACAGGGGGCATGCGCTGAGAAAGTGCTGAAGCGCTTTTTCGCAAACTGATAGGGATGTCGTGGCTTATTGGCACAGTGTCAGGTTCAACCAAGCCTTCCAAGTACAACCACCTAATCGAGCCATCTTGCCATAATTGTTGTGCAAAAGTATGGCGGGATAAAAACGTTATTCCCTTTGCCACTGGCTCAATATGGTCTCCCACAAACCATTTTCCTTTCGGACAAGGAATACCGGTTTTAATAAAAGCCCGCGGCGCGTCGTCAAATGACGAGGCATGTAGTGTGAAAACTGTTTGGGTCATTACGTATTAATAAATTCTTGTTCGTCCGTAATTAAAGGCATTGCAATAAAACCGTTAAGCTAAATTGCGTATGTGGGTATCCGTTGAAGGCTTTATGAGAAAAAGGCGCACGGGCTAACCAACACTTGCTAGTATGCCAAGGAGTCAACCCATTGAATAGTAGAAATGATGGCGTATTGGTTTTGATTTAGTTTATTCTTCAACGTACTATCTTTAAGAGACTCATACTTAATAGGCTTGGAAAGCGCGAATGCTCAATATTTCTGTGGTCGCCCAGCGGGTACCTTATCCTCCAAATAAAGGCGAGAAATTACGGACTTTTCATCAAATAGAGAGACTTGTTCAACTGGGATATTCTGTGGATGTCCTTACTTTGGTAGAGTCTCCTGCCGATGAATCTCACGCGAAAGCCCTTGAAGCTGCACTCAATATCACGGTTTCCACTTTTACCTTGCCGGCAAAGCCAATGCGATATTTGTGGGCATTCAGAAAAGGTCTGCCTTTAAGTGTGGGAGCCTTTTACAGCGAATCTTTGTTTCACGCGATAATAAAGAAAATGACGCACGAGGCGGACGTACTATTATTTTCAGCCTCAAGCTTAGGTTACTATGCGCTTAGAGGGTTGAAAAAGGTTCAGTGTAACGCGCATTTACTCATGGACTTTATGGATGTCGATTCAGATAAATGGGCGCAATATGCCACATCAAGTGTGTTCCCTATGTCGTGGATTTACACGCGAGAAAGTGAAAAAGTTCAGGCACTAGAAGCGCAAATCAATCACACATTTTTACAGACCTTTCTGATTGCTCAAGAAGAAGTGGCGTTATTCCATCGCAAGGTAAGTGCTGAAAAACCAGTTAAAGTACTAGGTAACGGTATGGATTTTTCTCACTTCTACCCCGCGGTAGATAACCATGTAAACCAGCCTCCTAATTTTCTGTTTACTGGCGTGATGGATTACAAGCCCAATATCGATGCAGTTTGTTGGTTTGTTGAACACTGTTGGACTCCAATAAAATCCAAGTTGCCCAATGCTACTTTTACTATTGCGGGAATGAATCCCACAGACCAAGTAAAGGCACTGGGCGACGTTGATGGGGTGGAAGTGACTGGGTTTGTGGAAGACATCCTTCCATACTTCCATCGCGCCTGTGCTTTTGTCGCACCTTTTCGCATTGCCAGAGGAGTTCAGAATAAGGTCTTGCAAGCTACCGCGTGTAATTTGGTGGTAGTCACCACGCCGATGGGCGCAGAAGGTATAGCTTTTGCCTCACCGGAAACTATGCTCATGGCTAGTGACGCTAAGACGTTTGCTGAGCAGTGTGTGAAGGCTGTCGTTGACGAAGCTAACGCCAGAGTGATAGCAGAAAATGCGTTTCACTGTATACGTCAACAATACAGTTGGGAACAGCAACTCATGCCTCTTCAAACGCTTTTGGAATCGTTATGAAAACCTTGTTGAAGACTTTTCTTTTCTTGCTGTGCATGCTGGTTATGCTACCCGTTACTGTATTGTTTTTTATTTTAAAACCCTTATCGAACGAAGATGAATTACTGTCGGCATTTAGTCAGGGGATATCTTTGCTGCCGGGCAAAATAGGCAGCTACCTGAGAGCTGGGTTTTACCGCTTCGCACTTACGCACTGCGCGCCCGATGCATTAATAGGATTTGGCACCTTGTTTTCGCATTGTGATACAGACATTCACCGTGGCGTGTACATTGGTCCCCAATCCAATATTGGTAAGTGTGCGATCGGCGAGAATACACTTTTAGGTAGCGGTGTACATGTAATGAGTGGGAAAGGTCAACACAACTTCGATGACGACACTATGCCCATCAAAGATCAGGGCGGTACGTTTGCAAAGGTAACCATTGGGGCAAACTGCTGGGTGGGCAATGCCGCATTAATTATGGCCAATGTGGGGGCGGGCAGTGTGATAGCAGCAGGTGCCGTGGTGGTAGACGATATACCTGAAAATGCGATTGCCGTCGGTAATCCTGCCAAAGTAGTCAAATATCGAAGGTAAATGCGGCACCTAAACCAGAGACTAAATACGCGAGCTATGTAAACCCACTGCCTTATGATTTATTTTTAAGCCAGCGCCATAGGGTTTCAACGGCTTTAGCGATGGGGTTAGGGTTATACATGGTTAACGTACTCATCGAGTAAGCGTGGTTGCTTAAACTGCGTTTATATCGAAATTCGCCAGCCATGAAGTCATACACTTTTATCCCCCGTTCACAAAAGTAACGCATGGCGTACAAATGTAGAAGATACCCGGGTTTAGCTTTGTTGTCTTCTATCGACTGATTGATTCCAGCGCAATAGAAAAGGGCAGAATCGCCATCCAGTAGATAATAGCCGTAGCCTAATACCGTGTTTCCTGCACTGAGTTTCAGCAGACTGATGCTTTTGGGGTTGGTGGCTATAAACTGCTGGTGGTGCCGAACAAAAATTGGATTTTCAAACCCACTCCCTTCTTTAGTACCGCCCCACTTTTTGATATGAAGTGCGCTCAACGCGTCTAAATATTCAGTGCGTTCGCTAATGCTGGCAGAGTTGATTGTGATTTCCCCTAACACCTCGCTAATACTTCGTATACTCCGTCTTAGTTGTTGACGCGTGTTGGAGGAAAACCCTGAAAACAGTGTTTCTTCGTCCCATGTCTCGGGAAGTATTGTTTTGTATGCGTTTACGCTATCTTGGTCAATTTCGATATTGTTTTTTTTACACACCTCAGACCAAATTTCAGGATGAGAACACATTGATACGACCAATCTTATACAGGCCATCTGGCGAAATACTGTGGTCAATAGCGTTTCGATGCATAAACTTAACGTGGTTTCATCACAAATGAGATCATTAAACTCTACCCAGATCTGATCCTGTTGCTGCTGGCCACTTTGATTGAGATAGGCAACGCGAAAAGGCAGTACACTCAATGGCTTGCTTGTACCTAATAAGGCGTAGCCTACAGGGGTCTCGTCTCGTTTAAACAAGACTATCTTGGGCAACGATGGGAGACTGTTAAGCCAGCAGCTAAGCCATGGAGTAGAAAGAAAAATAACGGGCTGATGAGAAGCATGTACTGTTTTGATGATGTGCAGTGCCTCGTCTACACTCGCCGGCCGGATAATTTCACAGATGACAGGAGTGGTAGTATTCATATGAGTCCTTGTCAGTACTACTTAAACAGATAAAATTTTGCCAGCGCAAAGTATTCATAGAAGGCGTGCTGTGCATTTTTAAGTGCATACACAGAGGGTAATTCGAGAAAGGGCGTTAAACTGCCTTTACTGTGAAAATCCACCGGCTGATAGCTGACTTCATGACCGATAGGCGCATATAACAGCGAGAGGCGAGTCATATGCGTAGCGGATGAAACGACCTTTAAGCTGCCATTTTTTTTAAATTTAAGCACTGCACTCACTTCTTCTGCGGTAGTTGTGCCTGTGGGTAATACAATGATATCGGCAAGAGGAACGCCTAATGAGTTAAAAAATTCCACAGCTTTTTCTGCATATATAGTTTGTTCATCTTCTAAAAAATTTCCTCCAGTAACGATGATTTTAGATTTGTCGTCACTGGCTTTATACAATCTAAATGCCTCCACATTTCGCTGCAATGAACATTCTGACCAACGGCTTACTTCGGTGATGTTACCAGAAGTAATGTAGTAGCAGGCTAATACATGGATATAATCCGTAGGCTCAGACGACATGGTAATTTGTGTACCGTGTTCAAGAGGGTGGAGAAGGAGGTTACTTGTATAGGATTGGGAGAAAATAGCTAACCACACAAACGCAAATACTCTTAAGTGGCGAGACACTCTGCGATAGTCAAGTGCCGCTATTCCCCATCCAATAACGAATAAAACTAACGCAAACACCAACGGAGAGGTGAGCGCAACGACTATGTGTTTGAGTACTTCCATATTCTATTAGGTCTGTTTAGCTATCGTCGTCATCTACTGATAATTTGGTGATAATGTCGTCTCGCATAGCCGCGAAACCTGCTGACAAACCGTGTTTAAGAGACTGTAAATCGATATGGTGAGCAGCACGAGGGCCATGATAATCGATTACAGGCCCTATTTGTTTAAATTTAATGCCTACCAGTCGCATATTTTTGGCCAGTCGGGGCTCTACCATGACGTAGACGTGTTCAATATCGTGCTTGATAATTAATGCTGCTGCGGTGAGGTATAAGCCTACCGCAATAAATGGAAAGCAACGCAGTTCAGTTTGAGAAAATGTCTCTGGATTTAACCCACCTAACTGGGCACCCGCAAATTTGTCCATACTTCTTCGTCTAAATTGAGCGGGTATAGCCAATCTTGATATTTCACAAATATTGTCTCGCGAAAAGCGTGTAGGAAGCAGAGGCGAGTGTGAGATGGCGTTTAGGCAATATTTTTCTATGGGCAGTAACTGTTCTGGCGTGGTGGGCCTTACCATTCTCACAGTGCCAGCCATTGTCTTGGTGGAAACGTGTTGGATAAGACAAGGGATGGAATAGCTGTCGAATTCATCGGTTTCCTGTTTGTTACTCCTCTCTGCTTCTAGCTTCAGTTCTTCGCAATAAACGTTATGTCGAATTTGGTAACTTTGTGCTTTCATTGCCTCTGTTGTGGCGACAACAGGAAGTAGGTAGCGAGAAAAATGTGTGGCAATTTGATTGGCTTCCCGGTACTTCGCATAACCCGTAATGGCTTTACCAAGTTTGTTATTATGACCAACAAAATTCCCTAGCCGTTCTAAAATTGGCTTATTGGCTTTTCCTTCCATAGCACGTTTCCTAAATTCGCAAGTTGTAATGCCATTAGCTATCAGTGTAACAGATGTTGCCTATATTATAGTCTAAGACGACACAGACTCAGCATTATTATATTCATCAATGCGTCTCTTGCTTTCGTGTATAGTATGGCAGTGGTTGAAATTTTTATATGGTGCAAGCGTGTCTCGTATTATCTCCTTAATCGGTTTCTGTATTTTTTTAATAAAGCCTCTATGCGTTAGTGCACACAATGAGGACTTCCCTGAGGTAGTAAAAGCATTGACGCCATCGGTGGTGGCGATCGGTCTATACAGCCCGTTGAAACACACAGGTAATCAGATTCGGGGGACGGGGTTCGTCGTAGGGGACGGTCGCTGGGTGGTGACTAATTACCACGTGGTCGATCAGGTGTTAGACCCCAGTGTGGTGGAACACTTTGTGGTGGTACACGGTGAAGGTAAACGGCCCGACGCTTATAAAGCGTCGATTGAGCACATAGATACTAAACACGATTTGGCACTACTACGTATAGAAAAGGCATTAACTCCTGTTAACTTGAAATCAAGCGAGTTGGTTGCAGTGGGGACGCAAGTGGCCTTAACGGGCTATCCCATTGGAGCAGTATTAGGGCTATATGCTGCTACCCATAGAGGGTATGTAGCGGCGATTACACCTGATGTCTTGCCCAATCACAACGCGCGACAACTTACTGTAGATATGTTGTCACGTCTAGAGAATACCGATCTCATTTATCAGTTAGATGCTACCGCCTATCCAGGAAACTCGGGTAGTCCGCTTTATCTCGCCGATACTGGCGAAGTGGTAGGCGTAATCAATAAAGTGTTTATCAGTGCGGGAAAAGAATCTGCAATTAGTACACCGACGGGAATAAGCTATGCTATTCCCGTTAAACACGTCCACGCCTTATTGCTGCGCGCTAAGCAAGACTAATAGATTAAATCCGCGGTAAAACCGGGTTATATCTTGCTGGGCTTAGTACTTGATTAGGGTCTAATGCGCTAGCAACCTTGCCCGCTGTTTGCCAAAAAACGGCATCTGCATCGAGTTGTTCTTGTTGCTTCAGGTTTAGGCGATAGGGGACGAAGCCCTTTTTAATACCCGCTTCAAATAGCGCATTTAAACAGGCATGGGCATCTTCTTTAGCGTCGGGGTTAGTTAGATCGAATAAAAGGGGTACTGTACTGTCGATATTAAATGCACTGGCGTGGGTAAAAGTAATTAAGGGCTCTATATTGTATTTGGGTGCTATTGAACGCACCATTGCAACAAAATCTTGCATGGCGTGAATTGTGGCTGGAATAAGTGGTGCATACCAAAGTAATCCACAATTATCCCTTGCAGGGTTTAACACTGATGTCTGTGAAGGGGGGACATGTGGGTTTCGCCAATAAGCCAGCGGTAGAGCGATTTGATTGGGCTTACCAAGCATAATTTCTGTAGCGGCTGTCAGACTGTCTAGCTGGCGCTTAACGGGGGCTAACATGGAAAACGAGGAGTGCTCACATATCCACCTCGCCAGATGGATAATCGGAGAGTTTGCAAAAAAGCACTTATCAGCCAATGGCTTACTTATTGTACGTACTTCTCGCTTTGCCGCTTTTACAATAGATTGACTGCCATAAAGGGTGCCGACAACAGTCCACTCAGGGATGTCATGTTCGTCACTCAGGCGGGCCTTTTGTTCGTCTGTCATTACTTTATGTAAGGATTTGTCCTGCGGGTTTTCAGCAACCATGGCCATCACCCGCGTTTTATCCATTACGTTTATACCGCCAACGACTCCACCGAGTTGTTTGAAGAGTTGCTGAGTGCAATCATAGGCATTTTTAAAACTATCTTCTCCATAAAAGCGCAAATAAAAGGAGTCAAAGCCTTGCGGCTTTCGCGCCAGAGAAAGCGTTGCTTCGGTGACAATCATATTGCCAGACTGGGTAAATAGACCGTCGAGGTAAGGACCATGCTTCCATTTATACGCTTTGTCGACCCACTTTTCTTGTGACTGATCCATGCAATTGAGTGACGAAGAATAGAAGTCGCCAGTGGGTAGATAGCCCTTTAGTTGAGTGAGGGCTGAAAAATGGTCCGCTATCGGTGTAATACCATAGCCCCGTTCAAGGGCATTAGATAAGAGACTGCATGTGGGGCCGGCACCTGTTACTGGCACCATAAAGGGTAATTCATTTTCCTGTAGATAATCATAAAGCTGTTGTTGGGTCACACCTGGTTGCAAGGTACACAAGCCGCTGGCTGGATCGAAATCAATAATAGCGTTTAATCCCTTAAGGTCGAGTACCACAATGGGCTTGTCACTTTTGTTTGGTGTAGCTGAGCCATACCCCCAGTTTTGACCTGTACTGATGGGATGGATAGAAAATGCATAGTCCGGATCGGCAGCCACCTCATTGGCTAACTTCAAAATCAACCCAATCGATTCTGTGTCACGAACCTTTATTTGGCATAGAATTTTTTGCTCAAAGCCCTCAGTGCCCTGAGTGATGGGTGACTCTTTGATAATGTTAGCGCGATTGCCTAGAAGTAATTTGATTCTTTCAACAATATTCACAGACATAATGGCGTGGACTCACATTTTTTTCTAAACTTCATTTATCGTGACATTTTTATTGTATTCACGCTATAAAGACATTAGCGTTCAACATGTTAAATAATCAAGAATACCTAATTTCACGATGTATCATGGGTAAATTGAGAAAATAGAGATGTCACAAAAAATGAAGATCTTAGTCACCGGAGCTGCAGGATTTATTGGCGCAGCGGTAGCGCAATACCTCATTAACCGAGGCGACTGTGTAATAGGCATTGATAACATCAATGATTACTACGACGTGAAATTAAAACACGCTCGCCTTGAAAAAATTAAGGCAAGTGATGCGGCGGCTAACTTTACTTTTATAAAGATGGGCGTAGAGGAGCGTGACAAAATGGCGTTGCTCTTTGAAGAGCATAACTTTGACCGAGTAGTGCATCTGGCCGCGCAAGCTGGCGTGCGGTATTCAATCGAGAACCCCAATGCCTATGTTGATTCAAACTTAGTCGGCTTTGTGAATATTCTTGAAGGGTGTCGCCATCAAGGTGTCAAACACCTCGTCTATGCTTCGTCTAGCTCGGTGTATGGTGCCAACGAGACTATGCCATTTTCTGAACAACACAATGTTGATCATCAAGTAAGCCTCTATGCCGCGTCTAAAAAGGCCAACGAATTAATGGCACATACTTATAGCCACTTGTATCAGCTACCGACAACCGGTTTGAGGTTTTTCACTGTTTATGGCCCTTGGGGTAGGCCAGACATGGCGTTGTTTAAATTTACGAAGGCCATTTTAGAAGGGAAAACGATAGACGTATACAACTACGGCAATCACCGCCGCGACTTTACCTATATCGATGACATTGTAGAAGGTGTTGTTAGGGCCCTTGATAATGTGGCTAAACCTAATGAGCAGTGGGATGGTCACAATCCGGATCCGAGTAGCAGTAAAGCGCCTTACAGAGTGTACAACATTGGCGCACAGACCCCGGTGCACTTATTAAGTTTTATTGAAACCCTTGAAAAAGCCTTAGGGATAGAAGCCAAAAAAGACTTGTTACCTATGCAACCCGGTGATGTACCTGACACGTATGCTGATGTCTCTGCATTGGTTAAAGACACCGGATATCAACCCACGACCACAGTTAAAACGGGTATCGAGGCATTTGTAAACTGGTATCGCGATTTTTACCAGGTGTAGGATGAAAATAAAAAAGACCTTCTCGCTCACGCGAGAAGGCCTGATGTAATGTCACAAAGCTTTTTACCCTTGTGCCAACTTTGCTTTCATTTCCCTGCGTTTAGCATGAAGCAATGGTTCAGTATAGCCACTTGGCTGCTCTTTACCTTTGAAAATAAGTTCGCTTGCCGCTTGAAACCCGATGGAGTTTTCAAGATCAGGAGCCATAGGAATATATTCCTCGTCTCCCGCGTTTTGTTCATCGACTAACACTGCCATTTTGGCCAATGAGGCTTTCACCTCATCAACACTGACAATACCGTGTTCCAACCAATTGGCGATGTGTTGAGACGATATGCGCAGTGTTGCTCTATCTTCCATTAAACCCACATTGTTGATATCGGGTACTTTTGAGCATCCTACTCCTTGGTGGACCCAGCGTACAACGTAACCCAAAATTCCCTGAACGTTATTGTCAATTTCCCGTTTAATTGTTTCACGAGTCAGCGTGGCGGCGTCGCTAAGCAATGGGATGGTAAGAATATCATTCAGTCCGTCAAAGTGCTCATCCAGTGACTGCTGGACATCAAATACGTTTACATCATGATAATGCAGCGCGTGTAATGTAGCGGCAGTAGGGGAAGGCACCCAGGCCGTGTTGGCACCTGATTTGGGGTGACCAACCTTTGTCTCCATCATATTTTGCATTTGGTCGGGAATAGGCCACATGCCTTTACCAATTTGTGCTTTACCAGACAGTCCACAGCGCAGTCCTACTGCTACGTTGGCCGTTTCATAGGCTTTTATCCAAGGCATGGCTTTAAGCGATGCTTTATCGGCGAAGGGGCCTGCAAGCATCGACGTGTGAATTTCGTCACCCGTTCGGTCTAGAAAGCCGGTGTTAATAAATACCACTCGCGACTTGGCTTCGGCTATACACGCTTGAAGATTCACACTGGTGCGGCGCTCTTCATCCATAATGCCCATTTTTATCGTGTTAAGCGGCACATCGATAATCGATTCGATGCGGGCGAATAAGGCATTTGAAAAGGCAACTTCTTCTGGACCGTGCATTTTGGGTTTTACAATATAGATACTGCCTTCGCGACTGTTTTTAAATTTCCCGTTGCCCAACAGATCGTGTTTTGCGATAAGCGATGTAATGATGCCATCCATAATGCCTTCTGGCACAGCTTCACCGTCAAATAACATGGCGTCATTGGTCATAAGGTGACCCACGTTGCGCACGAACATCAGGCTTCTGCCTGATAGCGTTAATTCCCCTTGTACATGGGCGTGTTTTGAAGGTTTATACACTCTGTCTTGGTGCATAGAACGACGCAGTTTCTGACCGCCTTTGGTCATTTCTATGCTTAGCGTACCTTTCATTAAGCCCAACCAGTTGCTGTATACTAGCGTTTTATCTTCAGCATCAACCGCTGCCACTGAGTCTTCGCAATCCATAATGGTGGTGAGGGCCGCTTCAACCAATACATCTTTCACATTAGCAGGGTCGCTTTTTCCTATGGGGTGTGTAGGGTCGAGTTGTAGTTCAAAATGTAGGCCGTTGTGAACAAACAACAATGCACTTGGTGCATCGATGTCCCCTTGGTAGCCTTGCCATTGTTCAGTGTTAGCCAATGTGGTGATATCACCGTTAGCAAGTGCTATTGATAGTTGACCGGTTTCTATTTTGTAGTCAGTTACGTCACTGTGAGTGCCTTTGGCAAGCGGGATCATGGTGTCTAGGTAGGCTTTGGCCTTTGCCACTACTTTGGCACCGCGTACGGGGTTGTATTGCTTACCTGCTTCAGCGCCCCCTTCATTATTGATAACGTCAGTACCGTAAAATGCATCGTACAAGCTTCCCCAACGGGCGTTCACTGCATTCAATGCATAGCGCGCATTGTTAATAGGCACAACCAGTTGCGGGCCTGCCATTGTGGCAATCTCTGCATCCACACAGGTGGTATTAACCTGAACGTGAGACGGTTGTTCTACAAGATAACCTATGCGCTTTAAAAAATCGGTATAGTCAGTGCCGGTGGTGGGGTTGCCAGCTTTGTGGTAGTCGTCAATAGCGTGTTGAAGTTGTTCGCGCTTGTTTAACAACGCGCGGTTTTGTTGGATGAATTCTGCGAAGAGCTGTTCAGTGCCTTGCCAAAATGCACTTTCTTCAACACCAGTTCCCGGTAGGGCCTGCTGGTTGATAAATTTGTCGAGTTGCTCAGCAACCTGTAGTCGGCCTCTAGTGATATATCCTTGCATAACTACCTCTATACATTTGTCTGTTGGTTCAGTGTAGTGCGTATAGAGATAGTTTTTTAATTTATGGTTTGTATCTTTGTCATAGTTGATGTGAATGTTTAGCCGGCATTCATTTCACTGGCCACGTCACTGATAAGACGGCGTAACCAAATGTGCCCTGCATCGTGGTGCAACAGCGCACTCCACGCCATTTTTAAAGCGATAGGCGGGATGTCAAAAGGCGGCTCTTTTATCACAACGTCAGGGTCGTGTTTAAACAGTCGTGCGGCTTTGCTAGGAAGGGTTGCTATTAATTTTTGCTTTTTAGCAATCTGTAATGCAGCGTGATAGTGACGGGTAAATACACGAATGGCTCGTTGTTTCCCTATCTTAGTTAACTCGGCGTCAACCCATCCCAATTTTTGTACTTCATTCGGATCGATACCTACACCTACGCCAAATCCTGTTTTACTTACCCAAATATGTTGAGCCTTTAAGTACCCCTCTAAATCACATTTTTCTACAAGAGGGTGATCGGCACTCATCACACAGCTGAACGTATCATACCATATGACCTTTTGATGAAATGACAGCGGTAATTCGTCAAAGCGGTTAATCGCCATATCAACTTTACCTTGTTCCACATCGTGAAAGGTTACGTCACTGGGAGTAATAAGATCGAGTGTTATGTTGGGAGCGGCATCTGCCAGTCTACCCACCAACTCTAGAAGTAGTGTACTTTCCGCATAATCGCTGGTCATAATACGGAATGTTCTATCGCTGGTGAGGGGATCGAAGTCAGTTTCCGGTTGTATAGAGCTTTCAAGCCGACTCAACACATCGCGAATGATTGGCTGTAGTTCAAGTGCCCGTTTTGTTGGCGTCATGCCGTCACTGGTTCTGACCAGAAGTGGATCTTTAAATAAATCCCGTAGACGCTTTAGGCCGTTACTCATTGCCGGTTGAGTGATGCTAAGTTGATTCGCTGCTTTGGTCACACTACCTTCACGCAGTAAAACATCTAAATAAACTAGCAAGTTAAGGTCGACCTTGGCGATATTCATTATTCTAATGCTCTTTCTAATCGGAATTAAACCTGGCTATTATAAGTCTTTTTTTATGGCTTGTCAGATAAGCGTTTAGTCTTAAGTAACCCCAATTTAGATTAATAAGTTATTGATTGTATGGTTTTATATCTTTTAATTATGCTTTTTGAAAAAATATTGCTGATGATTAAAGGTGGGGGCGCTATAAGTAGTGTGAATAATTTTGAAAAAACGCAGGGTGATTGGGTTTACGTGGTGTAGAAGGCTTTCCTTGCTGATGAGAAGTGGAGTAGCAAATTCACTTTCTTCACGCAATGAAAAAGGGCACCCGAAGGTGCCCTACTGGAAAGGTTGGGATACTTTCCGTTTAACTCATTACCTGTTTGTGTTACACGTCAAACTGGTTCATGGTGTTATCTTCACCAGACGCTTTAAGTGCACCTTCACCAGAGAAGTACTCTTTGTGTGTATCACCTAGGTCAGAACCTGCCATTGCTTGGTGCTTAACGCATGCTAGGCCCTGGCGAATTTCTTGGCGCTGAACGCCGCGTACATAAGCAAGCATACCTTCTTCACCAAAGTAACCTTTGGCCAGATTGTCGGTAGACAACGCCGTTGTATGATATGTCGGCAACGTAATTAGGTGGTGGAAGATGCCCGCTTCACGAGCAGCATCTGCCTGGAAGCTCTTAATCTTCTCATCCGCAGCTGCGGCAAGTTCACTGTCGTCGTAGTCAGCAGACATAAGCTTCGCACGGTCGTAACCAGATACGTCTTTGCCTTCTTCTGTCCACGCATCAAATACTTGCTGACGGAAGTTAAGCGTCCAGTTAAATGAAGGTGAATTGTTGTATACAAGCTTCGCGTTAGGCACTTGTTCGCGAATGGCATTAACCATTTCAGCGATTTGACCTACGTGAGGCTTCTCAGTTTCAATCCACAACAGGTCTGCACCGTGCTTAAGTGATGTTACACAGTCTAGGACTACGCGATCAAAACCTGTGTTATCTTTAAAGCGGAACAAGCCATTGGGCAAACGCTCTGGCTTAACCAGTTGTCCACCTTGCTTAAGGACTAGGTCGCCTTCGCTTAATTCGTCAGCACTTGCAACAGGCGTGGTTTTAAGGAAAGCGTTGTATTGTGCGGCTAAGTCGCCTTCAGATGTAGATACAGGGATCTTCTGAGTCAGGCCAGCACCTAAAGAGTCAGTACGTGCAACGATTACACCTTCATCAACACCCAGTTCAAGGAATGCATAGCGTACTGCGTTAATCTTCGCTAAAAAGTCTTCGTGTGGCACGGTTACTTTACCGTCTTGGTGACCACATTGCTTAGCATCTGATACTTGGTTTTCAATTTGGATACAGCATGCACCAGCTTCAATCATTTGCTTTGCAAGTAGGTACGTTGCTTCTTCGTTACCAAAGCCTGCGTCGATGTCAGCAATAATTGGAACCACGTGAGTTTCGTAGTTGTCAATTTCCGCTTGAATAGCCGCTACATCACCGCCGTTTTTCTTCGCGTCGTCAAGTTTGTGGAAAAGGTCACCCAATTCACGTGCGTCAGCTTGGCGAAGGAAGGTATAAAGCTCTTCAATTAATGCCGAAACAGATGTCTTCTCGTGCATAGATTGGTCTGGAAGCGGGCCAAACTCAGAACGAAGTGCTGCTACCATCCAGCCAGAAAGGTAAAGGTAACTTTTGTTTGTTGTACCTTGATGCTTTTTAACAGATAGCATTTTTTGTTGACCAACGAAACCGTGCCAGCACCCTAACGACTGCGTGTACTGAGACGAGTCTGCGTCATATTCAGCCATGTCCTTGCGCATGATACTTGCCGTGTAACGGGCGATGTCTAAACCGGTTTTGAAACGGTTCTGAATTTTCATGCGGGCAGCGAATTCTGGGTTGATACCTTCCCAGGTACCGTTTTGTGCTGCTTTTAATGTGGCGAAGTTATCAATGTCTTGTTGATATTGCGACATGAGCGTCTCTCCCGACTATAATTAAAATACTTAACGTTGTTTGCGTTTACGCTGTAGGGCGTTCCCGTGAGTTCCATTTCATCCTAGTTCCCAACGGCGAATAATAGAAATATATAATTTGCATTACGGTCATTTATTGTGTGAATGTTGGTGGCTGAGTGTCGTGTCACGTTGTTGAGTCGAGATGACCGTATTAGCGACAATAAAATGTTAGTGCTAAAAGAGGATAATTTCCCAGACATTGGCTACGCTGTTATTGGGGATAGTGACTTATGTCACGTCCTGCACTTGTGATGAATCGCTTCATTACCAAAAAGAGTAATAGCCATGTTGTGTTGCACAAGGTAAATTGTCGCTATAACGCTGGGTGTATAATCTCAAGTATATTGATTTTTAAAGAAAAGTGAGTGGTATGAGTAACAGTGTACTGTCGTCTGTCGATCAACGAACTAAGCTTGTAGGCGAAAACAGGCTTGAGCTCTTAATGTTTCAATTAGGCACACGGCATGTCTTCGCAATGAATGTCTTTAAAATTAAGGAAGTGATTAACGTCCCTAAACTTAATGTTATGCCAGGCTCTCACTACAACCTCAAGGGCATAATGAACTATCGTGGAAGTTCAATTCCTATCATCGATCTTCGCCAAGCCATTAAAATGCGTGGAAATGTGGCTGAGGACTTCGCCAGAAATGTAATCATCACTGAGTACAACCGCAGCGTGCAGGGCTTTATTATTGGTGAAGTCAAAAGCATTGTGAACACATCCTGGGGGGATATTCAGCCGCCTCCGTCAGGGATTGGTAAGTCTAACTATCTAACCGCTATCACTCAGGTGAATGTTGAGGGTAAATCAGAACTCGTTGAGATCATTGATGTAGAAAAAGTACTTGCCGAAATCATTGATTATGACACATCAATTTCTGAAGAGGTGCTTGATACTGAAATCGTCAATCATTTTCAGGGTAAGAAAGTACTCATTGTTGATGACTCAAGTACGGCGCGTAAACAAATCAAGGATACTCTTGAGCAATTAGGGGTATCGATTATAGAGCGAAAAAATGGCGCTGAAGCATTGCGACTATTGAAGAAGTGGGCTGATGAGGGCAAGCGGCCGTCTGATGAAATTTTGCTTATGTTTACTGACGCCGAAATGCCTGAAATGGATGGTTATCGACTTACCTCAGAGGTAAGAGATGACCCGCGTATGAGCGATTTATTTATCGCTCTAAACACGTCACTCAGTGGTAGCTTTAACGATGCGATGGTAGAAAAAGTAGGTTGTAATCGTTTTATTTCCAAGTTTCAGCCTGACATGCTAGTGGACGTCGCACAACAAAGGATGCGAGAGTACCTCACCGCAAAAAAATAGCCACTTAAGCATTCAAGTTCCCGCTGCTCAGCGGGACTGCTTATTGTGAAAGGTTCATCTCCATGAGTTAAATTGTCAGAAACCTTTGAGGATGAAGGGGACCTGCTTTACACTAAGTATCAGATTTTATTGTTCTCATTGCCTCAACTCAAAAGCTATTAGGGGCGATACCCAATACTCAGGGAAGTTTACATGATTAAACAATTTGTTCGCGTATCGACATTGGCATGCGCGTCAGTGGCTTTTCTTGCCAGCTGTGGTTTGACTGAAGACGTACCTAAGACGTCCGCACCAAATCAAAATACATTACCCAAGAACATTATCATGGTCGTGGCAGACGGCATGGGGCCAGCCTACACCACCGCATATCGCAATTATGTTGATGATGTTTCAACCCCATATATTGAGAATGTAGTCTTTGACGATATTTTAGTAGGTAATGCATCGACATATCCTGCTCAGGTTTCCGGCTATGTCACAGATTCAGCTGCTGCTGCGACAGCGCTTGCCACAGGCGTCAAATCTTACAACGGCGCAATTGGCGTTGATGTGGACAAAAAGCCGTTACAGTCTGTGATATACTTCGCAAAAAGTAAGGGTATGCGTACAGGACTGGCGGTCACCTCACAAATTGTACATGCCACACCAGCTTCCTATATTGCGCATAATGAAAGCCGAAAAAATTATAACGAAATTGCAGAAGACTTTTTTGATGTACGCGTGAATGGCGCATTAGTCGCTGATGTAATGTTAGGCGGTGGAACTAGCTATTTCGAGCGGGAAGACCGGGATATTCTGGCGCAGTTTATCGACGCGGGCTACGAATATGCGGATTCATATAACCGTTTAGCTTCTCTCCCTGCAGGTAGCAATGTGTTGGGGTTATTCGCGCCAGTGGCGTTACCCGCTGTATTAGATGACACGCGCAAAAATCGCCTGCAGTATATGACGAAGCACGCCATTAAACATTTGGAAAATGACAATGGTTTTTTTCTGCTCGTTGAGGCAAGTCAGGTTGATTGGGCGGGTCACGCAAACGACATCGCTTCTGCAATGGCAGAGATGCACGATTTAGCATTAACAATTGAATACCTCAAAGACTATGTTGCTTCACACCCCGACACCCTGGTGGTGCTAACTGCTGATCACAGTACTGGGGGACTGACTATTGGTGCCCATGGTGA